>JBAWBG010000310.1:0-9049 GCA_049589695.1 Candidatus Sulfotelmatobacter sp. | reverse complement strand
TCGCTGTACACCTTGGTGACCAGATAATCCTGGCCATCCGCATCGCTGCGCCACACCTGCCCGAGCTGAATGGAACTCACGGCCATAAAAACTCTCTGAAGATGAAGGACTGAACTCAAGACTACCGAGTGATGTTAAGCCAGTCAATCATTGCTCTGGTTACCGAGGTCTCTGCTAAGATGTTGCCCTCATGCCCCGCGGCCGAACCCCTCGCCAACCCGCCCGCTCCGGCCAGCAGGAAGGCGCTCGTGTGGCGCGGACGCCCTCGTCCGCGAAGGCAGCGCCGAAAAAGCCAAGCGGAAGCAAAGCCGCTCGTGGAGGTAAGATAACTCATGTAGGGACGGCCGCCCCCGGCCGTCCAGGCAGCGCCAAAATCTCTCCAGCTTCCAAAATAAGGGAACAACCCTACAGTCCCCTGGCTCCCAACCGCATCTCCGAAATCCTGCGCCGCCTCGACCAACTCTATCCCGACGTCACCTGCGCCCTCACCCACACCAGCGCCTGGGAACTCCTGGTTGCGACCATTCTCTCCGCGCAATCGACCGACGTAAATGTAAACCGCGTCACCCCCGAAATCTTCCGCAAATATCCAACCGTCGAAGCCTTCGCCGCGATCACTCCTGAACAACTGGAGCCAGATGTCCGCTCCACCGGCTTCTTTCGTAACAAATCGAAATCCGTAGTGGGCGCGGCGAAAAAAATCGTTTCCGACTTCGGCGGCCAAGTCCCCTTAAATATGAAGGATCTCCTCACCCTCCCCGGCGTAGCCCGCAAGACAGCGAACGTAGTCCTCGGCTCATGGTTCAAAATAGCCGAGGGCATCGTCGTCGACACCCACGTCCACCGCATCTCTCGCCGCCTCGAACTCACAAAGAACAATGATCCGCAGAAAATCGAACAGGATTTAATGAGCATCATCCCACGCGAGAAATGGATTCTCTTCGCCCACCAACTCATCTGGCACGGCCGCAAACTCTGCATCGCCCGCAAACCCAAATGCGTCGACTGCCTCCTCGAAAATATCTGCCACGCCGCCGACAAAACCTGGAGCACGGTAGACCTTCACAAAAACGCAAAAGCATGAGGCCCTTGCCCATCCCGAGCGGACTCGAATCGATCGCCGGCGCCCAAGAGCTATACGACTGGTTCGGATATTGGCCCAGCTTCCACGATGCAGAAGTCAGGGAGCTTCGTTTAAGCATCGGTGAGACGTCACACCTTGTTTTCCACACTTGGCAGATGACGGATAAGGTCGATGTAAAGGGATTCTACGAAACGACAAAACACATTGTCGTGGAGTTCGAACTAAAAAGCATATCGATCATAAACATCACTTCCGATCCTTGGGATCGCAGCATCTTCCTGAGCCTGAGCCTAGAGAAAACTGAAAATGGTTTTCAGTTGAGCTTTGACGCGGCCTATGGCCTGTCCGGTTCCATTGAGGCTCGAGGTGTCTCGATACGCCTCACACCCGGATCGTCGCTTTGATTGCATGTGCTGCTCTGCGAGATTCTTCCCATTCTGAACCGACGTTCACAACGCACCATTATCTTTCTTGCTTTCCTCCCGGATTGCGGCAACAATAAATGCATGTCCGACGTAGTCCAGTCCGTTCGTCAACTCCTGCAGGATTTCATCGCTCCAGAACTGCGGGAACTTAAGAGCGACGTAAAGCAGCTTGACAACAAGCTTGAGCTGGATATCAAAAGCATAAAGGTCAAGATTGATTCCGAGGCCAGCCAACTCAGAAGCGACTTCAAGCGCCTGGAAGACAAAATGGATTCCAGTTTCACGCAGATGCGCACGCTGCTCGACAACGCTTATCTGCGCTCCGAACTGGAAGCCATCCGCGATATTTCCAACCTCCGCGAACGCGTCACCCGTCTGGAAGTCGAACGCGGCGCTCCCCGTCAATAGCAACTACACACGTTTCTTCTCAGCCATTTCTCCTATTCGCTCTGCTACACTTTGGCTTCGGAGCCTCTTCCGAGACACAACTCACATGCGCACTCTCATTTCCTTTGCTATCGTCATACTCATGAGCACAGTCGTCACCGAAACCCTCCCGGCCCAGACTCTTCAAGCACCCCAGGCCATTACCGATCCCAAAAAGATCGCCTCCAGGCCCAACGCCGAAGTCGAACCCAAAAGCCTGACCATCGAAAAGCTCTATATGACCCGCCAGGTCGGCCGCGCCGCGTGGTCACCCGACGGCAAACAGATCGCTTTCATCTCCAACATGAGCGGCCGCAATAACCTTTGGCTCGTTCCCGCCGAAGGTGGATGGCCCGTTCAACTCACAGTCAGCGACCAGCGCGAGACCGCGCCCGCCTGGTCGCCCAATGGCAAATGGATCGCCTACCAATCCGATTACGATGGCGACGAGCAGTGGGATATCTTTCTGGTCTCGCCGAAGACCGGCAAAGTCGTCAACCTTACTAGCACTCGCGAGATCGCTGAATCCGATCCCACGTGGTCGCCCGATGGGCGCTATCTCGCGTATTTGGTGAAACCAAAAACCTCAGCCGCCCACGAGATCGATATCTACGACACCCTCATGCGTGAGATAAAACATCTCACCACTAACACTCCGCAGGACAAAGGCAACTACAATCCGGTTTGGTCAAAAGACGGCAAGCACATCGTCTACACGCAGGAGCAAGCCAAGGGCACGGATTCAAATTTATTTATCGCGGATGTGGCGACGGGAAAGAGCACCCTGCTCACGCCGCATGAAGGAGAGCAGCGCTTTATCGCGAATGACATCGATCCCCGCCCGATTCCGGATGGGGGCAAGATACTAATCACATCCAACGCTTCCAACGGATATGACAACATCGGCCTTCTCGATTTCAGTGAGAAAGGCGCGTCGATTACTGGAGTTTTTCGTCCAGGCTCGATCACCTGGCTCACCCACGACAAATGGAGAATTCGCGGCGGCGAATTCTCCCCCGACGGCAAGCACCTAACCTTCAGCGCCGACGTCGACGGCAACGAAGACATCTACTTGTATGACCTCGCAATGGGCAAGTCAACAGCGTTGCCAATCCCGAAAGGCGTGAACGAACCTGCCGGCGGCCACTCTGCCTTTACCGGAGGTAAAAGCGATAAGGCCGGCGCCCGCCTGCTCTACTACCACAACGGCCCTACCGCTCCCGGCGATCTCTGGGTGTACACACTCGCCACCGGCAAGTCGCATCAAGTCACGCATTCGCTCGTCGCCGGCGTTCGCTCCGAAGATATGGTCGAGCCCTACCTCATCCACTATCCCAGCCGCGACGGCAAGTGGACCATCTCCGCATTTCTCTACGTGCCCTTCAACATGGCGCGCAACGGACAGAACGCCGCTATCGTTTACATTCACGGCGGCCCCACGTCGCAAACCATGAATTCCTTCAACCGTTTCATCCAGTACGCCGCCAATCAAGGCTACATGGTCCTTGCTCCCAACTACCGCGGTTCAACCGGATACGGGAAAGAATTCCAGCAGGCAAATTTATTCGATATGGGCGGCGGCGATCTGCAAGACGTTCTGGCCGGAGTTGACTGGATCAAGAAAACCGGCCACCTCGATCCCAAGAAAATCGCCGTCATGGGCGGCAGCTACGGCGGATATCTCAGCATGATGTCCGTCACCAAAGCGCCCGATGTCTGGGCCGCCGGCGTGCCTATCGTTCCCTTCGTAAACTGGTTCACCGAAATCGAAAACGAAGATCCCGTCCTGCAGCAATCCGATCTCGCAACCATGGGCGATGTGGTAAAAAACAAAGCGCTCTATGAAGACCGCTCTCCCATCAACTTTATCGATCAGATTAAAGCGCCGCTGCTGCTTCTCGCTGGAGGTCACGATCCGCGCTGCCCCAAATCAGAAACCGAGCAAGTTGTCGATGCCATCAAAAAACGCGGCGGCACCGTCGATTACAAGATTTATGAAAACGAAGGCCACGGCTTCGCCAAGGTTGAAAATCAAATCGACGCCTACAAACGCGTTGCCGATTTTCTGCAGGCGCACGTCCCACCAGCGGATTGCAGCTGCTCCCTAACCGAATAGTTAGCTTCTTCTGGAAGATTGCGCGGCGGTAATAGCTCTTACCAGGCCAGGAATCGTAAATTCCTTCGCGTTGATATCGGCGCTGAGCCCCAATTCTCGCAAGGTGGAAGACGTCACCGGCCCGATGGAGGCGAGTTGGATTGTGGACCCGCCTAGGATTGGGGAGCCGCGCTGGATTGCGGAGCTACGTTGGATTGTGGAGCCCCGGACGCCTCGTCCGGGAATCGCTTCCACTGCTCGCCTTGCGGAGCGCGGCCCTCCCAGCAACTCCACAAAATTCCGCACTGTCGAAGAACTGGTAAATGTCACTACATGAGGCCGCCGCCGCGGATTCCGCAGCACACTCTGCAGGCGCCTGCGCGAAGCTTGCGGCACAATAGTTTCATAAGCCTCGACCACATCGATGTGCACTCCCGCTTTTCGCAACTCCCGGGGAATCACGTCCCGCGCAACCTTTGCCCGCACCAGCAACACCCGCTTCCCTCTCACGCGCCTCCGCAGACTGCGCACAACAGACTCCGCGACATACTCCTTCGGAACAACATCCACTTGAACACCGTGCTCCTCGATCGCTTTCTTCGTTGCCGGACCGATCGCCGCGATCCGCAAGTGTTCAAGGTTTTTATTGCTCAAGCGCAATCGACCCATCCGCTCCCACATCGCCTCCACTCCGTTCACGCTAGTGAGAATGAGCCAGTCGTATTCCCCAAGGTTTTTCAACGCCAAATCCAGTGGCTTAAAACTGCGCGGCTTGCGGATTTCAATGAACGGAATCTCCAGCACCGTCGCACCCAGCCTGCGCAGCTCGCCGGATAACGCGCTCGCCTGATGCCGCGCCCGCCCCACTAGTACGCGCACGCCACGGAGCGCATCTGTCACCTCGCGGCTGGATTTGGGCCGCGTACTCATTCGCCCGACTTCTTCTCCGGAACCTTGCCAAGACCCTGCTCTTTCATCATGCACGCCACGCTTGAGACTACCGAGTCTTCCGCCTTCTCGAGTGACGCAATCACATTCGCCTGATCCTCGCGAGTCCGATTCTGGCTTAGCTTGAATTTACCTTCAATCTTCGTCGTGACGATTTCAAAGCCCACAATCTGACGAAGCATGTTTTCCTGGTATTTCTGACTCAATCCCTCCCATTGCTCGCGATAAGCCGGCTCGAATGTCTCCATAAGTTCGTGCAGCATCCCATGCAAATCCTGCTCCGCGGCAAAAATCCGCGCTTTCCCATATGCATGCACCGCTGCATAGTTCCACGTAGGAACGCTCTCCCGCGCCCCATAATTTGTCGGCGAGATATAAGCATGAGGCCCGTGGAATATAGCCAAACACTCTGCGTTCTGTTCGAGATAGCGCCAGTGCGGATTGGCCTTCGCCACGTGCCCGTGAAGCAGCACTTTCTCTCCCTCCGTCCGCACAAACAATGGAAGATGCGTTGCAAACGGCACGTCGTCGGTAGATGAAATCAAAATGGCAAACGGATTCGCACGCATGAACGACACCGCGTCCGCGTCATGCCGCAAACGAAAATGCTCAGGAATATACACAGGTCGATTCTCTTTTATTCTTTCCGAATATTCTTTCCGAAGGCGCGTAGTTACTTTGCGTCGCCGTGCAAACATTCTGCTTCAGCGATCATCACTCCGTCTAATCGTAATCCGAAGCCCGGGTAAACGGCGGATGAATGTAATTTTGGGTGGCTGCGCTTTGAGCGCTGCGATGCGGGATCCTTTTTAGAGCCGGCTTCAGCCACTGCGGTCACGCTTCCGGCCAGGAGAATGTTCGGCAGCCGGAAGCGCGCACTAATGTGAGGCACGTCTGGAACCGCCCATCACGGCTGCGGCGGAACGGCCAGTCCACGCCCGTAGACAGCTTCCAAAATCTCATCCCCGCCGCGGCCGAGCAGCGTATCGCCAACTGCGTTTCCAAGCCGTTCAGGGTCATTGAAGTCGCCATCCCGCGATTCGCGCAGCAGCTTCGATCCATCCGGATCGGCAACAATCGCCTCCAGATGCAATTTTCCATCTCGCACTTCCGCAAACGCGCCGATGGGAACCTGGCACCCTCCACCCAATCTGTTCAACAGCGCCCGCTCGCAAGTGGTAGCAGCCCGCGCCGCAGCGTCGTCGAGAAATGATACCTGCTCACAGACAACCGAATCGCCTTCGCGAATCTCGATCCCCAGCGCCCCCTGCCCCGCAGCCGGGCACATAATCTCCGCCGCAATAACCTGCTTGACGAAGTCCGTCTTGCCCAGCCGCTTCAGCCCGGCCGAAGCCAGAATAATCGCGTCGTATTCGCCTTCTTCAAGTTTGCGCAGCCGCGTATCCACATTCCCCCGCAAGGGATGAATATCAAGATCGGGACGAATCGCCTTAAGCTGTGCCTGCCGCCGCAAGCTGGAAGTCCCCACGCGCCCGCGTTGCGGAAGCTTCTCCATGTCTGAATAATGAAGCGAGCAGAACGCATCCCGCGGATCTTGCCGTTCCGTGATTGCCGCGATCTCAAATCCCGCTGAAAGTTCGGTAGGTAGATCCTTCAGCGAATGCACCGCAAGATCAACACGTCCTGCGGCAAGGGCTTCTTCAATCTCTTTCGTGAACATGCCCTTGGTACCGACCATCGCGAGAGCAACACCCGTAATCTTGTCCCCAGTAGTATGAATAATTTCAATTTCAACTTCGTGTCCGCGCGTGCGCAACAACCCCGAAATATGATTGGCCTGCCAAAGCGCAAGCTGCGAACCGCGCGACCCGATGCGGAGTCTAGCCATGTTGCGTGACGACCCCGGTCAGAATAGTGGACAAAAGCGAAAGGCGGCTCGTTAGGCCGCCTTGAGAAACTCGTATTGAACCGCGCTTGAGAACCAACTTGAAAATACCGGCTGACAATTGCTCCGTCAACAACCATTCTCGCGATAAGCAAACTTTAACGTCCCGTAGGTCGCGTACGCCTGCGGAGACTAAGGGATTCGAACCCCTAGCGGCTGCGAACAGCCGCGACCCACGGTTCTCAAGCGCGGCCCAGTACCCACACTGCCAGTACTCTCCGAAGCCCCACTTGAGCACAATCAGCGTACTACGGGCGCCGCAGCGAATCTTTCGGATTCGTTCCAAGCGTGAAAAATTCCGTTCCATTATGGTCTTGGCCAAGAGAAGCACCCGAAGATGTGATTGGCCTGCCAGAAAGCAAGCTGCGAACCGCGTGAGCCTATGGGGAGTTTCCCCATCAGTGCCGCGTCTTCACTTCTTTGGTCTTAGTCGACTCCGAAGCCGCCGCTTGTTTGTCCTTTTCTCGCAGATTAAACAGCCTCCGCACCACATCGATCACCGTAGTCGCTTCCGCCTCTCGCGCCGCCGTCTTTAACGTTGTAATCGGCGTGTGCATCACCTTATTAATGATGCCGCGCGTCAGCGCTTCCACCGCCATCTCCTGCTCCGGAGTCAGCGGCCCCATGCGCCCTCGCACCCGATCAATCTCCGCCTGCCGGATGGTTTCCAAATGATCCTGCAATGAAACGATGGTCGGCACCACGTCGAGCGCATGCAGCTTGGCTTCGAAGCGCTCCACCTCGCTGACAATGATAGCTTCGGCCAGTTCCGCTTCCTTATGCCGGTCTGCGACGTGGCTGCTGACCGCGTGCTGCAAATCATCGATGTCATAAGCAAAGATGCCGTCCAGCTTGGCCATCTCCGGCGACACATCGCGCGGCACCGCAATATCGATAAAGAACATCGGCTTGTTTTTGCGGCGAGCAAGAAATTGCTCCCCATGTTCGCGCCGGAAAATCGCGTGCGGCGCCCCGGTTGACGTAATAACGATGTCGGCACGGTCGCATGACTCATACAAATCGTCGAACTTGATTGCCTGCCCGCCGAACTTCTGAGCCAGCCCAACCGCCCGGTCGAAGGTACGGTTCGACACAAATATCGACGCACACCCGTGCGCCATCAAATGCCGCGCCGCCAGTTCGCTCATCTTCCCGGCGCCGACGATAAAAACATTTTTGCCCTGCAGCGTCCCGAAAATCTTCTTGGCCAGCTCTACCGCAACCGACGCAATAGATACCGAAGACGTTCCCACCGCCGTTTCGCTGCGCACCCGCTTCGCAACCGCGAACGCGCGAGTAAAAAGCTGGTCCAACTGGCCGCGCACCGCGCCCACCGCCCGCGCCGTGGCGTAAGCCTCTTTCACCTGACCTAAGATCTGCGCCTCGCCCACGACCATCGAGTCCAGACTCGAGGCCACGCGAAAAATATGCCGCACCGCATCCTTCTCGCGAAACTCGTATAGATGCGCGTCTAGTTCGTCCGCCGTCAAATGAAAATGATCGTGCAGGAATCCCCGCAGATCCGCCGATCCGTTACTCGTATGCGTAACCACTTCCACCCGGTTGCACGTGGAAATAATCATCCCCTCTTCAATTCCCGGATGTGCCGTCAAATCGCGGCAAGAATCCGGCAACCGAGACTCCGGGATCGCCAGCCGCTCCCGCACTTCGAGCGGAGCGCTCTTGTGATTCACGCCAATGAGCTGATATCTCATGAGGCGGCAAACCTGTGGATGGCGGAAAAGTAATTCGCGGCCCATGCCACGATAGCGGCCACAAATGCAAACGTAGCCAGCACCGCCGCCCGCCGTCCCCGCCATCCCGAATTCCAGCGCGTGAACACCATGATCATGTACACGGCCCACATCAAAATCGAGAGCAGTATCTTCGGATCCTCGAAGTCTATGCGACCATAAGTCGACATCGCCACGATCGAGCCGGTAATCAGGCCCAGCGTCATGAACGGAAACCCCAGCAGCAACGACCGGTAGCCGATCTGGTCAATCACTTCCAGAGCAGGCAGAAAAGAAATCAGGCTGCTCGGTTTCTTGGCCTTGAGTCGCCGCTCCTGCAGCAAGTAGAGCAAGCTGGCGCCAAAGCTCAGCACCAGCGCCGCATATCCCGTGAAAATCAGAATGATGTGAGCAATCAGCCATCCCTTATGC
>JBAWBG010000309.1:0-7532 GCA_049589695.1 Candidatus Sulfotelmatobacter sp. | reverse complement strand
CAAGAAATGAGACCGCCCAGGTCGCGCAACACCAAAGTTCTCAAGGGCGATACTCAATCTTCGTCGAGGTATTCGCCGGGAACGTCGTCTTCGGGGACTTCGTGCGTACGAACTTCCTGCCCTTCGTGATCGTCTGCGCTCTGTACGCCCGATACCACGTCGGCCTCAAATGCGTTTCCTTCTTCCAGCAGCTCGTCCACACTTTCCGAATCAGCACGTTCGCGGTTGGAGATTCCCTGCAAATCTCCCGATTGCCCTGACTGGGAACTCAGGTCCGGAGGTGTCACCCCGTCTCTGTCCAAGTTCTGTCTTGCACTTGGAGCCCGCTTCGTGAATACGCGTCCGGATTTCGCGCTTGTACTTTTCTTTGCGAGCGCCGGTGTTTTCGTGGCCGATTTTTTCGAGGCAGACTTTTTCTGCGACCTCTTCTTCGAGACTACCCGCTTGGCAGCCAGTCTCGTCCGGGCCCTCTTCTTTTTTGCCGGTTTAGCTTTCTTTGCGGCAGTTTTCTTAGTTTTCGGCTGGTTGTTCCGACGTTTCTTTTTAGCGGCCATAATAGAAGAAGTCTACCACCTTCCTGAAAAGTCAAATCGCTGCCCGGACTTATCAAGGGTAGCTCACCACAGTGACCGGAGTGTCCGGGTTCGCGATAGTCGACGAGCCTCCAGTGTTGTCGATCACGTTCAAGATGCCTCCAGATCCCGCCGTGCTAAGGAATACCGTGAGCAGATCGTTCGTACTCGATGGCGCGAGCGTGGTGGGAACCTCAAACGCGTTCGCCGCGTAAATGTTCACGCCCTGGTCGAAGAAACTATAGCTGCCCATGCCATAGCCGCTGAAACTGCTCACGGAGTTTGCCACTTTGAAAGCCGCCCATCCGTCGACACCCGGAGCCTCCATCCACGCCGCCTGACTCGGTGGGTCGTACGGCATTTCGTTCTGGAAGAAAATGTCTGTGCCGCCGTTGCCGTTCCAGATCACTTCGTATTTCTGGTAGTGCTCGACGAAAAGGCCGTAAGCAGTCACATTGTTGCCGTTCACGATGAGGCCAGTATCGGCAGTATTGTCCGTCCAGCCCACGCCGTTGCCGTGATCGGCGCGCCATGCCCAGATGTCATCGAGAATAACGTTGTCACTGTTTACAACCAGGCTGGTCGTCGCTTTCCCCGGCTCGGCGCCGCCGATGCGGAAAAATACATCGTAAAGACCCGGCGGGTCCGAGGCGGCATCATTGCTGCCATGGCCGCAGCTAAAGTGTTCGCAGCCGCTGCCCATTTGCAACAGAACGGGGGAGTTCTTCGCACCCGCATCGAAGATGATTCCCGAAATCAGAGTTCCCTTCCCGTCGGCAACAATCATGGACGCGTTCCCGTTCGTCGGGATCAGCGTCGGGTAACCAAGACCAAGTACCACTGTATCGGGACGCCAGATCTCGATACTTCGATCCAGGTTATAAACGCCCGGAGTCAGAATGAGGTCGAAGCCAAACAGCAGCGCGAGATTGATGATCTCGGCCGAGTCAGTCGGCTGGGCAATAAAAAATCTTTGGATTGGAATGGAGGAGCCCGACGTCGCGCCAGATGCCCATGTGGTCCCGGATGAATTTCGCTGCACAGCCGGTACGAAGACCTTGTAGTGGCCATTGGAGTCTGCGTACAGGTAGGGCGCCTCGCGTGTTACAGGACTGGTCGCGAGCGTGGTGTACGGGTTTCCACATGGGAAACACTGTGCAGGCGCGCCTATGACACCGGAAAACACCTGGTTCCAGACGCCGTTAGTCCAGCCATCAAGGATGCTGTTCCTGGTTATCCATTGTTGCTGCGAGCCGTTGATCACGGTCCCACCAGTGAACTGCGAGTCGGCGATGAAGCCGCCGCTAGCATAGGACGGGCTGGTGCAGTAATCGAAAAGGGTGGTGTTCCCGTTGATGAGAACTCGCCGAAGCGGCGCAGACTGGGAGACCGCCCAGAATTCGCCAGCGTAACAGCCGAGGCTCGAGTTGCTTACGTTGATGGTGAGATTCGACAATGATCGCCAGAAGTTATCGGAGGCGACGCAACTGCCGCTGAAGCACTGGTTGTAGACGTCGATAGAGCCGTTGATGACGACGTCGCTTGGCGAAGATCCAAGGCCGGCCACGCTGGTGTAATAACCCAATTGAAAATTTAGCGGAGCGGCCGTGCTTCCGTATGTTCCAGGCTCAAATAGAAATGCGTAACGCTGCGTTCCGAACTGATTGGAGACTTGTTGGGTCGCCACCGCATTAACTGTCGCCTGGATCTGGCTGAGCGGCATATTGGGATTGAATACATAGACATTCTTCCCGAAATTCAGTTGGCGGGAGGAATCGGCCGCCCGGGCGAGCGGAGCCATCGCCGAAATTACGGCCAGGAGAGCGGCAATCATTGAGATTCCATTTACGAGATGCGGCAGGGCTCGTCTTAAGCCGGTGGTAGTGAAGAAACGTTGAGCAACAAAAGAGCACGTCCAATCTGCACACAACATGGTGTGTTCCTCCTTACTCTCATCGAGTCGAAAATAATTTCTGGCAAGCAGCTTGCCCGAGAACAGCCCGCTTTTTGTTTCTTGGGCAAATCTAGATTAGTGAAATCGCGAACGACAATCGCCATAAGCAAGATGGCGTCCCCCGTTCGGCGGAGAGTGGTTCTCTGTGCGGAGCTTGGGGTGCAGGTCATGACCCCTCTAATAGCAGTCTGAAAATTCCCGGTTGACGCGGCGGCGCAAGCTGGATGAAATCTGTTTAACTCGATCACGTGGAAGCTACCCGGAGCGCGAACCTGGAACAATACAGCAAAATCTGTAGGCTCGGGAGCCGCTGGCAGCACCCAAATCGAAGCAGGTCGACCCTGTCGGGCGAAACTCGAATCGGCCTGCCCGCCTAGTCCGCTAGCGAACAAACCCGCGCGATCGGCTGAATTCGAGAAGAGGCTAAGAAAAACTAGAATTGCTCAGCAGGTTGAATCGTAGCCGACGAATGGGGCGGTGTGGTCCGTGGCATTGCGCTCGCTCTTTTTCCGCAGAATGGCTTCTGCGTTTTGCTCCACGCCGTATCTTGGGAGGATCTAGTTGATCTTCATGATGTAACGATGGGAGAACCGCCCCCCGACGGTTCTCCCTGCCGGTGCTTGCTAACGCCGGAATGCGAAGACTTCTGTGACGTTTGCCCCCTTACACTCCGCTGCACCTCAGAAGCGTCGTAACTCTCTCGTGACCGAGCGAAAAGTGCAAGACGTCGAAGGTAATTTCTGGGTAAGGCGGCGGTGAGCTGCTAACTCATTGATTCGTTGTAGGTTGGCTGGATGATGATATCGGCTTCGATCAGATGTCAAGGGTTCGAACGCCATAATTTCAACTGTCGGCAAGCGGTTTGCAGCAGCTGCACAGAGCCGGCGGTGGTAGAATCGCGGCCAACGCGATGAGGCCCTCTGCGCGGGGCATATGGGGCTTGGGAGAAAGTATCGATTCGGTGCGTTCGAGGTACGTACCAGTGCGCGAGAAATCCTCAAGAACGGGATCAGGGTAAAACTTCGAGGTCAGCCTTATCTGATCCTGGAAGTACTGCTCAGTCGTGCCGGGCAAGTTGTGTCGCGAGAAGAGATCCGCGAAGCCGTCTGGCCGGCCGATACGTTCGTCGATTTCGAGCATGGGCTTAACAGTTCAGTCAGAAAACTTCGGCAAGTGCTCTCCGATTCCGCCGACAATCCTTCCTACATTGAGACCCTGCCTCGTTTGGGCTACCGCTTCATCGCTCCAGTCACGATCGCGGTGGAAGCTACCGAGTCGTCAGCCCGAATCATCGTAGGTGCGGCGGCGGCAATATCCCTACCAGCCGCCACCAAACCTCGGAAAGATGCTTCTGTCCTGTCCATATCTACACGCTGGAAACTTCTGAGTCTGTATCTTGCCGCGGTTGGCGTTCTCGGAATGATTTTCTTTGCGTTTGCCCAGTCGCACGGATGGGTGAGTTGGGCCCTTAGTTCTCTGAAGCCAGCAGCCAAGGCATCTGCGCCCGCGAAACGGTTCAGCTCCATCGCTGTATTGCCCTTGCAAAACCTCTCGAACGATCCGGCGCAGGAGTACTTTGTCGATGGAATCACGGATGAGCTGATTACCGACCTGGCTCAATTGGGAAGCCTGCGCGTTATATCTCGAACATCGGTTATGCACTACAAGGGCGGCAATAAGACGGTCCCGGAAATTGGCCGCGAGCTTGGAGTGGAAGCTCTAGTCGAGGGTACGGTGGAACGAGTAGGAGACCGAGTCAGAATTCGCGTGCAGTTGATTGATACTGCCAGCGATCGCCATCTTTGGACTCGCAGCTTCGACCGTAAACTTGAGGATGTGCTGCTGCTCGAAACAACGGCGGCTCACGACATCGCGGCCGGAATACAAAGCCAGGCAACAGGACCCTCTGTTGATTCACATTTCCTGAATGGCCGCACGGTACAGCCGGACGCCTATGAGGCATATCTCAAAGGCCGGTATTTCTGGAACCAGCGTTCGGAGGCGGGACTCAAGAAAAGTATCGAATACTTTCAGGAAGCGATAGCGAAGGATCCTACATTTGCGGCCGCCTACGCCGGGCTGGCGGGAACCTATTCCATCCTGGGGTCGGATGTGATGCCGGCTAAAGTTGCGAGAGCGAAAGCGCGAGCCGCCGCTGCGAAAGCGTTGGAACTCGATCCAGAATCAGCCGAAGGCCATGCCGCCATGGGTATGGTTGCGTTCTATTACGACTGGAACTGGGAGCAGGCCGAGCAGGAATTTCGCCGGGCAATCGAAGTTAATCCGAGCTATGTAACCGCGCATCAATGGTACAGCTATTATCTGAGGGCGATGGGCCGTCTTCCTGAGGCCTTACAGGAAGCCAGGCAAGCACAGGAATTGGATCCGCTTTCATTGCAAGCGAACATTACCTTGGCGGGACGCTACCGCGATCTAAGTCAGTACGATATGGCGAATGGGCTGGCCCAACGGACGCTGGAACTGGATCCCAATTTCGCTCCAGCCCACGAGATGCTGGCAGCTGTGTACGAACAGCAGGAAAAGTTCCCGGAGGCCATCGCTGAATGGCAGAAGGCGGTCGAACTCTCGCAGGACAATCCCGCAATACTTGCTTCCCTCGGCCATGCCTATGCGCTTTCCGGGAAGCGCACGGAAGCTCGGAAAATTGTTGCACGGCTACAGTTGATTTCCACGCAGCACTACGTCGCCGCGTGGGACATGGCAATTTTGTTTGCTGGCCTGGGTGACTCCTCCAGTGCCTTCCGATACCTGGAAAGGTCCTATCAAGATCGCGAGAGTCAGATTCCGTTTCTTAGGCAAGACCGCCGGCTGACTTCCCTGCGAGCGGACCCTCGCTTTCAGAAGCTGCTGCGCCGAGTCGGCCTCTCGGTTTAGGAACCAGCGATGTCAGCCGGGACACTCAGTTGTGATCGTGTCGACGGCCACGGAACGCTTCCATCGCGGGAACAGCCAGACTCCCATCGACTTCTGCGTCCAGGGTGTTCATCGTGTCGCGTCATGGCCGCGACGTCGTGCCACATTCTAGAACTCGAACCGCAATCCAAACTGAAAGTAACGGGGCAGGTAGCCATTCGCGTCAGAGGTGATCGTGCCGAAAGCTTGATCTCCGTAGGCGGAATCGGGCTGGGCAAAGCGCGGATGATTGAACGCGTTGAACATCTCAGCCCGAAGGTCGATCTTCATTCCCTCTTTCGGTACGAACGACTTGGAAAGGTTCGCGTCGATGTTGTGAATGCCATTCACACGCAGGCCAGGATAATAACGTGGAGCGTTGCCGGGGTTCTGATCGCCTGGGTCGGCAAGACAGCCGGGATTGATGAAGGAAAACGGGGGCGTGGCTCCGTTTGATTCGGCATTGCCGTTAGCCTGCCAATTGGCGGCGACATCTTTTATGCTGAGTCCAGTTTTGAGCTGAGAGCAGATGATGTTGGGACGTTGCGTGCCATTGGCCAGCCGCGGGTTGCTCATGCCCAGCGCTATGGGTTGACCCGACTGTTCTGTGATCATGGTGGCAAGCGACCATCCACCGACCACCGCGTCAAGTGCGCGATTCATATTGCCGCCGAGCCATTGTTTGCGCCCCACAGGCAGATCGAGAACGACCGCGGCCGCCAGGCGCTGCGGAGCGTCGTTCCCACTGATGCTGTGTTCCAGATAAAGCCGATCGAGCTGTTGCGGCATTCCACTTGCAAGTGAACCCACCCAATTGTTCCGGCCAGCAGATGAATTATCGGTCATCTTCGAGATCGTGTAGTTGCCTTCGAAACTGATATGGTGCGTCGTGCGCTTCTCGAAGCGAAGCTGCATGGCGTTGTACCAGGATGATGCTTCTTCAATCATCAGGCCCTCAAAATCGCCGGTGAATTGCGGGTAGGGATTGAGTAGATTGCCGAGAGGAATTTGGGGCGCGCTGTACAGCGAATTGGGCTCGTTGAAGCAGGGTGATGATGACGTGGGCGTACATGGACTGCTGAACATCGGATAGAAAGGATTGCTGACTGGATTCGCCAGGAAAGTGCTCACGCAGCTATCGCCATCGCAGGATCCTATGCCATTGTTTTGAGTCACATCATTGTTGTAATGAACTGCAGCGGAGACCTTCGCCAGCAAGGCAGACGACATGAAATCTCTGTTGTTCGTTCCGGACCAGGGCAGATGCGTGCTGCGGTTGGCCGAGTAATCGATGCCCAGGACGATTTGGCTCGGCAGTTCACGCTGAATTCCAATATTCCACATGTAAAGATCGGCGTCGCGTGCCGCCGTAGTACCCAGATCGTTGTTGTTGCCGTATCCCCACTCGGCGAACTGACCGTACTGCCGGTTTTGCGGAGGAGTAAATCCGGATGGGAACGGATTTTCAAGCGTGGCATACTGCGTCGCGAAATTATTATTCGTGAAGATGATGGGCGCCGTCTTGCTGAACGCCGTTCCAGGATATTGAAAGTTCGTGGCCGGACTCATGCCGAAATAAATTCCGGCGCCGCCGCGCACGACCGTCTTCTGATCGAACGCGTAGGCAAAACCGAGCCGTGGGCCGACGTCACTTCGATAGACCGGCACGTGCCGCATGTTCGAGCCGGCAAATTGCGTTGTGCCGATCAATTGCTCCGTGGTTGGCAGAGTAATGCCGACACCAGCCAGCGTCGCCTGCGCGCTGCTCGTGCCCGGAGGGGCAGCGCTCAACACATTCGCCAAATTGATGCCGACACCCGTGGGCGCGGTGAAATCGCTGAACTGAATTCGGTTGTAGCGCTCGTCGTACGGTGTGCTCCATTCGTAGCGAATCCCGAGGTTCAATGTGAGCTTGGAGGTTATTTTCCAGTCGTCCTGGAAATAGAAACCGGTTTCGGCCGACCTGTTGGCGACCGAGGGTAAAACCTGCAGCGACGTGTTGATATTGGGAACGGAGTTGACATTGTCGGCGTAGCCGAACAGCGTGCTGGCCAAAGGATTGCCGGTCGGATTTCCGTTCGCGTCCGCGTCGT
>JBAWBG010000308.1:0-38598 GCA_049589695.1 Candidatus Sulfotelmatobacter sp. | reverse complement strand
GATCTGATGTTGCATACCGGAATGTTGAAGGCTTTTATGGATGGCTCTTTGGGCGGCCACACGGCAGCCTTGCTGGAGCCCTACACGGATGATCCGAAAACTTCCGGCCTGCCGCGCTATGAGCCGGCGAGACTCAACGAAATGTCCAAAGAGCGCGTGCTGGCAGGGTTTCAACTCGGTTTCCATGCGATTGGCGACAAAGGTGTCCAGATGGCCCTCGATGCCTTCGCCGAAGCCGAGAAAGCAGCGCACGAGCAGAAAGCGAAAGCGCCCAACGGCGGAGACGATTTTCGTCTGCGCGTTGAACACGCCCAAGTCACGACCCCGGCACAAATCGTGCGCTTCAAAGAATTGAGGGTGATTGCTTCAATGCAGCCTAGCCATGTGCTCACCGATATGCGCTGGGCGCAGGACCGGTTAGGGCCGAAGCGAACAGCAACAGCCTATGCGTGGGCGGCGTTCCTGAATAAGGGCGTGCCGCTCGCGTTCGGCACGGATTACCCCGTCGAGCCAGTAACGCCATTTCGCGGACTCTACGCAGCGGTCACGCGTAAGAGCGAGGATGGCAAACAAGAATTCTTTCCCGCGCAAAGGCTGACCATGGACCAAGCCATTGCTGCTTATACAATCGGCGCGGCATTCGCGGAATTCGAAGAGAAAGAAAAGGGCAAACTGATGCCGGGGATGCTGGCAGACCTGGTCGTGCTTGACCGCGACGTGACCGCGTCTTCGCCGGAGAAAATCCTGACCACCAGAGTGCTCCGCACCGTGGTCGGTGGAAAAACCGTTTACCAAGCAAAATAAATCTTTACGTACATAATGCCGCACTCTTGCGTCTAATAAGCAACGGATACTAACGCATGATCGCGACGGCGCGATCCGCCTTGTTCTTATTCCCTTTTTAAATTTGCAATATCGTAAACGGGTATAATTGAACAGTTTATCGTCCTCGGAGGAAGCAGGAATATGGATTCGCGGGCATTTTGGCTGCGTTTGAAAACTCATCGCTGGATTTATTCGTTCAGCATCGTGGCGACGCTGGCGCTGGGTATTTTAATCGGCACAGTGGTCTCTTACGGCGTGAAGGGCAAGGAGGGGCAGAAGTCTTCGTCTTCCGACGCTACTCCGTTGGCAGTTCCATCTCCCAAGCAGCTGTCCGGTGAGTTTTCCCAGATCGCTAAGCAGTTGGGCCCGGCCGTCGTAAACATCAACACCGAATCGACTATCAAGAATCCACATCGCCGCCGCGGCGACCAGAGTCCCGATGACGACGACAACGGCGGCGGTGGTAACGGTGGCATGGATGACTTCTTTAATCGCTTCTTTGGCGGCCAGGGGGGGCCCGGCGGACCCAATGGTGACGCTGCAATTCGCGAGCGTTCGCTGGGCTCAGGCGTGATCGTCGACCCCAAAGGTTACATCGTCACCAATCGCCACGTGGTCGAGAAGGCGGACCGGATTCGCGTGCGGCTGCAGGACGATCCTCCTGGCGTGCAGCATGACGCCAAAGTGATCGGCGAAGATCAAGAGACCGATTTGGCAGTGATCAAGATCGACATGTCTCGCGCAGTACCCGCGGCCAAGATGGGGAACTCCGACAGTATGGAAGTGGGCGATTGGGTGCTGGCCATCGGCAGTCCGTTCGGGCAAGTGGGTACTGTGACCGCTGGCATAGTCTCCGCCAAGGGACGCGACATTGTGCCCGGCCGCCAGTTTCAAACCTTCATTCAGACGGATGCGGCCATCAATCCGGGAAATTCGGGTGGACCCCTGGTCAATCTGGATGGGGAAGTTATCGGTATCAATACCGCGATTCTGAGCGAAACCAATGCTTACGCGGGCGTGGGATTCTCGCTTCCATCGAACACCGTGGTACAGGTTTACAACCAGTTAATCGGACCCGAGCACCGCGTGGCTCGAGGATCGATCGGCATTATGTTTGACGCGGTCGAAAATCCTGCTATCACACGGGTTTACGGAAACGGCACGGGGGTCACGATTTCCAGCGTGGTTCCTGGCAGTCCCGCCGATTTGGCTGGCCTGAAGGTTGGCGACACCATTACCACGGTCGACGGCAAGAAGGTCACAAAAGGTTCTGAGTTGGTAGCCGACATTGCCTCGCGCAAACCGGGGTCGAAGGTGGAACTTGGCTTTGTACGTAATGGCAAACAGCAAGATGCAAGTGTGACCATTGCAGACCGCGCTAAGCTGTTCGCGGCGCGCTTGAACGAAGATGAGGGCGGTAACGACGAAAGCACGCCTAAGCAGGACAAGTTCGGTATCAGCGTGCAAAAACTCACTCCCGAGATTGCCGAGAAGCTTGATATACCGGCGGGCAAAGGCGTGATCGTGCGGGATGTAAAGCCGGGGTCGTTCGCAGATGACATTAATCTCGGCCGTGGCGACGTTATTCTGGAGGTCAACAAGCAGCCGGTTAACAGCGAAGAGGATTTCGCCAAAGTGGAAGCCAGCTTAAAGAGCGGTCAGGACGTAGTTTTCCTGGTCCGCCCGCGCGGTTCTTCGCGGCAGGATGGAACGATCTTCGTGCCTGGAACACTTCCGTAACCTGGAATCAGCCAATGGGAACTGGCATTGCGTCATCCGATAGAGGATGATGTCAGTGCCAGTTCCGCTTGGCCTTTGTTTAGGCAGAGTCAGACTGGCGGGAATCTGAGGTTTGCCGTTGGAGTCAAAACATCGCGCGAAAATCGTGAATGGATGTTTGGGCGCTCTTTGCGCTCTGGCGGCGGTGTGCGTTTGGGTGTTGCCGGCCAGGGGGTTTGCGCAGGACTCCGCGACGCATACGTCTTCAACCAATACAACTGCGGCTCCGAGGGCTACGGCTTCTAGGAAGCAAGCGTCGCCCGCGAAAACGCATCCCGGCTCGCATCCCTCCGCGGTCAAGCACTCGAAAACGAACACAACTTCTGCCGCGCACAGAGGCCAAGTGAAGTACGCGAGTTCGCGTAAGAATGGGAAGAGAAAGCCGCGCGGCCAGCAGAAGATCGATTCCGAACGGGCGGAAGCCATTCAGGGAGCGCTGATCCGCGAACACTACATGACCGGCCAGCCGACTGGAACTTGGAACCAGGCCAGCGAAGACGCCATGCGCCGCTATCAGGCCGATCATGGATGGCAGTCGAAAGAGGTTCCAGACTCGCGCGCGCTCATCAGCCTCGGGCTAGGTCCGAGCAACGATCATCTGCTGAATCCCGAAAGCGCCATGACTTCGGCTCCGAACATTTCCCATGCAGCCACGCCCGTCAGTTCGACTTCGCAGAGCCCGGTCTCGCACGGTGCAGATCCCGGGCCGCGCATGAGTCCAACCCAAGTTCCATCCTCAGAATCACTTCCCGCCACTCCGGATCACGACGCACCAAGCCCGCAGTAGCTGTCTAGAGCGGGCACTCCTGCTCCGCTGCTTTTGAAGTTGTTCTTATCTTCGCGTCTAGGTCCTAATTGCCGGAAGATTTCCGATATCCACTCGTAACCGGCTTCGGAAAATAGGGCAGAGGCCGCGACTGAATAATGGCCTGAGGATTAGCCTGCACCAGCGCATCGGCAACTTCCTCGCCGCAGATTTCGGCGGCTGCATCGCGAGCCCTGGAAAGAATCGGAATTCGCTTCTCGGTGTCGTGTGCGTCGGTTGCCAGCACGTGCACCGCATTGTGCTCTAGCAACCAGTGCGCTGCGCGCCGCACCCGTTCCCCCCAAAATCCCGTAAGCGCGGACCCAGTCATCTGGATCACGCAACCTTGTTCCGCCCACTCCACCACGCGCTGCGGGCTCTCGCGCAGAATCGGATTGCGCTCCGGGTGCGTAATTACCGCCGTAATCCCACGGTCGCCAAGCTGCATGAAACAGTCCGTCGTCTGCTGTGGCACGCTGTAATTGCTCAACTCCACCAGCATGTAGTGCGTGCCTTCGATGGCGTAACGCTCCGGGTTCGCCAGCACATCCTGCAAGTTGTCGTACGATAGATGGAAGTCACAACCTAGACTGATCGTGAGCGCATTGCCCACAAGTTGCTGCAGATGCGCGACCACTCCCCGAAGATAAGGTCGGTCGTAGTGATAGCGGTCGTTGGCGTGCGGAGTCGCCACCTGGTGCGTGATGCCGTCTGCCGCTGCCATCCGGCACATTGCGACGGACATTTCCCATGACTTCGATCCGTCATCTACTTCCGGAAGAATATGCGAGTGAATGTCGACCACGGTTGTAGGAAACGAGCCGCGCAGCGGGTTTCGCTTGATTAGATTTAAGCAGATTCGCGGGGAAAGAGAAAGGAGGTTGCAACGCAGAGTTTGCCGGGAAAGGCGTCGGAAACAAACCAGGCGTGGGAGATCACCATATCGTGGGAACGACGTCCGAGTTACGGATCTCCCGGTCCGCGGTCATCAAAGTGAGTCCTTCGGCCAAAGCGGTACCGACGATGATTCGGTCAGCAGGATCTTTGAAATGCTTCTCTGGCAGCGCGAATGCGCAATTGCAGATTTGCGCGTTCATCGGCAGGACAGAAAAGCTGGTTTCCACCTGAGACAAAAAGGATTCTACCGTTACGTTCAGTCGGATGCGTTTCTTACTGGCGAGCATGGCCAGCTCCAGCAGCGTCATGTCGGAAATGGCTAGCCCCCCGGCGGCTCGTCGCGCCTCTTCGATGGTCTCTCTGGCTTTCTTCGACAGCCGGTCGGCGTCAAAGGCCATCCATAGGACAACATTCGTGTCGAGCAGAATCAATACAGGTCGCCCCATTCTTCCGGGGTAAATGCGGGAGAGACGACGTCGCCGACGATGGATCCCTTGCCCTTCATAAAGTTGAAGATGTCGTCTTTTTCATTCTCGACAGGGACAAGCTTCGCCACCGGCTTGCCGCGCTTGGTGATCAACACAGCTTCGCGCTTCGCCTGAACTTCATCCATCACCGCCAGACAATGGACCTTGAATTCACCCGCCGCCATCTTTTTCATGAAGAAACACCCTTTCGATCATGGTCATTATACTATAGTCACAGAATGACGCGACTAAGGCCTAGTTTCTCGTTTAAGACTTATTCCAAAGCGAGAAATTTATTCAGGGTATTTCTTCTCGAGGTCTTTCCATCTCCAGCTACCGGTCAAGTACCCCCCTAATAGCATGAGAGGAAGCATGATTACGCAGATGAAGGCGGTCTATCTTTTGAACATGGTTGAAAGTTAGCGTTACCACATCGATTTGTCCAGCCCGATGCAAGCAAACGGGCTTCCCTCCCTTGCCGCATCTTCCGTCCTTTCTGTAGCATCAATACTCAGGCATTCATAAGGAGCAATTATGGCAACTCACACGCTGGCATCTCTCGCGACCCCAGGCTACAACCCAACCAAAGTTTTCAAGAATTTCGTCGACGGCGAGTGGGTCGAATCCTCGACCGGCGAGACGTTCGAAAATCGAAATCCCGCCGACACGCGCGATGTAGTCGGCATTTTCCAGAAATCCGCCAAAGCCGATGTTGACGCAGCCGTCGACGCTGCCAAACGCGCCTTCGCCAAGTGGCGGCTGGTGCCCGCGCCGCGCCGGGCCGAAATTGTTTTTCGCGCCGCCGAAATTCTCATTGAGCGCAAGGAAGACTACGCTCGCGACATGACCCGCGAAATGGGCAAGGTGCTCAACGAAACTCGCGGCGACGTCCAGGAGGCAATCGATGCGGCCTATTACAATGCTGGCGAAGGCCGTCGTATGTTCGGTCCTACAGTTCCCTCGGAGCTGCCCAACAAATTTGCCATGGCCGTGCGCCAGCCGATCGGCGTCTGCGGCATGATCACGCCGTGGAATTTTCCCATGGCGATTTCTTCCTGGAAGCTGCTCCCCGCCATCGTCTGCGGCAACACCTGTGTGATCAAGCCCGCGCAGGATACTCCGCTCTCCACATTTAATCTCGTTCGCGCCCTTTCCGACGCCGGCTTGCCGAAGGGCGTGATCAACATCGTCGCCGGTTTTGGTCCCGACGTAGGCACGCCGCTGGCCGAGCACCCCGACGTGCGCGCCATTTCGCTGACCGGATCATCCGCCGTAGGCCGCATCATTGGCGGCATCGCGGCCAAGAGTTTCAAACACTGCTCGCTCGAACTTGGGGGCAAGAATCCCATGATCGTGCTGGACGACGCCAATCTCGAACTCGCGATCGAAGGCGGCCTCTGGGGCGGATTCGGCACCACCGGCCAGCGTTGCACCGCAACCAGCCGCATCATTGTGCAGAAAGGCGTCTATCGCGAGTTCATCGAACGCTACGTCGCTCGTGCCAAAAAGTTAAAAGTTGGCAA
Source organism: Candidatus Sulfotelmatobacter sp. (assembly GCA_049589695.1). Classification (GTDB taxonomy): domain Bacteria; phylum Acidobacteriota; class Terriglobia; order Terriglobales; family Acidobacteriaceae; genus Sulfotelmatobacter. The sequence continues at coordinate 32,302 of JBAWBG010000308.1, read as the reverse complement.
CGGCCTCGACGAGACCACGGAAATGGGACCAGCCATCAACGAGAAGCAGCTTCAAACCGATCTCAGTTATGTCGAGATCGGCAAGAACGAAGGCGCGAAGCTGATGTGCGGCGGCAATCGCCTCGACAAAGGCGATTATCAATACGGCTGGTTCATGGAGCCGACAGTTTTTTCCGATGTCGATCCTACGATGCGCATCGCGCAAGAGGAAATCTTCGGTCCCGTCGTGTCGATCATTTCGTGTGACGATCTTGAAGACGCCGTTGAAATCTCCAACGGCATCGAATACGGGCTTTCATCTGCTCTCTACACCAAAGACGTGAACAAGGCTTTCGCCGCCATCCGTGACCTCGACACCGGCATCACCTACATCAACGCACCCACAATCGGGGCCGAAGTTCACCTGCCGTTCGGCGGTACCAAAGCCACCGGCAACGGCCATCGCGAAGGCGGCATCGGCGCGATTGATTTCTATACGGAATGGAAGTCGGTCTACGTCGATTACTCAGACACGCTGCAAAGAGCCCAGATCGATCGCGGAGAGTAAAAGCCTTTAACAGAGGGCACAGGGGAACGCAGGGTAAGGCAATCGGTTAGAATTACCCGGTGATCCTCTGTGACCCCTGTGTTTAAGATTGGGTCTTATCAATGCCCACCACTCAAGCCCGTGAAGTCACCGCCGCCGCCCGCCTCGACAATGTTCGCTACGCTATTCGAGACCTCGCCTGCGTGGCCGACGAAGTCATCCAACAGGGACACAAAGTTCTCCCACTGAATGTTGGCGATCCGCTGAACTTCGATTTCAAAACTCCTTCACACATTATTGAAGCTGCCTACAAGGCGATGCGCGAAGGCAAGAATGGCTATGCGCCATCTCCGGGCGTTCCCGAAGCGCTCGAAGCGATTCGTGGCGAAGCCGCGCGCAAGGGGATCACGACGGTGCGCGACGTCTTCGTCACATCTGGAGTGAGCGAGACAGTAGATCTGTGCATTTCCGCGCTGGTGAATCCTGGTGAAGACATTCTTACGCCAAAACCGGACTATCCGCTTTATTCGGCGATATTGTGCAAGCTCGGGATTGCGCTGAATGCTTACGATCTGAACGAAGATGACGCGTGGCAGCCGGAACTGGCCGACATCGAGCACAAGTTGACGCCCCGTACCCGTGCTATTGTTCTCATCAATCCTAATAATCCAACAGGCTCGCTGTGCTCGCGGCAGATGCTAGAAGATATAGCTGAGATCGCTCGCATACATAACCTGGTTGTCTTCTCGGATGAGATCTACGACAAATTAATCCTCGAAGACACTCCTCACATTGCGTTTGCTTCGGTCGCGCCCGATGTCCCGTGCGTTACCTTCGGCGGGATGTCGAAGAATTATCTGGTACCTGGATGGCGCATCGGCTGGGGCGTCATCTCCGGCGACGCTGGAGCGCTCAAGCCTTATACCGAAGGGATACATCGGCTGCTACGGGCTCGGTTATGTGCAAATCATCCCGAGCAATATGCCATCAAGCCCGCGCTCGAAGGTCCGCAGGCTCATCTTGTCGAAGTGCAGCGTAAGCTACGTTCTCGACGTGATCTGACGCAGAAATGGTGCGAAGCGACGCCGCGCGTGAGCTGCGTCGCACCTCGCGGCGCTTTCTACGCTTTCCCACGCATCGACATTCCTGAGAGTGACGAAGTCTTTGTCAAGGAACTCATTCGCCAGAAGCACGTGATGGTTGTCCACGGTTCCGGCTTCGGACAGAAGCCTGGGACGCAGCATTTCCGCATCGTATTCCTGCCGAATGAAAAAACGCTGACGAAGGCTTACGCTTCGATTGGGGAGTTCATTCAAGGGCGCTACTAAAGTTCTACCGCTTTAGACTGTCCGCGTTTTGCCTGCAGCTCAGCTCCAAGGTTCCCGCTAATCTTCATCCAGGAAGGAAATTCGTGAAGGTTTTGATTTTCGGAGCGACGGGGATGGTCGGGCAGGGAGTCTTGCGGGAGTGTCTGCTGCATCCGGGTGTTGAGCTGGTTATGACTGTTGGGCGGACTGCGACAGGGGTTCAGAATTCGAAGTTGCGGGAAGTCGTACATCCCGATCTATTTCATTTTGAATCGATCGAGCGCGAGCTGACAGGCTTTGATGCCTGCTTCTTTTGTCTGGGCCAGACCTCGTACGGCATGACAGAGCAGGATTACGAGCGGGTAACGTATGGGATCACAATTGCTGCGGCGGAGATATTGTGCCGCGTGAATACAAGTCAGGACAAATCAGCCAACGGCAAATCGCGCCTTACTTTTATTTATGTGTCGGGGGCCGGAACCGATAGCTCGGAGCGGGGAAAGACCATGTGGGCGCGGGTGAAAGGGAAGACGGAGAACGCACTGCTGCGGATGCCGTTTGCGGCGGCGTATATGTTCCGTCCAGGGATGATTGAACCGGTATATGGAGCGCGGTCGAAGACGCGATTGTATCGGGTGTTTTACGTGCTGGGAAGGCCGTTATTATCGCTGGTACGGCGGGCGTTTCCGGATTCGGTTTTGACGACTGAGGAGATTGGATGGGCTATGTTGGGCGTAGCTCGGGAAGGTTATCCGAGAAGCATTCTGGAGGCCTGGGATCTTCGAGCGGTCGTGCGAGGTTTAAACGCTAAATCCTAAACACAGGTCTCGACCCTGACTGGCTTGTCATTGATCGCCACGCACAGGAAGCGAGCCTATATGCCGTAGTTCACCGCGCGGAGTGCGTCTTTATAAGCGTCGCGTGCCTGGGTAGCTTTCGTGTGCGAGTCTTCTTCGCGGAAGTGGGCATCGTCCCATTTTTCCATCGCGATCATCGAATGGTCGACGGTGGCCAATGCTTCTTCAGCGCGAATCGTGCCAACCCATTCGTCAGTTGCGTGTTTGTAGGCGAGGCGTAATCGATCCAGTTCAGCCGAAGTTCTGTCTGCAGAGGTTCTGTCTGGCGACGCCATGGCTTGCAGACTAATGGCGTAACGTACGTCGGTCAATCGGGCGAGACGAATTTAACGAAAAATTAACATAAGCATCAAAGCAGTCAGTTTCCCGCCGCTTTCGTGCTGCCTGCGTTCGTGTCGAACTCTTCTGCCATCCAGTGCTGCAGTGCGGTGATATTCTGCGGCCGGCCAAGGAAATTCTTCACCAGATCATTCGCTGACATCGATCCGCCGGGTTCGAGGACCACGCGGCGGTAGCGCATCGGCGCGTCGCCGGCAAGTAAGTTGTTGTGGTCGAATTGTAGGAAAAAATCTTCGGCAATTACTTTGTCCCAGAGGTAAGTGTAATAGGCCGACGAATAGCCGCCGAGATGGCCGAACGAAGCCCACTGATGCGTGTCCGGCAGCGGAGTGAATAATGTGTAGCGGCTGGAGTCGTCGAGAGTCACCTTGTCGAGATCGACATTTTCCGGCTTGGTTTTGTAGATGTCATAAGAGATGGCGCTGAAAGAATTTTGGCGTCCCACCCAGCCACCGCGCCCAAAAGCGGAGGCGCGATTCATACGTTCGACCAGCTCTGCTGGAATCGGTTCGCCAGTTTTGTAGTGGCGTGCGAACTTGGCCAGTACCTGCGGGCTGCTGATCCATTCTTCGAGCATCTGCGACGGTGCTTCAACGAAGTCGGATTCCATGCTGATGCCGCTGATCCCAGCCCATTGCTGCTGGCCCGCGAGAATGTGGTGCATGAGGTGACCAAATTCATGGAAGAAAGTTTGCACATCGCCGTAATCCATCAGGCCAGGATCAGTGGCGGTGGGTGCGGGGAAGTTGCAAACGAGGATGGCTTCGGGCAGTTGTTTGCCGCGAATGCCGTCGAGCACCGGAGCCATTTCGGCGTGGCTATACTTGCCGGGCCGCGGGTGCATGTCGAGATAGAAGCGGCCGATCGGCTTGCCACTGTCGATCACGATCCATGTTTCTACTGCGGGGTCCCATGAAGGCACGTTTTGTTCCTGTTGGAAGCTGACGTGGAAGAGATCAGCTGCGGTATCGAGAATGCCTTGCTTTACTTCCATGAACGGAAAATACGGACGCACGGACTGAGAGTCGAAATTGTACTTCGTGCGGCGAACTAACTCGGAGAGGTAGCCGCGTTCGTAATCCCAGATTTCTTTCGCGTCAGGATCGGTCTTTTGTTTTTCGGTTAACAACATTTGAAACTCGCGTTCGGACAGGGCGTGGGACGCGTCGTTTACCTGCTGAATGAAGTCGGCGATGTTGTGGCCTTTCGCGATCATCTTGTCGGCGGCGTTGTAGTCGGCCCACGACGGATAGCCAAGCAGCGTCGCAATTTCATAACGAGTCTTCATCAGGCTGGTGAGGACTTCCAGATTCTTCGGATAGGCACGAGTATTAAAGGCGAGGGTCATGCGGCGGCGCAGAGAATCGCTCTTGGCGAAACTGAAGACAGGAAGCGCGTCAGGATAATCGGTGGTGAGGCGTATCTTTCCATTTGCGCCCGGCTTGTGGCGATCGATGTAATCCTGTGGTAGGCCATCGAGTTCAGATGGGTCAGCCTCGATGGTCTTTTGTCCGTCGGAAATATTGCGATCGAACATGGACTGTTCTTCTGTTGCCTGATCGCTTAATTTTTTCAGACGGGTGCGCGTGGCGTCGTCCTTGTCGACACCGGCGAGTCGAAATTCGAGAAGTTGGCGAGTTACGTAGTAACGCGTCGCTGAGTCGACTTTGGAAAGATCAAGCGCGGCGAGCGCGTTGTAAACATCGTGATTGAGGGCGATCGCGGTCTGCGCAGCGCTGGCTTTCGTGAGCATGGCCGTGGCGTGGTCGCGGAAGGTGGCGTCGGGATGTACCTGTTCCATCAGTCCGGCGAAGTATGCAGCGGTGTTGATTTGATGGAATGCCTCATCGAGCGGGGCGAGAGTGTTCTCCACGGTGCGCGGGCCTCTGGCGGCGAGCAGATTGTCGATAGAGCGCTCGCCGGCGGCGAGACGATCGTTCTCGAGTTTTTCAAATGCGGTTACGTCCGGCTTGCTGGCCCAAATGGTGGGCTGGGAAACAGTAATTTTCTGAGCGGAGAGAACCGCCGTGAGCACTAATGGAAGGCAGAAGAAGATCGCGACGCGAGCTGCTAATAACATGAATAACCTCGTCGAGGAAGCTTTCGGAGCGGATGGAACGATTTAGTCCGATGATTTCAGAAACAATTTAGAAGTACCGATAAATTGTTGATGACCAGGTGTTGGGATGTCAAGGGATGCAAGGAAAATCGACGGCTCAACAAAACCGGGAGAGATTGTTGTGTCAGTCAGATACTTGCGCTCGAGCGTGAGAGGACAGAGTTTTGCATCGAGCATCCGTCAATTTCTGACCAGCGATTTGATTGCTAGCGCCAACGTTTGATTTGTGGCCAGATGTCGGCGAGCGTGCCGAATTTTGCGCCGCGGCAGATGAAGACCGGAATTTCTTTCTCCAGAGCATAGGAATTATCGGCGGATGTGCCTACGTATTCGACGCTCTGCCAAAGTTGTTCGAGTCGTTCCCGGCGGTCATCAAGAACAATCATGCAATTGCCGGAGTAGCCATGCGGTCCCCACAGAAACCAGGTTTGATGTCCGCTGAGGGCTGGTGGCAAACCGTAGCGGCGTCCGAGAAAATCGATTGCGCCAGCTTGACCGTAGTCTTGGGCGAAAATCCCACAAGCTTTATCGGCTCGATCTGCAGTGGGAAGGCGATTCCAGGCTACAGCGGTTTCGGCAACGATTTCATTCCAGCCGAATTGATCGGCGTACCACTGGGGCAAGGCGGCGCGGGCGTGCGCGTGCTCCATAACCGGAAGCTTGAAGAACAGAGTCTTGGTGTAGGCGAGGAATTTGTCTGGAGAAAGCACCGGCACCGTGATTGGGACCAGGTGAATGCCATCGGCGAGAAGGATGATGATGATCGCGGGTTTTAGCCATGCGAGCCGAGACGCTTTCGCCCCATTTAGCTTTGCATCTTTCTTGCCGTCGATTGCCGATTCAATCACGACCGCGCCGGCAGCCAATAGCATCGGATAGACCGGAGCCAGATAGTAGTTCTTACCATGAAGCGCAAAAAAGACAGTAAAGCACGTCAGGTAACACCATCCAAGAAAACGATAGGGCCGCAGTCGAGATGAAAAGAGCAGCGCGAATAATCCCGTCAACCAGATGGGCGCGGTAAACGGATGAACCAGAATTGTCTGCTGCAAAAAGTACTGCGGCAGCGGAAGGACGACGTCGCGGCCTTCGGCGCGAATGTTCTGCATCAACTGGATAAAAGGCCAGTCATAGTGGATGTTCCACAGCAGGTTGGGGAGGAAAATCAAAAACGCCACCGCACCGCCAATCCAGATCCACCGGCTAAGGAAGACACGCCGTTGTTCGGTAAGCAGAAGCCCGACGACTATGCCGAATCCGAAGAGAGCAATCGAATACTTTTCTTCCAGTCCGATGCCGGCGACCACGCCGAACCACAGCCAATAGCGGGGGTCATTGCGTTTGATGGCGAGAATAGCGAAGTAAGCGCAGCCCATCCAAAGATTGGGCTCGAGGCAGTTGGTCGTGAGCAGGCTGCCGTTCGAAAGATACTGTGGCGCAATCAGGATTGTAATGGCGGTAAGCAGAAGCGCGAAACGGCGCCCGCCAAATTCGCGGGCGAGCACTGCGGCTTGAACCACAAGAAGGGAAGAAGCCACCGCGGGAATGAAACGAATACTGCGCAAAGAATCGCCAAGGACCGCACGGCAGATATGAATCAGAAATGGAATGACCGGCGGTTGGTCGACGTACCCCCATGCGAGATGATCGCCACACGCGATGTAGTCGAATTCGTCGCGAAAATATCCGTAGCGGTCATTAAAGTAGATATGAAACAGCAACTTCGCGAGAGCGATGGCCCAGATAATCGCCGTACCCGAGGCCAGGAAATGGTCTCGCCTGGAAGAAGAAAGAGTTAGTGAAACGCCAGTCATGAGTGAAGAAGAATAGCGGAAGGCCATAAGTCTGTCACGGGTTGCCGACGCCAGCCTATCTTAACTTAGAGAATTGGCCGACTCAGGTTCGCAGAGTGGAAGATGCCGAAAGGTCCACCGCCCGAGTAAAGTTCGTACCAAACGAAGGTAATGTTCCCCGTTGATTACCTATTCTTGGCGTTAGCAGGCTTGTGGTAACGTTTGAACTACCGCATATTCAAAAGGCTTAAATAGGGTTTTTAGTCCACGTGTCTTCGTCGAGTCGCAAACCGAGCATTCACATCGCATGGACAACGGTCACCTACCGCAGTGTGGCCATGATGGTCCTGGCGGGTGCATTGCTGTTGCTGCTGGCGATGCGATTCACCTTCCCGCAATTTACTGAAAATGGCATCAAGGCGGCAGATGATGTGGCCAATAGAATCCTGGAGCGGGTAGCGGGGATGGCTCCGGCTGCGGGTAGCGGCGTGTCCGTGGCACAGCAAGCCCACTTCACGGCACTCGATGGTACGGTGCGAGTGAAAAAGGGTAGCAGCAACAGTTGGCTAGCGGCGGATTACAACGTGCCGCTCGATAAGGGCGATGTGGTCCAGACGGGCTCGGAAGGCATGGCGAAAGTGGTGTTCAATGACGGCACCAGCTACACCGTGAAACAGGATTCCCTGATCGTGATTGAAGAAAATTCAGCAAACGATCAACAACAGACCAACGTGGCCGTGGCAGTGAGTACTGGAACGGTGGATCTTTCCACGGCGACTTATTCTCAAGGTTCGAAATCGCAGGTCATCGTGGACGGTGCGACCGCATCGCTGGCTCCGGAGTCGACCGCACAGGTGCACAACGATCCCAAACTGGATCAGCACGAGATCTTGATGAAAAAAGGTGGCGGCGAGGTTACCCGCAACGGAGAAACGGTGGAGCTGGCAAACTGGGAGAAGGTAAGTTTCCAGGCGGCTTCGCCCCGCATGGAAAAGGCGAAGGGTACTGGCCCTCCCACTCCGATCTCTCCCGCCAACATGGCGCCGATCTTTACATCCGGTGAAACAACTAAGGATGTGGAGTTCTCCTGGACTCCGATGGCGAATGCCGCAGGTTACCGGCTTCGTATATCGAGAAATCCCTATTTTTCTTCTACACTGGTAGACAAAAGAGTAAACACTGCAGATGTCACGGTTACAAGTCTGGGCGAAGGTGCGTACTACTGGATGGTACAGTCGTACGAAGCGTCCGGAAAAGAGTCGGTGGAGAGCGAGAAAAACCGCTTCACGATCATTCCCAAGGGAAAACAGTCGGAAGCCATCGATCTGGAGCTGGATCCGTTTATTCAGCACGGGCATGTAATTGAAGTGACCGGCAAGACCCAGGTGGGTGCCCGTGTGATGGTCAACGGGCGGGAAGTGCCGATGGTTACTACAGACGGCAGTTTCCATTACTTTACGCCGCCCCTAGCTACCGGAGAGGCTGTCATTACGGTGACCGCCCAGACCGCGCAGGGCGGAGTGAATACGCAACAGAAAAAAATCATCATTCAGTAATTTGTGCGCAGGAAGTTGGTTTCGCCGAGATCGTGGGAGCCGGGTTCGCCCGGAAATCGAGCGGTTCAAAAGGTTAAAAAAGCGAGAGAAGACTTCGTCATGTCAAGCAACGGTTTTCATTCATCACGTTCCCATAACCTCAGGTCGTTATTCAGCCTGTTCTCAAGTGATCTGGCGATCGACCTGGGGACGGCTAACACCTTGGTGTACGCGCGTGGCAAGGGCATTGTGGTCAACGAGCCCTCCATTGTCGCCATCAACAAGAACACCGGCGAGGTAGAGGCCGTCGGCAAGGAAGCGAAAGAGATGCTGGGCCGCACGCCCGGCAACATCGTCGCCATCAAGCCGATGAAAGACGGCGTCATCGCAGACTTCAAAGTCACCGAGAAGATGTTGAACTATTTCATTCAGAAGGCGCACAACCGGAAGATGCTGGTGCATCCGCGCATTGTGATTGGAGTGCCTTCGGAAATCACCCAGGTGGAAAAGCGCGCTGTCATGGATTCGGCCTATCGCGCCAAGGCCAGCGAAGTGCATCTGGTGGAACAAGCTATGGTAGCGGCAATCGGCGCGGGGCTCCCGATCACCGAGCCCAGCGGCAATATGGTCGTCGATATTGGCGGAGGAACCACTGACATTGCGGTAATTTCCTTGAGCGGCATTGTTTACTCGCGTTCCGTGCGGATGGCCGGAAATCAGATGGACGAAGCCATCATGAATTATCTGAAACGGAAATATAATTTACTGATCGGCGAACGCACTGGTGAACAGATCAAGATGGAAATCGGCTCGGCGCATCAGCTTGATAAGCCGATGACCATGGAGATCAAGGGACGCAATCTGATCGAAGGCGTGCCAAAGACGATCACGGTGGATGATGGCGAGATTCGCGAGGCGCTCAGCGAATGTGTGTCGACGATCATGAATGCGATCCGCGTCGCGCTGGAGCGGACCCCGCCGGAACTCTCGGCCGACATCAGCGATCGCGGCATTGTACTGACCGGCGGTGGCGCATTGCTGAAGAATCTGGATAAGCGGATTCGCGAAGAAACTGGACTACCGGTTTCGATCGCCGACGATCCACTGTGCAGCGTCGTGCTGGGCACGGGCAAGATGCTCAGTGACTTCAAGCTGCTGCGGAAGATTTCGATCGAGTAACTACTAGCACCGAGTTGCGAGTACCGAGCCGCTCCGGTTGTCCTATCATCATCTTTCTCGGTACTGGGTATGAGATACTTGCGACTGTTTTTATGGAATCCGTACTTGGCCGTTACCGCAATCTAACCATTCTGGTAGGCGTTTTATTTCTGCAGGTGCTGGGACTTGCGGTGCAAGTGAAACGCAGCGGCGATTCCCCCGAGCATACGCGGCTGATCCGCATCTGGGCGGTCGATACGGTGACTCCCTTCGAGCGTGTCCTGGTCTGGGCCCAGAACAGCAGCGCTAACCTCTGGCATAACTATTTTTTCCTGCGCGGCGTGCGCGCGGAAAACCGGCAGCTCAAACAACAGATCGAGCAAATGCGCCTGGAGCAGGTGCGGCTCAGCGAAGACGCGGACCAGGCGCACCGCTTGCAGCAGTTGCTGGGTTTTCGCGAGCAGTTCGTCGCTAAGACCGTACCCGCGCAGGTCATTGGATCCGGCGGCAGCGATCTCTCCCGGATCATTTATATCGACAAGGGCGGGAACGACGGAATCAAACGCGATTTTGCGGTGATCACGGCTAACGGCATTGTGGGCAAAGTGCTGGAAGTATTTCCCAGCGTTTCGCAGGTATTGCTGATCAACGACCAGACCAGCGGTGTCGGCGCGATGCTGGAGAAATCGCGCTTGCAGGGTGTGTTGAAGGGAACGCCGGATGGCGAGGTAGTTCTGCAGCGGGTGATGAGCGACGAAAAAGTTGCCCCTGGTGACCTTGTACTGAGTAGCGGCGGCGATCGGATCTTTCCTAAGGGACTGCCGGTGGGCACGGTGAGCAAGGTCAGTCCCGGCCATGAAATGTTTTTGAACATCCAGGTCAAGCCTGCTGCCGATTTGAGCCGTCTGGAAGAAGTGCTTGTGGTCACGCAAAAGCAGGAAGAAGATGCGGTAGTCGAAAGCGGAACTCGCTTGCGCGCCGCCGACATTTTGGCGCAGCGGCTGCCTTCGGTGCCCGATAAGCCCGCGGCCACGTCCGCACCAGGACTGAGCACGGGTGCGAAGCCGATGGGCGTGCCTGAGGGCTTAGTGAAACCCAAGATCGCGCAACGTGCTGCGACGACAGGGGCGCTCGGCTCATCGCCCGGCGAGGCCGGAACCATGCCCACGACGAATGCGAATGCCGTTACTCCTAGTAAGGGGCAGAAACCGCCAGCCGCCGCTTCACCGCCCACGAGCGGCGCTCAGACTAGCGATGTTCCCAAGCAAGCTCCGGCGCAAACGGTTTCTAAGGGACCGGCGTTGAACATGGATGCCGGTTCTCGAAAGACGACTGCTTCAGATCCAGCGGCTTCGACTACGCCGCCCGTAACCTCGCGGCCCAAAGCTCCCGTATCGCAGCCGAGTCCGCCGCCCCCTGCCGTGGCCGACGATCCCCACTAGCGTGCCCATCACTTACACTTCGGGCGAGCAGATTGAAGTCTACCGGTTCAGCATTCCGGTAACTGTAGGCGTGCCTTTGCTGGCATTGTTCCTGCAGGCGTTTGTACCTCGGCGGTTCCCGTTCTTTTCCATTTTCGACTTGCCGTTGCTGGTGACTATTTTCTTCGCTATGGCGCGGCGCAATCCGATTTCCGGCCTTTTGACCGGAGCGGCGATTGGTCTGGCGCAGGATATGCTGGGTGCCTATCCAATTGGAATCTACGGCATCGCCAAGACCGTGGTGGGATACTTCGCGTCGTCGCTCGGAGCCAAGTTGGACGTGGAAAATGCCGGCGCCCGCTTCCTGGTTACGCTGGGATTTTATCTGGTGCATGCCGCAGTTTATTTCACCGTGGCGCGGGGAATGGTGAACATGACCCTGAATTGGAGCTGGAGCCACGGAATCCTGGCCGGGCTGGCGAATGCCTTCCTGGGCGTGGGATTGTATTTTCTACTGGATAAGTTCAAGCAGAGAACATAAGCCGGCTTCCGGCACAAGCGAGTCTTACCAGTGACCTTCGTTATCCCAATCGACTCCGCTGATGCGAACGACGCATTACAATTAAAGACACTTCCCTAAAAGGAAAAAAGGCATCCGCTTCTGGATCTGGTCCGCTACTGTATGTAGCTGCGGAAGCCCGAAGTCCGAGGCCCGATGTTCGGTCGTGATGAAGATGTTCGGTCGTGATGAAAAAGTATCGGCAATCCGCCTGACCGCGGCACAGTACCTGATCCTGGCAATTTTTCTTGTGCTGGCCTATGGATTGTGGCGGCTGCAGGTGATGCAGACGAATCTGTACGCAACGCTTGCGCAAAAAAACAACATCCGCAACGTGCCGATTCTCGCGCCTCGCGGCAAGATTCTGGACCGCGAAGGGCGAATCATCGTAGACAACTATCCGTCGTTTTCGGCGCTGCTGCTGCGCGACTCATCGCGTGACCTGAATGCTGACGCGGATCTGATCGCCGAGGGTTTGCATTTGGATGCCAGCGAAGTGCGGACCCGCATTCGCCACTTCGCTGCCATGCCCCAGTACCAGCCTATCTTTCTCAAGGAAGACATCACCCAGGATGAGCAGGCCTTTATCGAAGCGCATCGCAACGAGCTGCCGGAACTGGATACGATTAGAGCCGATCGGCGCCTGTATCCGCGGAACGGATTCATGGCGCATCTGATCGGCTATGTGGGCGAAGTCACGGAAGAAATGCTCAACCAGCCGCAGTTCGAACTCTATAATCCCGGCGATGTGGTGGGCGTTTCCGGCGTAGAGCGGCAATACAACGATGCCTTGATGGGAACGAATGGCGCGCGGCGAGAGCTGGTGAACAGTCATGGCCGCGAAGTGGGGCTGCTGGGAGAAACGGATGCGATCCCGGGAAAGCAGCTGAAGCTCACCGTCGATATTGATCTGCAGATCGCCGCCGAGGAGGCGCTGGAAGGAAAAAACGGCGCGATTGTCGCCATGGACCCGCACACCGGAGAAATCCTGGCAATGGCGAGTCGCCCGACGTTCGATCCCAACGATTTTGCGGTGCGCGTTTCTCGCGATGAATGGAACAAGCTGGTTACCGATCCCGAAAAGCCGTTGCTGAACAAAGCCATTCAGGCCCAGCTTGCCCCAGGCTCAACTTTCAAAATCATCATGTCGGTCGCGGGCTGGCAAGAAGGCATCGCCCAGGATCTGCATGTGAACTGCACCGGCGGCGCGGAGTTCTACGGACGCCGGTTTGGCTGCTGGGTGAAAAGCGGACATGGCGCGGTCAATCTGGAAAAAGCCATCTACCAGTCCTGCGATGTATTCTTTTACACGCTCGCGGAAAAGCTTGGCATCGAGCGCATCGCCAAATGGGCCACCGCGTTTGGGTTAGGCCAGAAAACTGGAATTGATTTGCCCAACGAAGTGAGCGGCGTAATGCCCTCCGAAGAGTGGAAGATCCGCAACTTCAAACAAAAATGGTTTGCGGGGGAGACAATCTCGGTCGGCATCGGCCAAGGCGCGGTCGCGCTCACGCCCGTGCAGTTGCTCCGCGCCATCTCCGCAATCTCCATGGGTGGCCGCATGGTTGTGCCCCACGTAGTCGATCCGCAAGAGCTGCCCAGCGGCTACATCGAGACCAGTCACGTGACGGAAACAAAAACCGTTCCCATCGATCCCAACGGATGGACCTACATCACGGATGCGATGTCGCGGGTTCTCCTGCCGGAAGGGACGGCGCCGTCAGCGCATATCCCCGGAATTGATATCGCAGGCAAGACGGGCTCGGCACAGATTGTTTCGTTGGCCACGCGCGCCAAATTCAAGAATAGCGAAGATCTCGCGCAGAATGGCTGGTTCGTTGGCTTTACTCCGCGGCGGAATCCCGACATTGTAATATGCGTTCTTTTTCAAGGCGGCGAGCATGGCAAGCTGGCGGCCCGTATCGCCACGCAAGTGCTCAAGGCCTATGTCGATAAGCAACGCCGCATACCCAACAAGTTAGCAGAGAAGCCGAAGAGCGATGGCAAAGTTGACATTGGCGCTCTGTGGACAGCGCCCGATGGTGACAAGTTGCAAGGCGGCCGCTTTTCGCTGGAGTTGCCGAACAGGCCATCGGCATTGGCAACGGCAGCGCCGGGTATGTATTAAGGAATTGAGGAACTGCTTCCCGAAAAGCTAGAAGCCAGGAGCTAAAAGCTAGAAGCTTCTTTATGTCACGTTACGTTTCATTCCGCGATTTCGACTGGCTGCTGCTGGTCTTTGTCCTCATGATCTGCGGCTTGGGAGTGATGGAGATCCGCAGCGCCACCATCCACACCAAGTTTGCCGGCTCGCACATAAAACAGATGTATTGGGTCGCAGCGGGCGTGGGAGCGATGTTTCTGATCAGCCTGCTGAATTATCAGGCGCTTTTGGAAAGAATCCATTGGTTCTACATTGCCGGCGTCGCTTCGTTGATGGCCGTGCTGGTTTTTGGGCAGAAGTATTTGGGTGCGAAGCGCTGGATCAAGATGCCCGGCGGCAACCACTTTCAGCCCTCCGAGTGGGTCAAACTGATCCTCATCCTGGCGATGGCGAAGTTTTTCGCGGATCTGCGGAATCGCGAACTTTCCTGGCCAGATTTCATGAAAGCCGGAGCCATCGTAGTGGTTCCGATGCTTCTGGTCTTGAAGCAACCCGATCTCGGAACAGCTCTCACATACATCCCGATTGCCATCATGGGGGTCTTTCTGGGCGGAATGCAGTGGAAGCAGGGCCTCCTCGTGGCTGTGATGGCTGGCATCGGCATAGGTGCCGTCTTTTTTGTACCCCGAGTGCATATTCTAAAGAGCTATCAGAAACAGCGACTTACCAGTTTCCTCGAGCCCGACGCCGATCCCCAAGGCTCTGGGTATCAAGTTGAGCAATCCCTGATCGCGGTAGGTTCTGGAGGTTTATGGGGTGGGAAAGGATCGCAAACACATGGCGCATTTCTGCCAGTTCCACAAACGGATTTTATTTTTGCGGCTTTTTCTGAAGAGCATGGATTCGTCGGCGCACTGGGGGTTCTGCTGTTATACTTCATTGTGCTGATGCGTTTGACGCAGAACGCGCAAACAGCGCCCGACCGCGCTGGCACGTTCGTGGTGATGGGTGTGGTGGCTGTGCTTAGCTTCCATATCCTGGTCAATGTCGGCATGGTGGTCGGTTTTATGCCGGTCACCGGAATACCTCTGCCGCTGATGAGCTACGGTGGGTCTTCCGTTCTGTTCATGTTCCTGGCGCTGGGGATGGTAATGAATGTTCGTATGCGCCGATTTGTGAATTAGCCGGGTTAGCCAGGGATTTTAATCAGGATTGGACGAGTCGGCTAAGGGATCATGAAGATTTGCAGCGGAAGTTTAAAGGTAAACGGTTCGATCGCCCTCGCGTAAAGGGGGCATTTCACCGGCGATTCGAACAGTCGAAGGCCGGGCAGGATTGAAGCAATAAAAGCTGCTGGCAGGGAAACGGCCCCCCGACCGGAAACGGTCTGAGAGTGCGGTCACAAACCCGGCAGACGAAAGCGAATAGTGCAGAAGATACCCAAGCTTGTGCAGCGGATTCGGTCAGAAGAAGGCTTCTTCGACCCTAGCCGTCCCTTATCCGGGGCCAGCATCGCGACGCTCAATTCTCCCCTTTTCCTTCCTCACTTCGCCCCGGTGAAGCCCGTCCGACTTTAGTACTCGGGCGGGACCGGAGTGTCCATGAATAAAGAGTTGTTTGTTTCTTCCACCCCGCATGAAACCAAGGTGGGGCTAGTGGAAGATGATCTGCTCGCGGAAATTTACCTCGAGCGCGAAAATGAATACACCTTAGCCGGATCCATATACAAGGGTCGTGTTACCCGAGTCCTTCCCGGCATGCAGTCGGCTTTCGTCGACATCGGCTTGGAGCGCGACGCCTTTCTCTACGTGTCCGACTTTATGGAGTTGGAAGAACACGACGAGGATGTCACCGACGTGGTTCCGGCGAATCGCGGCGTGCAGGACATGCGTCCGCAGCCACTGCGATCCGACGATGCCTCTGCCGGCGTGCAATTGGCTGGAGATGGTCCGGCTGCGGCGGAAGCGTTCGAAGGCACCGCCGGCGGAGAATTGGAGGGTATGGAAGGAGATGCGGAGGGTCAACCTTCGTTATCAGCCCCAGCTGGCCCAGAGAGTTCTTCAGGTCGAGACTCGGAGCGCGGAGGCTGGCGCGGACGCCGCCGCCGTCGTGGCGGACGTCGCGATGGACGCGGCGACGTTCGTGATGCTCGTAATGAGGTCCGCGAACGAGGTACTGAACCTCGCATAGCAGCTCCTGTATTGGAAACTGCACCTCCTCCTGTAATTCCGCGTCATCAGGAGTCGAACAGAAGCCAGCAATTTGGGCCGCCGGCGCGCTACCAGCCGATCATCCTTCCCGGAGAATCGATTTCCAAGTACCGCGGATTATCGCAACCAGCCGCATCGCAACCGTGGCGAGCTCCGGAAGATCGAGAAGCAGACCGAGCAAATGATCGGGTAGAAGCACGAGAATTTGCGGACGCTACCGGAGCGGGTACCGAAGCCACTGCTCCGATCGCTGCCAGTTTCCCGGACGACGAACCCATTTTCGCCAGTCCCGACGCGGCTGCACGACCGCGGTTTAAAGAACGCGAACCGCACGACGATGCGCCGCCTGAGCAGGAAAAACCTATAGGGTCGGCCGCAACTTCTGTGGATTGGAACCGGGAATTTCATCGACGGGATGCTGCGGGAGCGGTGATTCCTGAGGCGATAGAAGAGGCTTTGGAGGAAGAAGATCAGGGAAGAGTTATTCCCGACCTTCCGCAAGAAGCGGTGGCCGCAGCCGCTCAGGAGGTCGCAGCTTTCGCCTCGCCGGGAACCCTGGAAGAAGAGACGATCGACGAAGAAGAAGCGGATACTGTGCGCTATGAACAATCGTCCGATGAGGGTTACGAAGAATTTGAGGAGGAAACCCGAGCCGCCAGCCAGCAAGGTTCCGATAGCAGAAATGAGTTTTCCGATGTCCGCGCTACGGTGGATGAAATCCACATGTCTTCCTTAGCGGAAGCCGGCGGCCCACATCCGGCGGAAGGCGCTCCAGCGGAGAGCGAAGAAGACTCTGAGGAGATTGAGCTCGAGGAGGCGCAAGCGCAGGCGGAGGCATTGCTGGCTGCCGAAGCCGGTGAAACTGGCACGGCGGATGCGCGGGCTGAGGTCCGTGCACCAGCGGCGACGGCGGGTTACACGCAGCGGGCTCCGCGTCCACGACCTGGATTTGACCGGCAGCGCGGCGGACGGCGAGGCGGCGGACGGAGATTCCCACGACGCGAACAGCAAGAGATCCCGAAGATCAGCGACCTATTGAAAGAAGGCCAGGAAATCCTGGTGCAGATTGCCAAGGAACCCATCGGCAAGAAAGGCGCGCGCATCACCAGCCACATCGCGCTGCCGGGACGCTTCTTGGTCTACATGCCTACCGTGAACCACACCGGCGTTTCGCGCAAGATTGCATCCGACGAAGAACGCCAGCGCCTGAAGCGCATCGTGATGAGCGAGCGCGACAACGGCCATGGGGGATTCATCGTACGCACCGCCGCGCAGAGCGCCAGTGAAGAAGAATTGCGCGCCGACATTCGTTTCCTGAAAGGCTTGTGGAACGACATCAAGACCCGCGCTGAAGCTTCGAAGCCGCCAGCGTTGATCTATCACGATCTCAACGTAGTGGAGCGTGTCCTGCGCGATCAGGTCACGTCTGACTTCTCGGTGATCTGGGTCGACACGGAACCGGAATACGAACGCATTCTGCGTTTCTTCAATCGTTTCCAGCCTGGGCTAGTGAAACGTGTGAAGCTCTATACCAAAGAGACGCCTCTGTTCGAACAATTCGGCCTCGCCGAAGAGATGAATAAGGCGCTCAAGTCGAAAGTGTGGCTGAAGAGCGGCGGCTACATCGTGATCAACCAGACCGAGGCTTTGGTAGCGATCGACATCAATACCGGCAAGTACGTGGGCAAGACCTCGCGGCTGGAAGATACCATCGTCAAAACCAATGTGGACGCGATCAAAGAGATCGTGCGGCAGGTTCGCCTGCGCGATCTCGGCGGCATCATCATCATCGACTTCATCGACATGGACGAACGCCGCAATCGCCAGCGCGTGATGCAGGCCCTGGAAGAAGAACTTCGCCATGATCGCGCGCCATCAAAGGTTCTTCAGTTCAACGATTTCGGTCTGGTTGCCATTACCCGCAAGCGCGTAAAGCAATCGCTGGAACGCACGATTGGCGCTCCTTGTCCTTACTGCCAGTCCACTGGATACGTGAAATCTCTAACCACTGTTGTGAACGAAATCTACGTGGAGATGCGCAAGATTGCCAAGCATCTGGAGCACGAAGATGTGATGCTCCGCGTGAATCCAGATGTAGCCAAGGAGCTAAAAGGAAACAATGCTCGTTTGCTGAACGAGATGGAAGAACTGACCAAGCGGACGATCATTGTGAAGAGCGACCCGGCGCTGCATCAGGAGCAGTTCGATATCAACTAGCTGTCGGCGTATCAGCCGTCAGTGCCTCCCGTGTGGGGACAGCCGCCCGCGGCTGTCCGCCGGGCCCAGCCGGCAGTTGCAATTTTGAAAAGGAGTAGGAGACGAGAGGTCGCAGCGATCCCACCCGGCGGTCTAGCTTCCCGGGTGAGCCAGCGCCTTTACCGCTAGATCAGAACGTTCACGAAGTTTCTGCACGGTTGCATGAATTGCTTTTGCCGACGGCGCGTCGCAGCTCTCGGCTATCTTCGCAACGCCTGCGGCTTCTTCCGTGGCGGTGCTCGCGATGTCCAGCAAAACCACCAGCGCATCGGCGTGCAGCTTCCACAGCGAAGACATGCTCTGGCTGCGTTTGAGTTCTTCGAGCTCTGTATTGACTCTTGCCACGCAGGAAACCAGCCGGATCAAGGTACGAGCCACATCGGCGCGGGGGCTTTTCTCTTCAAGAAATCCGGCATTGTAGGCATCGGCCTCAGGAACGGTCAGCGTCAGATTGAAGAAGCGCATCGGCACAATCTGGCGATACTTTGGATCAGCCACGCGCACGAACACGCGAATCGATTCCTCGACGCGACGTAATTTGCCTTCCTCAACCGAGATTTGCTGAGCCGTGATAGCCGGTGGCTGGAACGCTTGTGGCGGAGCGGGCGTTTTTGTCGCGGCCACTCGCGCGGGCTTGGCTGCCGCCGCTGCCCCACCTGAGGCAGGAATGCCGCGTCCAGCACTGGGCGCCAGCAACGACTTGCGAATCGGCGGACGTCGATCGAGTTCTTTCTTCAATTTAGAAACTCGCCGGAATTTTTCCAGTGCGCTTCCGTAGTCGGCCTGCAGCATTTCCTTCTGTTCGATGGCGGCCACATGCTCGACCGTGACTTCCACTCCATCAACCGTACTCAGGATGCTGCCTCCCATTTCGTCCAAGGCCTGCGCGAACTGTTTGATTTCACCCAAAGCTTTGGTGAAAAGCTCGTCAAACCGCGCGCCAAATGCGGCATTGTGTGCAGCGACCGTGGCCAGCACCCCGGGATGATAGAAAGACGAATCCAACCAGCGTTTCAACTCACGCACGCGTGAAACAATGCCGGAATCCATGAGCGAATTGAAATCACGATAGCGGGCAATTTCTTCGCGCAGCGGATCAAAGTTGCGCAGCAGTTGCACATGCTCTTCTGGCAATGACGGTACGTCGGTATCCGCAAGGATTTCGATCAAAGCAATTTCGAACGGAGAAAGAGGCAAAGCCCCGTCCAGTCCGTAACCTTGCTGCTGCCACTGGCCCTGAACACGCGGATGTCGATACAGAAAAGTTGAAATCAAATCGGTCTTGTCGCGATTGATTTCGCTGGGCTCGCGCCGCCGCACAAAATATCGCAGCAGCGCCTCGGCGACTTCGGAATCTGTATCCGGTGTAAGCGCTTGCCGTAACATGGCAGGCGTGATCGCCATGTCGAGAACATGCAGCCAGCGATACATGCGCGATAGAGTTTCCGGCAGATCCCGGTCAATATGGCGAAGCGCAGATTCGTCGAGCCCGCCGGGGAGGGGAACCTCGCCGCCGAGCAGATCGCGCAGCAGTTTCTGGTAAAAACCCTGGACGGTTGCCAGGATTGCCAGCTCAAATTTAAGATCCTCGGCCAAGCACGCTCCGCGAGCGAGAGTTTCCCCGTCAGTTGGAGAAATTCTTTACTGCTGTCTAAGTAAAAACGAATGTTACCTGACCCGCAAGTTACTAGCGGAGCGACACTGTTAAGCGCCAACATTCGCTTTCCGGAAGTACATGACCTTCCGCGCGGTGAGCGGATTTCAGGATCGTAGCGCTGCCATCGCTGCGGCCCTTCGCCGGCGAGTCCCCTTCGACTTCGTTCCGGGTAGCTGTCAGCGCTACTTTTTCAGTTGTTTCAGAATCTCTCTTGCCGCGTTCGAGCCCGATCCACCGCTTAATCCTGCGCCCGGGTGCGTGCCATTGCCGCAAAGATATAGTTTTTCAATCGGCGTGCGATAGCGCGCCCAATCGAGCAGCGGCCGCATAGTGAAAAATTGGTCGAGCGCAAGATCCCCGTGGAAAATTTGTCCGCCAGTCAATCCATAAACGTCTTCCATATCCTGCGGGGTGATGATCTGGTGATGCAAAATCATCTCAGGAAGATTGGGCGCATATTGTGCGAGCGTCTGCACTACGGTTTGTCCAAGAGGCTTGCGCTGTTGTTCCCAATCTCCCTTAAGCTTGTATGGCGCGTACTGCATGTAGATCGACATCACGTGCTTGCCCTCGGGCGCGAGCGTGGCATCCGTTAGCGAAGGGATCGTAGCTTCGAGATAGGGCTGGCGTGAGAAGTTTCCATACTTAGATTCGTCGAAGGCTCGCTCCAGATAATCGATCTCGGGTCCAATGTGAATGCGTCCCTGGAGCGCCGCGTCATCTCCATTTTTCAAAGCGGTGAAATTCGGCACGCCGGAGAGCGCCAAATTAACTTTCGCAACCGTTCCGTTGCCACGAAAATGCTGCAGCTTCTGCACAAAGTCGGGAGAAAGATGCGTGGAATCGGTAAGCTTGAGCAGGGTACGCTTGGGGTCGGCATTCGAGACAACGGCGGCGGCGCTGATTTCCTCACCGGTACCGAGAAGCACGCCGGTAGCGGCGCCGTTTTTGACGCGAATTTCGATCACCTCTGCTCCGGTTCGAATTTCCACGCCGGCCGCTTTCGCGGCGGAGGCCATCGCCTGTGTGACGGCGCCCATCCCGCCCGCCGAGAAAAACGCAGTGCCCGCGGGATGAGAATCACCGGCGGCGCGAATTAGCAATTGCAGGCTGCTGCCCGCCGACCACGGGCCCAGAAATGTTCCGAATATTCCGCGAGCCGCGATCACGGCACGCAGCAATTCGGTTTCGAAATACTCCGCCACCAGATCAGCAACGGCCATCGGCCCCCAGCGCAGAACGCGGTACATATCTCGCTTGCCGAGGTTGCGCAATGCGCGGCCGGTTTTGAGCATGCTCCAAAGATCGCCTCCAGTGGGATGGTCGATGTCGGGCGGGGTGATGGCCATCGCTTCCGCGATTACTTTGCTGATTTTTCCGAGAGATTGTTCGAACTCCGGATATTTCGCTGCGTCTTTTTGCGAGAAAGCAGCAATCGCCTCAACAGATTTATTCGTATCCCGAGAAAGCGAAAGCGCGCGCCCGTCGGGCGAGAGCGCGGTAACGCAGGTTTCTGGCGTGATGAACCTAAGGCCGTGTTTCTCCAACTGCATGTCGCGGATGACGTCGGGACGGATGGGACCGGCCGTGTGCGCGAGCGTGGAGCAACGAAAGCCCGGATGAAATTCATCCGTGATGGCTGCGCCGCCGACCTGCGTCCGGCGCTCGAGCACGAGCGGTTTGAAACCCGCCTTTGCCAGGTAGAACGCGGTGACGAGGCCGTTGTGGCCGCCGCCGATGATGACTACGTCGCGCCGGTCAGATTTATTTTCGCGCATGACTAAGCAGATCCCTTGCTGTCTTTCAGCATTTCGAGAGCCGCAAGGCGTCCCGGCGCGCCCATGATTCCGCCGCCGGGATGCGTCGCCGAGCCGCACATGTAGAGATTTTGAATGGGCGTGCGGAAGCGTGCATAACCAGGTGCGGGACGCAAGAAGAAAAGTTGCTCCAGCGAGAGTTCGCCCTGGAAGATGTTGCCTTCGCTCAGTCCCCACTCGCGTTCGAGATCGAGCGGAGTGATGACTTGCCGGTGCAAGATAATGTCTTTAATGTTGGGAGCGTATTCAGCGATCGTGTTGACGACGGTATCGCCGAAGGCTTCCTTCTGATCATCCCAATTGAGTCCGGGACGCAGCTTGTAAGGCGCATACTGCACAAAGCAAGAAAGCACATGCTTGCCGGGCGGAGCGACCGATGGGTCGGTGAGCGATGGGATGACCATATCAATATAAGGATGGCGCGAGAAATTTCCGTACTTGGCATCGTCGTAGGCGCGCTCCATATATTCGACTGATGGCGAAATGGAAATCGCTCCGCGCAGATGCGCGCCCGGTCCTGGAATGGCTTTGAAGTTCGGCAGCGCATCGAGCGCCATGTTCACTTTGCCGGACGATCCGCGGTATTTGAAGCGGTTGATGTCTTCAAGAAAATCGGCAGGAAGGTTTTCGGCATCGATGAATTTGTTGAAGGTGAGCCTGGGATCGACACTGGATGAAATCGTTTCGGCATAGATTTCATCGCCGTTCGTTAACACTACTCCTTTGGCCTTGCCATCTTTGACGATGATTTTCGCGATGGCGGCCTGCGTACGGATCTCAACTCCGGCTTCACGAGCAGCGTCGCCGATGGCGTTTGAAATTGCTCCGGTGCCGCCCCGCGCGAAGCCCCAGGCGCGGAATGCGCCGTCGATCTCTCCCATGTAATGATGCAGCAGAACGTAAGCTGTTCCCGGAGAGCGCACGCCAAGAAAAGTGCCGATGATGCCAGAGGCCGACATCGTGGCTTTGAGCACGTCCGTTTCAAACCATTGATCCAGAAAATCAATGGCGCTCATGGTCATGAGCTGCACCTGATTGTATTTGTCATAGCTCGACATACCCTGAAAGCGGCGTCCGATGAAAAGCAGCTTCATCAGTTCGCGCGGGTTGAGCGTGTTCGGGTCGGGCGGCACCATGCTGAGAATCGGTTTCACGAAGCGGCACATGGCTTGCATGGCTTTGCCGAATTCGTCGTAGGCTTCGGCGTCCACGCGGGAGTGGCGGGCGATCTCGCGATGAGTCTTGCCATGGTCATTCACGCGCCACAAGTAATCGCCGCTGGGCATCGGAGTGAAAGTTCCGTCGAGCGGAAGAATTTCGAGACCATGGCGCGGGAGGTCGAGGTCGCGGATGATTTCCGGCCGCAGCAGCGACACAACGTAAGAGCAGACAGAAAACTTGAAGCCGGGAAAAACTTCTTCGGTGCAGGCGGCGCCGCCAAGAATGTGGCGACGTTCGAGCACCAGAACTTTCTTGCCGGCGCGCGCCAGGTAAGCCGCGTTGACCAAGCCGTTGTGGCCGCCGCCGATTACGATTACGTCGTAAGAATTAGCCATAAGCTCTTAGCCTTTAGCGGTTCGCTTATTTGATTGAGAATGGGAACGAGGAATATTAGCGCAGTTTAGGGTGCGCGTATTAGAGACCGCTGGGAAGGACGCTCCAACTGCGGAGGACGTTAGACAGGATTGGTGTGGCTGAGCGCATATATGCGAGTCGATGGCTCATTCTATCGGGAATGCGCGGCTTTGTCTGCAGGGATTGGTTGACACTGAGTGTCATCCCCGAAGGCCGCGTCTTCACCAGCGAGCCGAGGGATCCCTCGCTCCGCCTGAAGAGCGGCATGCGCTCGGGATGACGCCGTCGGGGAGCGTTCCAGCGTATAATTTTGCGTCGAGATCAATATTTTTCGAGGCTACTTTCTTGCCCATTGGAACCGCATTTCACGAGCGCACTTTTCCACTTTGCCAGAGTTTGAACTACCGCGAGTGGTCGGGATACTACACGGTCAGCGTGTATGAGGTGCATCACGAGCACGAGTACAACGCCATCCGCAATGCTGCGGCGCTGATTGATATTTCTCCGCTCTACAAGTATCTGATCACCGGCAAAGACGCGACGCGGCTGGTGAACCGCGTGATCACGCGTGATATTAACAAGGTGAAAGTGGGGCAGGTGATTTATTGCTGCTGGTGCGACGAAGAGGGTAAGGTCATCGACGACGGAACGATCTCGCGGCTGGAAGAAAACGTCTATCGTTGGACGGCGGCTGACCCCAGCCTACGCTGGTTCCGTCAGAATGGCCTGAACATGGACGTGCAGGTCGAAGACATCTCCGAAAAAGTTGCGGCGCTGGCGCTGCAGGGGCCGACTTCGGCTAAGCTGCTTAAGTCCGTGGCCGAGGCCGACATCGCAAACCTGAAATATTTCCGCGTGACGCCGGGCAAGATAGCAGGGGTGCCGGTGGATGTTTCGCGAACCGGTTACACTGGTGATCTCGGCTACGAAATCTGGATCCCGCTAAAAGAAGCGAGTGACGCGGTCAAGGTTTGGGATGCGCTCGCGGAAAAAGGAAAGCAGTTTGATTTGCACGCGGCGGGTATGCTGGCGCTGGATGTAGCGCGTGTGGAGGCCGGGTTGCTGCTCATCGAAGTGGACTATACGAGTTCGAAGAAGGCTCTGATTCCGTCGCAGAAGTATTCGCCGTACGAGCTGGGCTTCGCCAAGATGGTGCACCTGGAAAAAGAAAATTTCATCGGCAAGCGGGCTCTAGAACTGGACGCGAAGAATGGCGTACTGCGGCAACTAGTCGGCATCGAAGTGGATTGGACAGATGTGGAGGCGCTATACGAACGCTACGGCCTTACGCCAGCCGCACCCACCCAGGCATCGCGCGTTGCGGTGCCGTTGTACTCTGGCGAACAGCAGGTGGGCAAGGCAACGACTACAAGCTGGTCGCCAATCTTGAAGAAGTTGATCGCCCTGGCCAGCGTTGCGACCGAGCACGCGAAGATCGGCACTCAATTGCAGATGGAGATCACGATCGAGGCCATCCGGCTGAAGACGAACGTGAAGGTAACCGCGCTGCCGTTTTTTAATCCCGCAAGAAAAACTGCGAGTCCAGTATAGAGCCTCGTTCGGGGACAGCAGCTCCGGCTCCACATTAGCTGTACTCAGATTAGCTTTTGGGCGCTGCCTTCTCCGGCCAGATCATACGAACGCCGCGATGCAAAAGGTAAAGCATAAGCAGCGATGCCACAAACATCAGCCAACCCTGAAATTCGTGGAAAAATCCTTGCGCTTTATCGGGGTCCCAATACTGAACCAGCAGTCCCGTGCCTACGACGCGCAGACTGTTTGCGGCGACAGCAATCGGGAGGGAAGCAATGGCCAGTAGCACGCGTACAGAAGTCTTGCGCTCCATCAGATAACCATAGATGACGGCCAGCGTTGCCAGTGACATCAGCGAACGAATGCCACTGCAGGCATCAGCTACTTCCAGCGACATCGCCGGAAGGATAATTACATTTCCTTCGCGCAGAACGGGTACGCCCAACCACGGCAACATGGTGCTGGCCACTTTCGATGCCAGCAATTGCAGTGGGAAAGTAATCTGATTGAAGACAATAGCAGGAATGGGAATCATCAGCAGCAGGAACGCCCAGGGAAAAAGAACGGCGCGAAAGAAAGTCCATCCCAGAAAAAGTACGGTCAACCCCGCCAGCACAATCAGTAATGAAAAACGCGAAAGGAAAATCTCTGCGCCCATTTGTCCGAGAACAAGCACGCACAATCCGAATCCTAAAATCGCAACTCCGTACCATGAAGGTTGCAATTTCACCCGAGCCAGCCGGGCGCGCTCCTGCCAGATCACAAACCCTGCAAAAAGCGGGACGAAGAAGCCGTGGGAAAAATTCGGATCCTGCCACCATTGCGCAATCAGGTGGAAAAGGGTGGGGAAATATAGCCAAAGCAGCAACCCACCGAGGGCGATGCTTTGCCACGCCGGGGGCCACGCCGGTTTAGCGGCGAGCGCCTGGTGCGCAACTGGGGGCTCAGTCTGCAACACTCGGCTCAAGAACCAGCCTCTATCTTCCCGGGGGATGCTTACAGCATAAGCGAAGTCGGTAGTGTCCCGCAATCGAAACTGCACCCTGTGCTAACTGGCGGGACACGCTCCGAGTGTTCGAAAACTACAGGAAATACAGTAAGCCGGTTTGTTCTCACAGGGCGTAGAATTTGTGCCGCATCAGCTTTCGAGTTTACTGTCGCAGTCACCCTTGGAGAAAGTTCAAGCAAGGAGCAAAGTATGAAAAGCAAGTCGGTGGTTCTGATTGTATTGTTGTTGCTGGCCGCGTCGGCATGGACCCAGGACCGCGATCAGTCGGCGCGGTCGCAAGAGCGTATCACCCGGGAGGTTCGTCACGAACTTCTCATGCTGCCTTACTTCGGTGTGTTCGATTACATCGCCTATAAAGTGGATGGCTCAACCGTGACTTTGCTGGGGCAAGTAGTCCGCCCCTCGCTGAAGTCTGACGCTCAGAATGCGGTGAAGCACATTGAAGGCGTCGAAAAGGTGGATAACCAGATCGAAGTTCTTCCTCCCTCGCCCATGGATGATGGTTTGCGTATTCGTCTGTTTCGCGCGATCTACGACTATCCCCCGCTGGAGAAGTACGCTCTCGGTATTCAGAAGCCGATTCGTATCATCGTGAGGAGTGGCCGCGTAACCCTGGAAGGCGTTGTCGATAATGAGGCCGACAAGAATCTGGTCAGCATGCGAGCTAACACTGTGCCAGGCATCTTTTCAGTGACTAACAACCTCCAAGTAGCTCCATCGAAATAGAAGTCTCGAGACTATTCGGCAGGGGTTGTACTTCGACAGCACCATGGAACCGACTAGCCAAATGGATTTTCCAGCGACGGGCTTTGCGGAGTGAACAACTCTGCGCCGTTTTCCGTGATGTGCATATCGTCTTCGAGACGAATGCCGAATTCCCCTTGAATGTAAATGCCGGGCTCGTTACTGGTGGTCACGTTCGCGGCAAGCCGAGTAGCGTTGCCGCGAACCAGATAAGGCCATTCGTGGCCATCCATGCCCAAGCCGTGGCCCAGGCGGTGGGAAAAATATTTATAATCGGGTCCATAGCCGGCGTCGACAATGACTTTTCGCGCCGCTGTGTCTACCGCGCCGCATTCCACACCCGGTCGCGCGGTCGTTAGTGCCGTCTTCTGTGCGCGGTGCACGATGTCGAATACTTTCTTCATTTTGTCGCCGGCTTTTTCCGGAAGCTTGCCGACCACGAACGTGCGCGTAATGTCGGATTGATATCCTTCCACGGTGCACCCGTCGTCGATCATCACAATCGAACCCTCGTGGATCACTTGTGGCACGCTCGATCCGTGCGGATAAGCCGTGAACTCATCCACCTCCACGCTGGCTTCGCCGGGGAAGCCTAATTGTTCGTAAGCCGACGCGATCAGGGCACCCACCTGTTGCTGAGTCATGCCAGGGCGCAGCGCGCGATAAACCGCTTCATATGCGGTTAGCGTTACTTGAGCCGCCAGACGCATGAGCGCGATCTCGTGTGCGCTCTTGATCATTCTGCAACCGGCTGTCACCGGCGTTGCGCTGGTCAATGTGAGAGCGGGGGCAGCCTTCGCAATTCTATCGGCAAAAAAGAAGCGCACGGTTTCTTCGATTCCGAGCTTGCCGGTCGCCGTGCCCTTATCCTTCAAACCTTGGGCAATCAGATGATAAGGGCTCTCATCTTCCTGCCAGGTACGAACGTCGGGACGCTCTCCATCCGGAGCATTGGCAATTTGCTCGCGGGCGCGGCCTTCTTCGAATGCCGGACAAACATAAAACGCCGCTCCCCTTGCCGGCACCACGAAGGCGAACATGCGCTCACTACCCCACCAGTGAATTCCGGTGAAATAATTCAACGAAGTGCCGGACATAAGCACCATGGCATCGACTGCATTCGCGCTCATCAACTGGTGGGCACGCTCCAGCCGTTCCCGCCGTTCTTGCCGGGTGATCGGGGTTGCTTCTCCCCTGCGAGATTTTAATTGCGCCAGCGATGGCGGTAAGGAAGACTCGTTAGGCTTTTCATTCTGAACCAAGCCGGAAGCCGCGAGTGGAGATAATGCCGCGAGTGCTCCCAACCCTCCCACTTCAAGCAACCGCCGCCGCGAAATCATGAATCCTCCTCAAACCAAAATAATAGCCACGCCATTATAGGGGTAAGAGTGGTGCTGCCGGGCGAGCGGGTTCTTAGCGCCTCTACCAAACTCTATTGAGATAATTTTGCTATGGAAGCAGGTTTCCAATGCGCGGGTTGCGGGCACTGGAATATCACAGCCGTGGATGAATCCGCCGGGCGCCGGCAGAATTACGTAGAAGACTGTCAGATTTGCTGCAAGCCTAATGTGCTGCGCGTGGAGTACGATCTTTCATCGCAGGAGTTTTTCATCACGGCCGATCTGGAGTGAGCAGACTGAATCCAGCTCTCTCAATGGACAATTGAAACCAGAATTCGGCAATTTGTCCTGGCCGGCGCTCGCGGTATAGTTAGCTGCTCATAGAGGACAATACCGTGGAGATGCAGAAAGGAACGGCAATGGCAGCCAGCTACACAGGCGGTGGACGGATGGTGGCCCACAACATGGTCACCACGCAGTTCGAACTGGATGGCTTCCGCGTGACGCGCACGCTGGGAGTGGTGCGCGGCATCGTTGTGCGTTCGCGCTCAATCTTTGGCACCATCGGAGCTGGTTTGCAGACTCTGGTCGGCGGCAACATCACTCTACTTACAAACTTATGTGAAAAAACCCGCGCCGAGGCTTTCGACCTGATGCTGATGCATGCTGCCGAATTGGGCGGCAACGCCGTCGTCGGAGCCCGTTATGACGCGACGGAGGTGATGCAGGGCGTCACAGAAGTGCTGGCCTACGGCACGGCAGTGTTCGTCGAGCCGGCAAAGTAAAAGATTTTCGATTGCCGATTTCCAATTGCCGATTGGATATGCATTCGTTGCTCGGCCTGTGAAGGCGCGATTTTCCAATTGGCAATCGCAAATTGGAAATTGGCAATCGAAATGGGCGTTAAGTTTCCCTCTACCTACCCGTTCAGTCTTTATACAGCCAGCCGGCAACCAGCGCGGCCAAAATGGCGCCGATCCACATGTCAATCATCCAGCCAAAGGGAAGCCCGCGGTCGACGGGAGACCACGTTGCCTGTGCGAAGTTGCCCGGGAAACCGCCTAGGAAACCTGCAACAAACCCGACTCTCAGAGCCGTGCCAGGACCAGCTCCCATTCCCGCACGCGACCAGGCATACAAGTGCGCAACGGCGATCGCAAGAACAAACAGCAGAAGGATCCACGCGCCCACAAAAAATGGATAGCGCGGCGTTTTCAGGAATAACCCGGCATTCTGTGCCGCCGCATAGCGCGCATCAGTGATCACGAATTTGCCCACAACAAAACTCCACAGTGTCCAAACCACTCCTCCCGCCAAACCACCCAACCAAATCCTGCCTCGGTTCAGATGCATAAGCCCTCCGAAAGTCGTCTCTCAACAAATGGACGCAGTGTACACCCGAGTCAACTGAGCCGCAGTCAATCTGTCTGGACCAGAGCAGTTCTTGGCCTCAGTTTTCCTAGCCCTATCGCCCTTGAGGTATATTCTTCGGGTCATGAAACTCGTGAGCATTCTCTTCCTTTGTCTAGTGTGTTGCATCGATGCCTCCGCCATCGGCCGGTCAGCCTCTTACAAGTACAAACGCGTGGGCAGCGAACTGGATGCCCAAACTCGTACCGACCCAGGCATTGCCATGATGGGCGGCGGCACCGATCTGGATGAAGCGTTTCGCTGGCTCTGTGGCAAGGGCAACGGCGGCGACTTTCTGATTGTGCGGGCGCACGGGAAGAACGATTACAACAAGTATGTGAATAAACTGTGCCAGATGAACTCCGTCGCCACGCTGATCATTCCGAATCGCAAAGCGGCGCAGGAGCCACGGGTCGCGCAGATCATCCGCAAAGCCACGGTAATTTTCATCGCCGGCGGAGATCAGGCCCGCTACGTCAACTTCTGGAAGGGAACTCCGGTGCAGGACGCCCTTAATGCGCACGTGATCGCGGACAAGCCAATCGGGGGTACCAGCGCGGGATTGGCGGTGTTGGGGCAGTTCGTCTACGCCTGCTTGGAAGACAAACCGAACGATGCCGATCTCACGTCGCGCGAAGTCCTGGCCGATCCCTATAACAAACGTGTGACCCTTGTGCGCGATTTCCTGAAAACGCCCGGTCTCGATAACACACTTACCGATAGTCACTTCGCAAAGCGCGACCGTATGGGCCGTAGCTTGGGATTTTTGGCGCGCATCGTTGCCGATGGCTGGTCGAAGAATCCGCGTGAAATTGCCATCGATGAGAAATCGGCTGTACTGGTGGAAGTCGATGGTCGAGCCAAGGTGGTGGGTACGGGCATGGGAGCGTACTTCCTGCAGGTGACCGACGCGCCTGAAGTTTGTAAACCTGGGCAGCCTTTAACCTTGCGCAACGTAGCCGTCTATCACGCACCAGCCGGCGCTGCCTTCGATATCCGGGCTTGGAACGGCGAAAAAGGCGAGCCCTACTCAATCTCCGTAGAGTCCGGAGAGATTCACACCAGCCGTCCGGGAAACACAGTCTACTGAGATTCACGCAAATCCCGAATTTCCACAAGAAAGAGCTTGACTGGCGCGGGGTGCAAGAAAAATCGAAGCGAATGAATAGCGAAGGAATACAAATCCTAAACGCAATATCTTGTGGTCGTACGATTAGTTAACCACAAGTGCTCGTATTTTGCCCCATCAGCAAGAATAGCGATGCTCAACCTTCAAGTTTCCTCTTGACAATCAACAACTTACGGTTAAGATGTGGTACAAAGTGGTATGGAGTGGTCAGACAAGTTAAGGCAGTGGAAGCGGAAGCTGATAAAGAGGAGCCGGTGGGAAACCGACCCAGAAGCACGACAAACAGCCCGAACCACCCGAGTTTGACCAGATTTCGCGCCGCTTTTACCTCCCCGGTTGCTGTGGCAGTGGCTGTCAAGGGCATAGGCCTTACGCATGTTTCGCGGCAATCACCCAACTCGCGTCGACGAAAAGGGACGGTTGAAGATCCCCGCCGAGTTCAAGCGGGTGATCGACGAAAAGTACAGCCAGCAATTTTACATCACAAGTTTGGATGGGGATGTTGCTCAAGTGTATCCCTTCGAGGAGTGGGAGCGGATCGAGCAGAAGTTGGCCGGGCTCTCCACTTTCAACCCCACGAAGAAAAAGTTTCTGAGCAAGGTCAACTATTGGGGACAGGTTGTCGAAATGGATGGCCAGGGAAGGTTGCTTATTCCCCAACTGTTGCGGGAGGCGGCGCACATCAAGGGCGAGGTTGCCGTGAGCGGATATCAGACTTATCTGGAAGTCCGCAACATCGAAGCGTACCAGCAGAAGGTTCGGGAAGAAAAGTTCACGCCTGACGATGAGAAGACGCTCGACGAATTGGGCATCTAGTGGGCGAGGGTTTAACAGACACCCCTCAGGGGGTTGGGCATGGTGGTGGAAGGGAAGCCAATCATGTTCCGGTTCTTTTAAAAGAAGCGATCGACTTTTTAAACGTGCAGCGTGGCGGGACTTATATCGACGCCACGGTGGGCTTGGGCGGACACAGTTACGAAATCGCAAAACGCCTCGGCGCACCGGGACATTTGATTGGCCTCGATAAAGATCCAGCGGCGCTCAGCGTTGCCGAAAGGAAATTCGCGCAAGCAAGGTTGACCGAAGCAGATTTTCCGACGGTCACGCTATTGCAATGCTCGTTCGCCGAAGTCGGACAGCGGTTCGGCAAGAATTCTGCGGATGGCATTCTGGCCGATATCGGCGTCAGCAGTTTGCAACTACAAGATGCGGCGCGCGGATTCAGTTTTCAGGCGGATGGACCGCTCGACATGCGGATGGACCCGCGGTCAGAGCGTACCGCCGAACAAGTGGTAAACCACCTCGACGAGCGCGAGCTCGCCGATGTGATTTACGAATTCGGAGAGGAAAGGAGGTCGCGGAGAATCGCCAGAGCCATTGTCCGGTCGCGGCCGATACGATCTACCGCACATCTTGCGGACGTCATATCAGCCGCGGCCCGGCCAATGAATCGGGGTCGAGACAAGTACGACAGGAGGATTCATCCCGCGACGCAGACTTTTCAAGCTCTTCGAATCTTCGTAAACCGCGAACTGGACGATCTGAAGGCGCTGCTGGAAGCGGCGCCGCGAATTCTCAAACCAGGAGGACGCGTGGTGGTGATCAGTTTTCATTCGTTGGAAGATCGCATCGTAAAGGATGCCTTCCGCGAGGGCGGAATTAAGGACAAGTACTTCCGGGTACTAACTAAGAAACCGGTAACCGCATCGGAAATAGAGCAAGATCGCAACCCGCGGGCACGCAGCGCGAAATTGCGGGCGGCGGAAAAAGTTTAGGCTCCGGAAAACCTGCCGGAGTCCCCGGCACAGCTGTAATGGCGTGCCGGGCGTTCAGATTCTAGTGAAACAGGTTCTGAAAAAGGTGGGCGAAGATCCGCCGATGTGGAAAGGCTTCCGGTTCGAAGC
>JBAWBG010000307.1:0-4857 GCA_049589695.1 Candidatus Sulfotelmatobacter sp. | reverse complement strand
AATCCCGCATCCGCCGCAAACGCTAGCGGCTCACTTCAAACGACCCTATCGAAACTGCCCCCGACCACACGGACCTGCCATCCGCGCACTTCTGCTTCGGGGCAGTCCCGATAGGGATCTAACGTTTGTCGTTACTGATCCAAACCAATCTTTGTACTTGACTCTAAATGCCTTTGATTTCGCCACCATCCATTCGAAGCGATGATCCAGTCATCCACTTTGCGCCCGAAGAGACCATGAAGCCGAGGAGTTCGGCAATCTCTTCAGGTTGCCCATACCGGTTGATGCCTGCTTCCTCTGGAAACTTTTTCGTCGCCTCCTCAACACTCATATTGTGCGCTGGTGCCCATTTCTCCAGGAACGAGCGGCGACGCCCAGTCATGACCGCGCCAGGCACAATACTGTTCACTTGAACGCCATCCTTAATACCTTGTTCCGCGAACGCTTTCGCGAGAGCAGTGATTGCAGCATTGGTCGCGGCAACGGCGGCGAAGGCCGGTTTCGGATCAAGAGAAGCGCTCCCGGACATGAAAACCACGGAGCCATGCGCATGTTTTAGCGCGTCCCATGCCTGAATCGTCAAACGACGGGCTCCGTGCAATTTCAACTCCATGCCGGCTTTCCACTGCTCATCCGTCATCTCGAAGAGATTGATCTGAGGTACGGCGCCAGCAATGTTTAGCAGTGCGTCGATTCGCCCAAAACGCTCAAGTGCGGTTTTGACGACAACCTCCGATGCATCTACCTGGCTCAGGTCTAGCGCAAGAGGCAGGGGTTCGGCCCCCGCCTTCTTGACGGCTGCGGCAACTTGCTCAAGCGCCTTCGCATTCCGTGCGACCAGCACAAGGGCAGAGAAGTCGCTGGCCAAACGGATAGCGGTGGAACGTCCAATCCCTTGGCTGGCCCCCGTGACAATTGCTACAGAATTATTCATGACTTCCTCCATGACTGCTATGTCGTGCAGATTGCTTATGAGCGCACCGATTTGGGCAGCAGTTCAGGTACGCAGGGACTTAAGTAAATCTCCATCGCCCTCGATAGCTCCTACAATTCAGCTCTCGTCTTAAGAAAGCGTCGCTTTCGCGGCTTCAAGGATGATGTCTACAACCTTGTCCGGTGCCGTGAGCAAAGGAGTGTGATCCACTCTGAAAGGCCTCACAGTTGCCTTCATACGTTCCGCCATAAAGTGCTGGGTTTTGGGATTTATCATTCGGTCTTCTTCCGCAAGCAGATACCACGTCGGCTTTGACTTCCAGGCGGGTGCGGGAGCAGGCTCCTGAATGCTCTTAACTGAAATTGGCCGCTGCACGGCTTTGGACAGCGCAATCTGTTCAGCTGAAGCATTCTGGGCAAAGGCGTTAGCAAACCCTTCATCGGGCATCCAGATAAAACCGTCTGCATCTGGAGCAAGTTGCGGGGCTTTTGGATGGCTCTCGTCTTTGTAAAAGACCTGGGCAACGGTCTCTCCTTCGTCCGGCGCTAGAGCAGTGACATACACCAAAGCCCTCACCCGCTCATCGGTAGCGGTGGCTATGACCGCACCTGCGTAAGCATGCCCGGCAATGATCACTGGGCCTTGAGTTCGTGCAATGGTTCGTTTCAGCGCGGCTGCATCGTCGCCCAAGGATGTAAGCGGGATTGGCGCCGCGATCACATTCAAGCCGCGCTCCTCGAGCGGAAACACAACTGACTGCCAGCTCGAACCATCAGCCCACGCTCCGTGGACCACTACTACTGTCGCGTTCTCTGGATAACTCATGATGTTCATCCTTTAGGTAGTTCAACGTGGAAGATGTGAATAGACTGCCCTTCTCGATAAAGCAAAGAACTTTACGATTTGCTGCGCAATGAAGTCGCATGAATCCTCAAGCGCAAAGTGGCCAGTATCCTGTCCTGCACCCAAGAGTTATCGCCTCAACGCAGTTCTTGTACCGAGACTCATTCAATCACTTAACGTCACGAGGTCGCCCTCACGAATAAGACCCCCGGACACGACAGCGGAATCCAACGCCATCACGCCGCCGAGCTTGCGGACGATGCTCCTCAGGACGCCCATATCCTGTTTCAAGGTGTCGGGATCGTATGTCGTCATCACGCACCGGCCTCGCAGTTGAGCGGCGCGAATAACGGCTTCGCCGAGTCGAAGGGGGTGTCCGGGCCATTGACGTTCCTGAAGGCCCTCCACTCCGCCAACAATGATGTTCGGACGCAGGCGCCGACTATCGAAACCCATATAGCCAATTGCGCCATCCGTCGCCACCAAGAGTGGCAAAACATCGAAACGCTCCGGCCCGTCGTAGTAAAACAGTTCGGCATCCGCACCAACTGCCTTTCGTACGAGGGCTAGGGCTTCGGGGGAATCCCAGACGTGACCGGAGATTTGGGGTTGGCCATCGGCACCGAGCGTGCCTTTCAGGCCCAGCAACTGGTGATGCGTCCGCGAGGTGAGCACATGGCCGTTACCAGCCCGCACGAGCACCTTACGGTCATCAGCGAAGCCAAGCTCGCCAACTTGAATCTGAGTAACGCGCTCGCCGGCCATCGATTTAACTGGATAGCGCCACAGTTCTTTGATAAACATAGCTGGCTCCGCCGCTCGCTCACCGGAATTCATGCGCGACCGGTTTCGAGATTCCTTCTTCGTTCAATCAATGAACATTTTTTGCGAGAAACGCGCGGATGAGCTGTGCGATTTCCGTTCCATCTTCTTCCAGCGCGAAGTGTCCCGTGTCTAGCAGGTGGAGTTCTGCGCTCGGTGCATCCTTTAAGAACCCTTCCGCGCCTGCGGGGGCAAATATCGGATCGTTCTTTCCCCAGACGACCAACACTGCCGGCTTCTTTTCCCGCAGATACTTGTGCCATGCCGGATAGAGCGGCGGGTTGTTGCGGTAGTCATAGAACAGCGCCAGTTGGATTTTGTCATTGCCCGGACGGTCGAGCTTGGCCTGGTCGAAGAGGAAAGAATCCGGGCTTACATCGTCCGGATTTCGGACACCCTGCAGGTACTGAAGTTTCGTCGCGTCCAGTGTTAGCAACTGCCGCACCTTGGCTTCATTTGTTGGATTGGGGTCATTCCAGTACGGGTACAGATACTCTGCCCAGAAGGGTGACAGGCCTTCGTCATAGGCATTGCCGTTCTGCGTGATGATTGCCTGGACGCGTTCGGGATGCCGCGTTGCCAGCCGTAATCCCACGGGTGAACCGTAGTCCTGAATGTAAATCGAATACTTCGTGATGCCTTGTTGGGTGAGGAAGTGATCTACGGTATCCGCGAGGTGGTCGAACGTGTACACGTATTGCTCAGGCGAAGGCGCGTCGCTGTAGCCGTAGCCCGGATAGTCCGGCGCCACAACATGATATTTGTCGCTCAGGCGTGGAATCAGTTCGCGGAACATGTGGGACGAACTGGGGAAACCGTGCAGCAGCACGACGGTCGGTGCGTCCTTTGGCCCGGCCTCGCGATAGAAGATCTTCAAGCCATCCACCTGCGTCGTGTGATAGGTTACGCGCGACATACTCATTCTCCTTTGCCGTTCTTCGTATTAGACCTTTCGGTCTATATGGGTTCGATGTAGCTATAGCCGAAAAGTTTCGGAAAAAGCTGTTGAACTAAGTCCGAAAATAGGCAAGAATTAGACCGTACGGTCTAACCCAAGAGGAATGTGGGACATCTAAGGGCAGAGGAGGGCTGTTCCATGCGCCCTGCAAAGATCTCTGACGACAAATTGTTCCAGGAACTGTCGGATGTTTTCCGCCGCAAGGGGTACGACGGGGCTTCTTATTCCGACCTGATGAAAGCGACTGGCTTGGTGAAGGCCAGCCTGTACCACCGTTTCCCGGGCGGGAAGGCGGACATGGTGAACGCAATACTCTCCGAAGTGGACCGCCAGTTTGCAGAGTATGTTGTTAAGCCCGCCTTCGAAGAGGGAGAACCGCAGGTCCGTGCCCGGAAGATTGCGCGTAGGCTTCGCGAGTTCTACAGCTCCGGAAAACAGTGGTGTCTGCTCGACACGGTGACGCTCGCCGATAGTCCTTCCACACGCGCACACGCGCGGCGCTCCATGGAAGCTTGGATTGATGCATTCGCCCGCCTCGGCCGAGATGCGGGCTTAAGCCCGGCGATTGCCCAGAGACGTTCTCGAGAAGCCGTAGCCGCGATTGAAGGTGGACTCATAGTCTCCCGTGTTCTCGGTGATTCCAGCCCGTTTCTCCGCTCCCTCGCGAATCTTCCGAGGCAACTCACGGTCGGTCACCTACGGGAGTCGTAGAGCTCAGGGCAACAAACGCAGAGCGGTGATTCGGTTCATTACCGAAAGTTGGCCGGTAGAAGTGAACGCTTGAATTCCCGCTTCACGCGATAACTCCCGGATTGTTTGAATGCTAAGTCTAGCGAGGAGCGCGTGGTGTACAAAAAGCTGAACTCAACGGAACGTTGATTCAGAGAACAACCACGGAGGCTTGCGACATCGAGATGTTGCGGCTGCCGACTGTCAATTCGGATGGTTGCGGGGTGTTTGGAACCTATTTAAGGTAGGTAAAGTCGGCTCCTCGTCATCAATCGCACAACTGACGACAAGCCCGTTTTTCGTTACCCACCCTGTTATTCGCTGCGAGGTTGTTCTCGACGAGTGATTTGGCGATTAGCGCGAGGAAATTGGCACTCCTGCTTCCGCTAATGGGAGTGCGTTTTTTCTTGCCGGACCGATTCGTTTTGCTCCCCGGAATCGTCTTCATAGTGTAAGGACATAGAAACAGCTCTTGTAGAGGAGAACATGATGGACACGACCATAGATGTGACGAAAAAAGTCACCACCCTTATCAACCTCCTGACCGTTGAGCCGGAGAACCAACAAAACC
>JBAWBG010000306.1:0-19320 GCA_049589695.1 Candidatus Sulfotelmatobacter sp. | reverse complement strand
GTTTGGCATAGCCTGTGGAGAGTGCAAGCCGAGCTTCGCTCGGCGGACGGGCGAGAGCGCCCGTCCCCACACAAATCTATTTGGGTTGTAAAGTCTGTGCGATCATCACCTGGCGCTTGAAGTTATCGAGCATGTTCGGATCGAGGCGAACTTCCGTGGGCCTCTTGGCCAGCGTCATGGTATCGATTTTGTCCTGCAGTTTAAGCAGCGCGTAGAAAAGATTCTCAGGGCGCGGCGGGCAGCCGGTGACGTAGACATCGGTGGGCACGATTTTGTCGACGCCCTGCAGCACGGCATAGGTATTGAACGGACCGCCCACCGACGAGCAGGCGCCCATCGAGATCACCCACTTCGGATCGGGCATCTGGTCGTAGATGCGCTTCACCACCGGCGCCATCTTCAAGGTCACGGTACCGGCGACGATCATCAAATCGCTCTGGCGCGGGCTGGGACGGAACACTTCCGACCCGAAGCGCGCGATGTCGAAGCGCGCCGTGGATGAAGCGATCATCTCGATCGCGCAGCAAGCCAGGCCAAACGTCATCGGCCACACGGCAGATTTACGCGCCCAGTTGAAGACGTAGTCGACCGTGCTGATCATGAAATTCTTTTCGAATTTGTTTTGCAGCCAGCCCATCCAGTGACCTCGATTCCTGCCCGGCAATGAAACGATTATACGTTTAAACCCGCGGAGAATGCCGCGAAGCACCTCAGTCTAGGTATACCGTGGTCAAGTGTCAATCAATTCCGGCCGGTGCCGAGTTGCCGCTGAATGGCGACTCAGCTACAAATAGAATTATCCATGGATTCAAAGACTGACGTGGCCGTCCGCCACAAACGCATCTGGACCCAATTTCTCGAAGCCTGGGCGCATATGCGGACGTCGCAATTCTGGATGGTTGCTATCGCGCTGTTCTTGCGCGTGGGCTGGATCGTCGTTGGCCATACCTACAAGTTCAAGAGTGCGGAAAATAATTTCGGCTTCGGTTGGGAGATGGGACGCATCGGCGCGGCTATCGCTAGAGGGCGCGGCTTTAGCGATGCTTTCGGAACGCCCACGGGCGCGACAGCCTGGGAACCGCCTCTATATCCATACTTGATTGCCGGAGTATTCCACATCTTCGGTATTTATTCGAGAGCTTCGGCGTTTATTCTGCTTAGCATCAATAGCATTTTTTCCGCGCTGACGTGCATTCCGATTTTCCTTATCGCGCGCCGCATGTTCTCGGAAAAAGTAGCCGTCGGTTCAGCGTGGACGTGGGCTCTTTTGCCTTACGTAATGTTCTGGTGCACCCGCTGGGTGTGGGAAACAAGTTTCTCGGCGCTGCTGCTGGCCGTAATTTTCTGGTTGGCGCTGAGCATGGAAGATCGCGAAGGGCTAAAACCATGGCTCGAGTTTGGATTGCTGTGGGGAATCGCGGCACTGAATAGCACGGTCCTGGTTGCCTTTCTTCCGGCCTCGGGTCTCTGGATCTGGTATCGACGCGCGAAGCGCGGTAAACGTTCATTCGCAGGTATCGCCCTGGCTTCTCTAATTTTTGTTGCATGCGTCACCCCCTGGACAGTGCGCAACTATCGAACATTCGGCAAATTTATTTTTGTTCGCGACAACTTTGGCGCCGAGTTACGCCTTGGCAACGGGCCCGGCGCTGACGGCACGTGGATGCAGTATTTGCATCCGACGCAGGACGTGTACGCGATGCGCTTGTACACCTCGATGGGTGAATTGGCGTTTATCAAGCGCAGCGAACGGCATGCGCTCGATTATATTGAAGCTGATTACGGGCGCTTCGCCGTGCTGTGCCTGAAGCGTTTTATTTATTTTTGGGCGGGACCGCCACGCCTGGCGCAAATCTGGTGGCTGGCCGAGGTGAAGAATTCGCTCTTCCTGGCATCGTCGGTACTGATGTTTTGGGGATTGGGACGTGCTTTACGCCAACGCAGGCCCGGAGCGTGGCTGCTGTTCTGGCTGATTCTGTTGTATCCGGCGATCTACTATGTGGTCTATCCGGGCCAGCGATACCGCCATCCGATTGAACCTGAGATGACGATTTTGGGCATCTTTTTGTTAACCGAAGCGGGCAAGACGAATTCAGGCAGTCTCGAAGAATGACCGGGAACCTCGCGGCCTTAATTTGCGTACCTCCATTATCGGTTGGAAATTGAGCCGGCGATCCCTCACGAATCCGCAACTGTTTCGTCTAACTGGCTAGACGGAGGAGTCTCATGAACCATAAGAGCCCGACGCGCGCCTTCTCAGCAATCATCGTGAGCATCTGCTCGCTTCTTTTCGGCGCACTTGCAGCACGCGCCTCCGATCATCGCGGAGCGTTCAGGGAAGAATTCCATCAAACCTATGCTCTCTCGCCGGAGGGCCGCGTGGAACTGGAGAACATTAACGGCGCGGTCCACATTTCTACCTGGGATCAGAATCAAGTCAAGGTGGATGCGGTTAAGTATGCGGACTCAAAGGATCGGCTTGCGGATGCCCATATTGAAATCGATTCGAGCAACGACCATCTTTCCATTCGCACCAAATATCCGGAGCATGATCACTGGAGCCTAAACGGCAATCCGGCCAGCGTCGAATACACACTCACTGTGCCGAGGGCGGCGAGGTTGGACGAGATCAAGTTGATCAATGGCGCCCTCGACGTGACAGGAGCTGCCGGTGAAGTTCATGCCTCGTGCGTGAACGGCAGGTTGGAAGCGCACAATCTTTCCGGACGCGCGGAACTCTCTACCGTCAATGGTCACTTGGACGTTACGTTTAATCAGCTTCCTGGCTCATCGATCGAACTGAGTTCTGTGAACGGCGCGGTGGAAATGACGATCCCATCGGACTCGAAGGCGGAAATCGAAGCGAGCACGGTGTCAGGGAGAATTGAGAATGATTTCGGACTACACCTGAATCGTCATCAATTTGTGGGCAACGCTTTGCGCGGCGAACTGGGCAATGGCGGCCCGCGCATCAAGCTCTCAAGCGTGAACGGGCGGATCGAAATTCGCCATGCCGCCGATGGCCGGGCTCTGAGTCCGGCGAAAGATTTAAACCATTCCGATAAAGACAATGAGGACGACAGCGAGATCTAAACCAGTGCCTGGCGCTAGTAAATGGTGTATCCGGGAGCGGGTGTACGCAAATCCGGCTTCGTAGCCATCAAAAGCAATGCGCCTTCGCGCTTGAACGCTTTCAGATCATCCAGACTGTGAAACGATTTCGTTTTATATTCGTCGGGAGTTGGTGTGTCGTCGGGAATGCGAAGCGCCTCTACATTTTCGAAGGCATGCTTCTTGAGCAAGCCAACATACTCCGCCTGTGAACGCACGTGGACCGGCACTTTCAGTTTATCTACCCACTGCAGGGAATATTGATTATCCCGATATAAATTGATCAAAATGAATAAGTGTCCCCGTGGCGCCATGACGCGGAATAATTCCATCAGGGCGCGATCCTGGTCGGCGTAGTAGTAAAACGATTCGACCGATAACACCTTGTCAAAGAAATTTTCTTCCCAGGGAATTTGCTGCGCCGATCCCCAGACGTAAAGCACATTGTCGAAATCTTTTGAAGCGGCGCGCGCTTCTCGAATCATCTCGTCGGAAACGTCAAGCCCAACTACCTGACCGAAGCCATCCGGGCCTTCGCCTACGAGCCGCGCCAGCAGGCGCGTAGCCCAGCCGGAGCCGCAACCCAAGTCGAGCACGCGTTCGCCGGGGCGCAGGTTCATCCGCCGAATTGTTTTCGCTGTGATATCGCGATGGTGCTGCTCCATCTTCGGCCCTTCGCCGGCGGCGGCCCAGCGGTTGAATTCCTGTTGGAGTGTTTCGTCGGGAGTGAGTGGTTTCTCAGGCATTTTCGTTCTCGTAGCGCGTCGTTTCGCCGCTTACAGTCGTCCTGACTCTATGCTACAGTTTTCCTCCTCATGACAACAGATTCTCAGAACCCCCCTCCAGAGCCTGCACCCGGATCGCTTTATTGCCCCAACTGCGCGAGAGAGATAAACGATCCGCTCACTTGCGGAGATTGTTCGGCGGTGATCTGCCGGCAATGTGGCACGCCGCTAGAATCTTCCGACGAGTTGGGAATTGGATGATGGACGCGCCGATTGCATCTGCGGTTGAAACTCCCGCGAAACCGCAAGCCACTCTGGTGCGCGGACTCAGCCTGCTTGATTCTGTTTTGCTGCTGGTGAGCGGCATCATTGGTTCCTCGATTTTTCTCACCGCGAAAGATATTGCGGGTCCTTTGCCGCAGCCCATGCTGTTCTTGTTGGTTTGGGTTATCGGCGGGGTCATTTCATTGTTCGGTTGCGTGGCTTTCGCGGAGTTGGGATCCATGTTTCCGGAGTCCGGCGGGCAATACGTTTATCTTCGCGAGGCCTACGGCGACCTAGTTGCTTTTCTGTATGGATGGATGTTATTCGCGGTCGCGAATGGGGGGACGATCGCGGCGCTTTCTGTGGCGTCGGCTGCGTACACGGGACAAGTCTTTCCGATCGTTTCACAGGAGCACATTGTCTTTTCATTTCTTGGAATCACGATCACGCGCGCGCATTTGTTCGGCCTGTTCCTCATTGCCATTCTGACTTACGTCAATGTCGTCGGCCTGCGCTGGGGAACTCTGCTGCAGAATCTTTCCACGTGGACAAAGTTTGCCGCGATGGCTGCGTTTGTAATCCTGGGATTCGCCATCGGCAAGGGCCATTGGTCGCACTTCTCCTCGCACGTAGTTGGCCTTAGCATAGGACTTCATCCCACGCAGTTGATTTCAGCGATGGGGATCGCATTGATCGCGGTGTTCTGGGCCTATGACGGATGGGTGTATATCACGTGGGTGGCGGGGGAAGTGAAGGAACCGCGGCGCAACGTTCCGCTGGCGATGGTGCTGGGAGTGCTTGTGGTAGGTGTGATTTACATAGCCATGAACATGACCTATCTCTACGCACTGCCACTCGGCGAGATTGCGCAGCATGAAACCATTGCTCACGCGGCCGCAGCAGCATTATTTTCTCCACACGCGGCGGTGTGGTTGTCGCTCATGATCGCCGTCTCGTGCTTTAGCGCAGCCGCAACCTGCACGCTCTCCGGCGCCCGCGTCTATCTCGCCATGGCGCAGGATGGAGTTTTTTTCAAGCGCATGGCAGTTATCCATCCTAAATGGCGCACCCCGGCCTTCAGCCTGATCGGACAGGGCGTCTGGGCGGCACTGCTCACGGTGAGTGGGCGTTATGACCAGCTTTATACTTATGTGATTTACGGTATGGTGCTTTCTTATACGCTCACCGTGATTGGAATGTTTTTGTTGCGCTGGAGGCGTCCGGAGATTCCGCGCCCCTACCGCTGCACGGGATATCCATGGCTACCGGCCGTCTACATTGTGGTAGGCGCGGCCTGGACGCTGAATACAATCATTACGCGTCCGGCGGAAGCTTTCTGGGGCACCGCGATTGTGTTGATCGGCGTTCCAGGATATTTGTACTGGAAGCGAAGTAACCGGAAGACTGCCGCAGTGGAGTGATAGGCTACACCAACGACCGCGACTGAGTTTGTACGGAGTGCTATGCAAAATTCTGGCAGGGTCCAGATTTCTTCGCGTCGTCTTATTACGTAGTGTGCAAAGCGCACGCAGAAAAAAACACCCTGAGAAATCTCAGGGTGAATGATTGAGTGACGCTAGTCTGCGTTCTTTAGTGAGGCTTCTCTTCCTCCTGCCGCCGTTTTTTCTCCTCCGGCGTTAGTGGCTTAGGCTGCTGTTTCGGAAGTGGCGCTGGCTTGGCTGCCGCCGGAGGCGGAGTGTGCTGAGCTGGACGCTCAGCAGTTGGAGGCGCCTGCCGTGGAGCGGGTTGGGCCGCAGGCGGCCGGTCATTCTTCGCCGGCGGCGGAGTCGCATGATTCGGCTCCGGACGATTCGCCGGTGGCGCTGGCGCGGGTTTGTTCGGTTCCGCAGCAGGCCGATTCGCCTCGGGCCGATTCGCCTCGGGACGATTGGGAGCTGGCTCCGGACGATTGGCCGGTGGTGTCGGAGCGGGACGATTGGCCGGCTGGGCCGCTGGCGGCCGGTTGGTCTCGGGACGATTCGGGGTTGATTCTGGACGACTCGCCGGTTGAGCGGGAGCGGGCCGATTGTTCGGTTGCCTTGCGGGTGGCCGATTGTTCGGCTGTGCTGGCGCGGACGCTGGACGATTTGGTTCAGCCGGATGCTCATTTGCAACGGATGGGCGGTTTGCCGGCGCTGGAGCAGGTTGACCGGTCCGCGCGGCGTTCGCCGGATGGCCGGTGGTGGGAGTTGCTGGCTTCCCCGCAGGCGCTACTCTTACCATGGG
This sequence comes from Candidatus Sulfotelmatobacter sp., assembly GCA_049589695.1. Taxonomy (GTDB): domain Bacteria; phylum Acidobacteriota; class Terriglobia; order Terriglobales; family Acidobacteriaceae; genus Sulfotelmatobacter. Next base: position 12,994 of record JBAWBG010000306.1, on the reverse strand, counting down.
ATGCGCTTCAGCTGCTGGACGCAGAGTCTGCATCTGGTTCCTGGCAATTGGTTCTCCGGGGTGAGCGGCCAGCGCTTGCTGCTGCTTGGCAAAGGGCACGGGCGGCGGGGGCGGAGTCTTCCTGGCGACGACTTGCCGATTTGCAACCGCCGCTGGTGGCGCGGCCACGTGACCTGCGGTCGCGCCCTTTGATCCAAGCACGCTTTCGCGGGTCGGAGCCACAGCCACTCTCCCACTCAATGGTGCCGATGCGATCTGTTGTGCGCTTACCTGAACTCTGGCTTTCGCTACCGGTTGTGCGCTGGTGAAGGCGTGCTGCGGAACCACCATCACCGCACCTTGAACATTGCGATTGGCATACGTGACGTTCGTGATGGTGGTGGTGTTGTGGACGATGGTGGTGTTGTAGACGGTTGTCACCTGCGTGACGTTCACCGTCGTATTACTGACGTTGACGCGATTCACGTAAGCCTCGCTCACGTGATACGACGGCACATAAACTTCCCGAGGACCCAAGGGAAACCATCCTACATTGCCGCCGAAGCCACCGGGCCCTCCGCCGACAAATACCACCAGCGCGGGAGCATAGACGGCCTGCACTCCGACTGGACCGGCCACCCATCCCCATCGTCCGCCGACGCTTACCCAGCGACCATAGTGGAAGGGCGCGTAGCCCCAGGAGGAGTCATCGACCCAGGTCCATCCCCAGGGAGAGATCCAATCCCAATGGCCTTCATGATATGGAGCCCAACCGGCATCCACTCGGTTCGGAAACCAGACGTGTCCGTAGCTTGCATCATCGCGCCAGTCGCCGTTGTCGTCGAGATCGTCGTAGCCGACGACGTCATGCGAGAGATATTGCGCGGATCGGGAATAGTCGTAACGGTGGTCGCGGGTTTCCGACCAACTATCGAATTGATCCGGGCTGCCGATTTGCTCGACGTCGGCATTCAGCGAATCGGTGCCGCTGAACGTGCCCGCCTGTCCACCGTGCAGAGTGTAGGTTTGGCCGTTGCCAGTGGCCTGGCCCTCGCCTGCGCGGATGGTGACGACGGTGTTGCTGCCATCTTCGCTGGCATCGACGCGATAGTGACCGGGTTGCGAGACGGTAAAGGCCAGGTTCGGCGTGTCGACCTCGAAGTCGTCGCCGTCGTTGAGTCTGCGAGCCGTAATGCCGATTGAACCAGAGGTGAGCTGAATCTGAACCGTGTTGTCGTCGAGGTTAAGGAAAGAGAATCCGGTGTTCGGGGCAAGGCGAATTACGGCGGATCCAAGCTGCACTTCGGCGCGCGAATTCTGGTCGGCCCACAGTTTATCGCCGGTGGTCATGGGACGGTTGGGAACGGCTCCGACCCAGTCATCTTCGCCGGCTGGCTGGAAGGAAACGGAACCCTCCATGTAACCGAGGCGAGCGACGCGGGCTGGAGGATCGTCCTGATCCTGATCTTGACCGCAGACCTGTTTTGGTATTGCGAGGGTGGCGAGCGCAAGCGCAAGCACAGCGCTGCCCCAGCTGAACTTCTTCAGTAGTGTTCTCATAGGATGTTTTATCTCCCCAAGCCTTCTATGTGAATGCTCCGCAACCTTTACTTCCAGGAGGTAAGCGGGATTTCGCGTCAGCTTTGATGCTGGAAATGGACCAAGTAGCCAGAACTCCGAGCGTGCTGGCCTTCAACAGGGATTCCCTTTTATGAGAAAGAGAATAGCAGGGCAAGAGGAAGCGCGTAAGTTGCACCGTGGATATCCTGGGCAGAAATAACTTTCGTGAGGTAGCCGAAAACTTATGCCTAATAGTTTTCAGCTTTTCTCGGAGTTGGATCATGGTGCTGGCGCAACGGCATTCCATGAGACAGGCGTCGCATAATGAGACGGCATCTTGGCGGGCAGATTTATCGGAGCGACTCCGCGCGTTCTAACTTGCTGAAAACCCTAGCGCCTGAGTGCTAATCCTTCCGTTCGACGTGATGGTCTCGGTCGTGCTTCTGGTTCTGATATAACCGCGTGTTCTGGCTCCCCAAAGCTCTTCCTAACCGGGAAGAGGGGGAGCCCAACCGCACTTTTTCCTTGAAGCTTGGCCGGAGGTAGCTGGGAAGCAGCGGGGAACTAAAAAGTTTTGTATGACCGATGGTTTATCGGGACATTTGGCGGAACAAGGATGGGCTGCGTGGGTCAGCCAGGGACTGCAAAGGGAAGGACGAAGCCGGCCAGCACCGTCGCCGACCTGGCGCGCTTTTTTCCGGAAGCGACCCCGGTACGGATTCCGGTGCAGCTCACGCGTACTCATACCGCGGCTGATGTCAAACAGATATCTGCTGAACCGCGGCAAGGTAGGGTCTTAGAGAGTGGCGTATTGGAAAGTACTGTGATTGAATTTGGAACTCCGAGGGAGGTCTTGTTTGCCTGCAGCACGCCGCTGGAGTTTGCGGATGTGCTGCGGCTGCGCAATTCGGATGGTTCGCTTGACACAGAAGCGTCTGTGGTAGCGGTGCAATATCATCCGGGCTTAACGATTGTGGCGGCCCGCTTTTGCAACGAAGTCCCGAACTGGATCGTGAAACCATGACAGCATCTTCCTCTACAAAGCCGGAATCGTCCGCTCCCGATCTTGCGGCGCTGTGGTCGAGCGCGCGCCGCCTCCATCCTATCTATGTTGAACTAGCTCGTGAATTTGTGATTGAAGCGCCGGCTTTTGCCGCGCTCGATGAGCCAGTGGATGCGCCAGATCGCGAGACAGTCGAGTTAGCCCGGCAGTGGCTGCGCGATATGGATGACCGCATCCAGGTGCACCAGTTGCGCCAATTTCTCCAGACAAGTTCGCTGGTTGATAACGAAGGGCTGATCGAGCTGTTGCGCCATTTTATAGAAAAGACAGCACACACGGATTCTGCGCGCGACAAGATCGATTTCTTGCTGGTGCAATATTTCAGCCAGGTTGCTCCCACGGAATTGGGCGACGATGGAGCGGACTTGGCTTATGTAGCCCAAAGCTTGGAGCCGGTGCTGGGCGAAGTGGAATTGAAGGCTCCGGTATGGTTGAACAGCTTGGATCGCGTACTCGACTCGGCACGGCGCTGCCGTTCGCTGGACGAACTGTTGCACGGTGGCGTATTGGAGCAGGGACGCAAGGCCAAGGCGCAGGCGGGCGAGCTGTTTTATCTGCCGGTTGCACTGGTGGCGTTCACCCGTTTTGGATATCTGATGCGGCGTGCCTTCTTCCGCCTGATGCTCACCGATCTTAATAACATTCTCGATGGTTTGATCGAACTGGAAGAAAAGGGCGTGAAGACGATCGATTGCCGCCGCGCGCAGTTTTCCGCGCAGGAGCCGATTGTGCGGCTGCGCATGATTTGCCAATCCTGGAAAGTGATGTTTCAGGCGGAATACTCTTCGGGACAGCCGCTGCGGATGCTGGTGGATCTTCGGGCCTCCGTGGACGGCGCGCTGGGACGAGGTGGGGAAGGGGATGGTGAGAAGGCGGCGGAAGCAACTGCCGCAGCAAAATTCGCACCAGCGAAGACGACACCGGGAAAGACGCCGCCACGGGCTGCGGCGGCGGGCGTGGCGGGAATGTCGGCGCCGGCAAAGCCTGGCAGGGCATCGGCTGAGAAGGCAGTGGCGAAGTTCGGCGTCTCAAGCGATGATGCTCCCGAATTTGAAATCTCGGCAGCGCCGGACTGGGCTCCGGATGAGGATTCGCCGGCGGGGCAGAAGAAATAAAGTAGAAATCTAACGATTCCAGCGAAGGATGCAGGAATCCGGGCAAAGGAAACTTGAGTGGACCGTCCGACCGTACTGGTTATCTCCGACGACGCAGGATTTTCGCGAAGGCTGACGGCGCGCTGGCAGGCCGAGCGTCACGTGCCCACGTTCACCATACTGAGCGGAGATCTTTGGCCTCGTACTGTCGAGGATTTTGAAGTGGCCATTGTGGGTCCGCTGCGCCGCGAGCTGCTCTCTGTAATTATCGAGCCGTTGCACTCGAGTTCGCAGCCGTTATTCTGCGTCTGCGAGGACGGCGCTACTGCGAAACTGGTGCGCGACCGCTGGCCGCGGACCTCCGTGTTGCGGCTGGATGAAAATTGGCTGGATGCGTTGATTCTAGCGGCGGCCGAGGCCTTGCACCGCACGGCTGCCGAGGCTCGTGCGCGCACCGCCGAACACAATTGCTCCGCTCTGGAACCTCAGGCGATGCTGGGCCGCTACATGCTTGAAATGCGCCACGGCTTGAACAATGCGCTGACCTCGCTGCTGGGAAATTCGGATCTGCTACTACTGGAGCCCGGGAGTTTATCCGCTCAAGCGCGCGGTCAAATTGAAACCATTCGCAATATGACTTTGCGCATTCATGAAGTGATGCAGCGTTTTTCGTCCCTGGAAAAAGAGATGACCGTGGTGGCTCAGCAGACGGCACGGGATTCAGGCAAAAGCCGGGTTGCGGTCGCTGCCGGTCATTAGCTGTTAGTTTGCTGGGATAGCTGCGGCCACGAAGCGGTTGATAGGAAAATTTGTGCGCGGTTGGGGTTGTGACGGGTAGTCGTGGCGTGTTAGTTCGCCCCGCTTGGGGAAAGGCTTTTATGCATAGGTCACTTGCGACCAGCACCATTCTGGAGCATGAACTTTCGGAGTTGCGCTTGCTGGTCGAGCGTCAAACCGGCGTAGTTCTGGATTGTCCCAACAATGCGCTGGCGGCGCACCTGGCCGATTTCATCGAAGCACAGGAGTTGGACTCGTCCGCCACGCTATTGGATCGTTTGCGATCTCCAGAGCAGGATCCATCTACTCTACCTTCGTTGCTCGACGGGTTAATTAGCACAAATACTGGATTTTTTCGTCATCCGGGAGCGTTGAATGCTTTGACGCGCCAAGTACTACCGCAACTCTGGGCGCGCAAGTCGGTGGACAGTCCGGGACCAATCCGAATCTGGAGCGCGGGCTGCGCCACGGGAGAAGAAACCTACTCTATCGCAATCGCTGTATGTGAAGCGGTGAATCCGGCGAACGTGAGTGTTTCGAATAACGGTTCCGTACCGGGCAACGCGAGCGGCAAAGGGGCAAAGAACGGAGGCATCTCGGAAAATATTCCGGCGGGACAGCCTCCCCCGAAACTTGGTTCGGGATGCTCAATTCACATCGTGGGGAGCGATTTATTGCCGCGAAATATCGAAGCGGCCGATCGGGGGGTATACTGGCAGTCCGCACTGGAGGGTTTGCCGCCAGCCACGATTCGCAATTATTTTTCGAAGATTGGCACGCCTACTGGCGCGGCTGCAACGAATCTTGAGGCTGAGTTGGAGGGCGATGCTCCCCACACATCGCTGCCGCCCGCAATCGCTCCGCATTTGCTGGTCAAGCCACGTCTGCGCAGCCTGGTTACTTTTAACTGCATGAATCTGGCCCGCCCCGGCTACATCGGTCGATTCGATTGCATCTTTTGTATGGACGTGCTGCCGCACTTCTCTCGTGCCCAGCGGCTCGCGGTGCTCGAACGCCTGCATCTCTACCTTGAACCCGGCGGGTATCTTTTCCTGAGCCAAACCGAAAAGCTCTCGGCATCGAATTTGAATTTTCGCTCGGAAACCTTCGACGGGTATACATTCCACCGCAAGCCGCTGGCGGCCAGCGCGGCGTACGGGCGGTAATTGAGCAAATTGTCCATTTTGTCTATAATAGACAAATGAAGACGGTCTCTGCTACTGATGCCAAACAGCGGCTTGCTGCCCTTCTCGATGCTGCTCAACGCGAACCTGTTCTCATTCGCCGCCAAAATCGAGATGTTGCGGTGATCATGTCGGCACAAGAATATGAGCGCATTCGCAGAATCAATATCGACGAGCTGGAACGAACGATGGACCGCATCAGTGCTCGAGCAGCGGCGAGGGGCATGACTGAGGAGATTCTCTCCGACATTCTCAAAGACTGATGCTCAAGAATTGATGTTCGAGAATAATGCGCTGCGTCATCGACACCAATGTGTTCGTCAGCGCTGCCATGCTTTCGCCTTCCGTTCCGCGTCAGGCTCTGAGCAAGACGCTGAGGAACGGCCTCCTGCTATTTTCCGAGTACACCATGGACGAGGTGAAGGAAGTTCTATTCCGCTCAAAGTTTGATCGTTATGTCAGCCGGAAGGAGCGCACTTTATTCCTAGCTCAACTCGGACGCGTAGCCGAGTTCGTGCCTATCATTCAGCTCGTGCGCGAGTGCCGTGATCCGAAGCACGATAAGTTTTTGGAAGTGGCGCTGAATGGGAGGGCGGACGTGATTATTACGGGGGATGCGGATTTGCTTCAAATGCATCGGTGGCGAGAGATTAGGATTTTATCGCCGATGGATTACGCGAAGAGCTGATTCTTATAGCATCGAGACGGCTGCGTCGCGGCCAAGCCTGCAAATTATTTAATTCATCGTTGGCTTCTTACGCAAACAAAAATTCCTTGGTCCTCAGCTCTTTGATTGTGTCCCTCAGCGTCGCCGCTTTCTCGAACTCGAAGCGCCTTGCGGCTTCGCGCATGTCGCTTTCGAGTTTGACGATGTAACTATCCAATTCTTCCTGGGACTTAAATTCCGGCATGCCCTCAGCTTCGCTGCCTGTCAGGTCGGTATAGTCGGCGGCGACGATTCCCGCCAGCGTCATATCCAGTGGACGCACAATCGATTCCGGAGTAATTCCGTTTTCCAGGTTATATGCGGTCTGGATCTCGCGGCGCCGCAAGGTTTCGTCAATGGCGCGCTTCATCGAATCTGTCATCCGGTCGGCGTAAAGAATCGCGCGCCCGCGCAGATGCCGCGCGCAGCGGCCTATGGTTTGAATTAACGATCCCCATGAACGCAGAAAACCTTCTTTATCGGCGTCGAGAATCGCTACCAGTGACACTTCGGGCAAGTCCAGACCTTCGCGCAGAAGATTGATGCCGATCAATACATCGAATTCTCCTTTGCGCAGGTCGCGCAGAATCTTCACCCGCTCGAGCGTTTCGATTTCCGAATGCATGTAGCGGCATTTCACGCCCACTTCGGCGTAATACTCAGCAAGGTCTTCCGCCATTCGTTTCGTTAAAGTGGTGACCAGCACGCGTTCACCGCGCTGCACACGTGCTCGAATTTCATGCAGCAGATCGTCGATCTGGCCTTTCACCGGACGAACTTCCACCTCCGGGTCGATCAAGCCGGTCGGCCGGATGATCTGCTCTACTACTACGCCGGCCGATTTTGTCAGTTCATAGGGACCCGGCGTCGCGGAAACATAAACCAGTTGGTTGGTGCGATGCTCGAATTCGTCAAACGTCAACGGGCGATTATCCAGCGCCGAGGGCAGACGGAAACCATACTCAACAAGCGTTTCCTTGCGCGAGCGGTCTCCGGCATACATGCCGCGCAATTGCGGAACCGTCTGGTGCGACTCGTCCACGAACATTAGATAATCGCGAGGGAAATAATCTAGCAGCGTTGGCGGCGGCTCGCCGGGCATGCGGCCCGTGAAGTGCCGCGAATAATTTTCTATTCCATGGCAGTAGCCCATGACTTTGATCATTTCCAGATCAAACTTCACCCGCTGGTGAATGCGCTGCGCTTCGACGACGCGGCCCTGCTTCTCCAGTTCCACTTCCCACCACGCCAATTCCTTCTTGATTGACTCCACGGCTGTTGCCCGAGTCTCGTCCTTCATTACATAATGCGTCTTGGGATAAATCGGCAGCCGCATATACTTTTGCTTAACGGTGCCGAATAGGGGATCAATCTGAGCCAGCGATTCGACCTGATCTCCCCATAGCTCGATGCGATAGGCCATGTCATCGTAGGTGGGGAAGACTTCGATCACGTCGCCGCGTACGCGAAATGTTCCACGGCGGAATTCGCCGTTGGTGCGCTCGTAGAGAATGTCGACTAGTTTCCGCGTGATTTCTTCGCGCGCAATCTTCTGGCCTTTTTCCAGAAAAAGCATCATGCCGTAGTAAGCCTCGGGCGACCCAAGGCCATAGATGCAGCTCACGGAAGCCACAATCAGCGCGTCGCGGCGTTCAAAAAGAGATCGAGTCGCCGAGAGTCGAAGTTTGTCGAGTTCATCATTTATGGTTGCTTCTTTTTCGATAAACAAATCGGCGGCGGGAACGTAAGCCTCGGGCTGGTAATAGTCGTAATAAGAAACAAAATATTCCACCGCGTTGTGGGGGAAAAAATTCTTGAACTCGTGGTAGAGCTGCGCCGCCAGCGTCTTGTTATGCGCCATCACCAGCGCGGGACGGTTCACCGCCTCGATGACCTTGGCCATGGTGTAGGTCTTGCCGGAGCCGGTGACGCCGAGTAGAACCTGATGCTGCTCGCGATCGTAGACGCCGCGCAGCAAGGCATCGATGGCGCGGCCCTGATCGCCCTGCGGTTTGTAATCGGAAACGAGTTTGAAGTCCATGGGAGAAGGCCCACAGAAAGCGATTTCGCCGAGTGGGAATCTCTCTATTATAAACGGAGGCAAGACGGTGGCGATCAGAGGCTACGGGCGTTCACGGCGGACGCCGTGTGCCTAGCTTACTTATGAATCTCAATTGCTATGACAGCACCGGCGTTCTTGTTCAACGATTCCACGTACTCAACTTTCGCGGATCGTCCTTCCAGATCCGTGCACGGGCGGAGATCTCCCTTGAGCGTCACGTTTAGGGCGCTGTATTCGACTTTGAAATAGTTATTGGCATGCAAGCCAAGGGCTTTTCCGCCTGAAGTCACGTCAAGATCCATGGAGGGAGTATCGCAGCGGACATTGCTTAAGATTCCGATCAGAAAACGGTGTGGGCCAGTCGGGATGGGCTCATCTCGTTTAGTGAAGCTGGCTGCGTCGACTTGGGAAACGTTGCCGGAGGAAACCACGCGCGAGGTTTCCGAGTTCATCTGTTCGCCAGAGGATGGCCTTTGTTGCTGAAACTTCGCGTATTCCTGCAGGTGCATTAGGAAATTTTCTGCCATTGCGGTCTCTTGCGGAGAAGTGGCGAGATGCATGGCATTCTTAATTACTCTCACAGCATCGTCTCCACGGCCCATCTGAATCAGAATATTGGCCGCGTTTAAGCGATAACCAAAGTTTCCTGGGTCCAATTGAGACGCATTCAATTCCATCATGTGCGCCTCCTCCAGATTGCTGCGTCGCATAGCCAGAAGAGCACCCAAACGATCGTAACTCGGCGCAAAGTTGGGATTCAGTTTGATGCTGGCGCGCAAGCTGGTTTCCACCTGCGATTGTTCCATCTCATTCATCGCACTGTTCATGGAAATAGCGGCGAAGTAGTAATGTGCCAGGAAACTTTGCGAATCAAGCTTCACTGCCTGCGCATACCAGTTGCGCGCCGCATCAATATGCTGCTCGCGAAATTCCAGAAATCCCATGGTTTCGTGGGCTAGAATATTATTTGGATCACCTTGCAGGATCTGGTCCAGTAGCGCGCGTGCGTCCGCAGTCCGGTCGTTATAAGCCAGAAAATCGGCACGGACCGCGTCGGCCTGGAAAGGAGTCAGCCCGTGAGACTCGAACTTGCTGTCATCGATGCCGGTTGATGCTGGCATTCTGAAATATTTAAAACTGGCTTGGCGGACATATCCTTCCAGCGCGGACTGCACTGTTTTAGGTCTCCGAAGGCGCGCGTCGCGGCGGTAGTGGCGTCCACATTTTGCGCCAACGACTGCGCGCAAATTGTGAGGCGTTGAGTCTTGTCGCTAAAATCTTTCTGTTCCAGGTAGTGGGTGAGAGCCCATGACTCGGCGTAAAAGATGGATCCCTTATTTTCTTCGTGGTAGTACGGCGACGAATGGTCGACGGCGAAGAGCGTCGATAGGGGCATTAGCCGGTTCTGGCGCAGCAATTCGAGATTTTCCGGGCTGGGTTGACCTAACGCGACGTCTTTTTCGTGGATGTCGGTGTTTTGGTAATATTCCGCCAAACCTTCGTTCAGCCAAAGAGGAATAAACTCCGCCTTGCTAAGGAGCAGATGAGTGTATTCGTGGTACACCACTGCGTACGGATGCTCGCCCTCGGCATCCAGTCGCAAGAGAACATAGTTTTTGTCGGCCCCGCGCAGGAATAAGCCGCCCAGTTTGAGCTGTCCCTTGGCCAGATAAGCCGCCGGTTCGAGCGCGCGAAAATCTTTCTCATCCTTGATGGCCAGAACTGTGATCGAGCCGAGATTGTCGATCTGTATCTTCGGGAAGAGCGAATGAAAAACGGAGCGCATGCGCTCAAACTGATCCGCGACGCGGCGCGCCTGCTTCTCGTTGGAGTTGGTGATAACGGTGAAATGCGGGCTACGTACTTCTAACCAAGATTCTGGTTTCGCCCAAGCGATCACAGGCAGGAACAAAGCCAGCAGCAGAAAGAGGCGCTTGTACATTGGGGCTTACCGATGGATCCACTCCGGACAACCGCAGCAGTGTACATCCGGATGGCTGCCCTTACAACTCCGCCAGCGCCCGGTGCACCAGATAGATAGAGATCGATCCTTCACCCACGGCGGCGGCAACACGCTTTACATTTCCAGCGCGGACATCGCCCACGGCAAATACGCCAGGCAGACTAGTTTCCAGCATCTGCGGGGCGCGCGGCAACGGCCAACTGAAGCTGTGCGATAGAGGATCGAGGTCGCGCCCGGTAAGGATGAAACCTTTGCTATCAAGCAGCACGCATCCTTTCAGCCATTCGGTGCGCGGAGAAGCTCCCGCCATAATGAATAAGTGGCGAATGTTGTGGGTGGACTTCTCGCCGGTATTCTTGTCTTGCCAGGTCACGCTTTCCAGTTGAGTATCGCCATCCAGGCCAACGATTTCCGTGCAGTAATGCATTTCGATGGCGGGATTTTCTTCAATGCGCTGGATCAGGTAGCGCGACATCGTGTCCGACAATCGACTCGACCGCACCAACATATGAACCTTGCCGGCGGTCTGCGAGAGATAAACCGCCGCCTGGCCAGCTGAGTTGCCGCCGCCTACGACAATTGCATCGTCCTTTCCGCAAAGTTGCGCCTCAATATAAGTAGCGCCGTAGTAGACACCCTGGCCCTCGAACTTTTTCAGGTTGTCGATTTTCGGCTTGTTATATTGCGCACCGCTTGCGATCACCACGGTGCGGGCGCGAATCGTCTGGCCGCCGTCCACGGTTAACTCATAGGGGCGCTGCTGGCAATTCAATTTTGTAACGTTGTTAGCGACCAGCACTTTGGCGCCAAATTTCTGTGCCTGCGTGGAGGCGCGGCCGGCGAGCTCGTTCCCTGAAATTCCCATCGGAAATCCGAGATAGTTTTCGATCCTCGAACTGGATCCCGCCTGTCCACCAGGAGAGTCAGCCTCGATCACCAAAACATCCAGACCCTCTGAGGCGGCATAAACCGCCGCTGCCAAGCCGGATGGACCCGCGCCGACGATCACCAGATCGCGCAATTCGGACGGTGTGATGTGGGCGTTGAGCCCGAGGCAATTTGCCAATTCCTGAATCGACGGACTACGCAGCACCGTGCGGTTGTTGCAGATGACGATAGGAACCTCCTGCATGGTGACGTGAAAACGGTCGAGCAGATCCTGAGAGCTGGTATCGGTATCGAGATCGACGTAGGTGTGCGGATGTCCATTGCGAGTAAGAAACTCGCGCAAACGCAACGTCTGCGCCGAGTGCTGCGAGCCCATCAAAATAACGTTTCCTTGGCCATGGTTGATCAACCCAACTCGCCGCAGGATGAAGGCACGCATGAAAATTTCGCTGAGCTCCGCATCCCTGGCGACAAGAGTTCGCAAATCATCGCTGCACATTTCCAGAAATTCCCCGGCCTCCGTCACTCGACCCCGCACTAGACTGCGGCGGCCCGAGATCATCGTGATTTCCCCCGTGAATTCCCCGGGGCTGTGCTTAACGATCAACTGCTCGCCGTGCAGACCGGGCTGAACGATTTCGAGACTTCCAGAGAGCAGCACGAAAAACGGGATGTCGCTGTCGCCCGGCTCAAACAATATCTCGCTCACTTCCACTTTCCGAACTTTGCTGGAGGGACGAATACGGTTGATCTGGTCGGGGGTAAGGACGGGAAAAGCCTCACCACGAATGTCAGCTGCGAAAGCGGTTAATTGTGTAGGCATAATTTCCTCGACAACGACCTAAGAAGATCGGAATTACTAGGCGACGATCGAAGGCGTTCCGGTTCAGGGGCGGAAGGCGCCGAATTAGTCAGGAGACCGGTGGATCAGGCTAACCGAAAGCGATGAACTATTTCTTCTGCACATCTTCCACGGCCATAATCCTGGTGGTAGCCCGGAATTTCTTGTAATCGCGAAAACTCTGTTCCACATCGACGTTGAAGTTTTTGAGCAGCGCGAGGCGCACGTCAACCTTTGCGGTTAGCTGCAGCGGCAGCCACACTTCCTGATTCACGCGCGTCTGCTCCAGCACGAACCGCGAACCCTTGTGAAAGCGGGCGAGAAATAGCCCCCAAGAGATCGTGTCCAGACATTCTACGTCCATCTTGGCCAGTTGAAGGTCGCTCTTGTCGATCCAAACCCGGCCGCGGAATTTTGTCAAGAACTTGGATTCTTTCATGTGAGGGACAAAGTCCGGGCGCGGCTCGCCATCGATCACCCAGGCCTCGCGGGTGCCTACAAGTTCCGTTCCCACCAGTTTGAAATTGTAGGCATCGGCTACTTCACGCACGAACTTGCGGTCCTCTTCGCGATCTTTCTCTTCTTTCTCTTCGCGTTTCCGGCGCTGGTCGTCCGACTCGTTTTTACGTTTATCGATGACCTTCTGAATTTTCTCTTCTTCCTTGGCCGCGTCCTTGGCATCGAGTGGTTTGTCGTCTTTTTCAATTAGGCGCTGTACCTGCTCGCCATAAAGCTCCATTACTTCATACGTCTTCACTTCGGTTGACTTGATCTGCCCTTTCCCATCGAGCTTGTGCTCTTCGTCGCGTTCCGTGTAGGTGTAGTCGCGCAGTCTTTTATCGTTTTCCATGTCTTTGTCCGCGACCACGCGAAAGAG
>JBAWBG010000305.1:0-34857 GCA_049589695.1 Candidatus Sulfotelmatobacter sp. | reverse complement strand
ACCTATCGCTTCGCGGCCACCGGCACTCTTGCCGGCTCGGGAGGGGCGCTCGGCATGGTTGTGACCCGTGCACCTTGCGCCGCAGTTTGTGCCGCGCCGTTCACTGGCTGCGCGGCTGCCGGAGCCGCAATCAACCCCAGTGCTTTGCGCACTTCCGCATCGAGCTTCGCCATCGTGTCCTTGTTGTCTTTCAGGAACTGGCGGGCGTTTTCGCGGCCCTGGCCAATGCGCTCACCTTTATAGCTGAACCACGATCCGGATTTCTCGAGGATGTTGTTATTCACCGCGATATCGAGCAGGTCGCCTTCGCGCGAAATGCCTTCGCCATAGAGGATGTCGAACTCGGCCTCGCGAAATGGCGCGGCCACTTTGTTCTTCACAACTTTGACGCGAGTGCGCGAGCCTGTGACTACGTCGCCATCTTTGATCGCAGCGATGCGGCGGATATCGACGCGCACCGACGAATAAAATTTCAGAGCGCGGCCGCCCGTCGTGGTTTCTGGGTTGCCAAACATCACGCCGATTTTTTCGCGGATTTGGTTAATGAAGATCAGGCAGGTGCGCGATTTGGAAACCGTTCCTGTCAGCTTGCGCAGCGCCTGAGACATCAAGCGTGCCTGCAAGCCCATATGGCTGTCTCCCATTTCGCCGTCGAGTTCGGCCTTGGGCACCAGCGCGGCTACGGAATCGACCACAAGCACATCGATGGCATTCGAGCGCACCAAGGCCTCCGTGATCTCAAGCGCCTGCTCGCCGTAGTCCGGTTGTGAAACCAGCAGGTTGTCCACGTCGACGCCTAGCTTCTTGGCGTAGCCCGGATCGAGCGCATGTTCGGCGTCCACGAATGCCGCCATGCCTCCGGTCTTCTGCGCTTCGGCGATTACTTGCAGCGTGATGGTAGTCTTGCCGGAAGACTCCGGTCCGAATACTTCCACCACGCGCCCGCGCGGAAAGCCGCCCACTCCGAGCGCAGCGTCGAACGAGATCGCTCCGGTTGAAATCACCGAGATGGGGACGATCGCTTCCTTCGACCCCAACCGCATGATCGACCCTTTGCCAAACTGCTTTTCAATCTGTGAAACCGCCAGCTCGATTGCCTTGCCCCGTTCATCCGCCATGGGAGTGTGGCTCCTTTAAGCTTGCCGAAATTAAGATCGCCGAACTAAATCAAAACTAATCTGGCCGGATTATACATACAGATCGAAGCGAAGAAAAGGCGAATCTTAATAATAAACCAAGATTATTCACTTGACGCGTGTTAGACATTGGTATACACTCGCTTCATGGTGAAGTTAACTTCTAGTCTTGCTTGCGTTTATCGTCTGGGCCAGAGAACGACATTCGCAGCTTTTCGTGAATTTCTTCCTTTACGCGACCTACCAGCGTTCGCATCGGGACATGTTCGAGTGGTCTGCCTGTCTTGCGTTTCTTTTTCTTCTTACGAGGTTCTGCCATGACGCTCCCTGAGTTGAATCGTTCGTTTTCTACCGACGAAGAATGCCGCGAGATTTTGACCCGCCTGCGCTGGCCTGAAGGTGTTGAATGCCCACGTTGCCAAAACCGCAATGTGTGGTGGGTTGACTCGCGCAAACAGTTCACTTGCAGTGAATGCAGTTATCAGTTTTCCGTAACGACCGGAACGGTTTTCAACGACTCGCACTTGGCTTTGCCACTTTGGTTTATGGCTGTTCTGCTTCTCTGTGAAGCTAAGAAGGGGATGAGCGCGAGCCAGCTCAAGCGCACTATCTGGGGCCAGCACAAAGGCTCCTACAAGACGGCTTGGTATCTCTGTCACCGCATTCGTGCGGCGATGGCGCAAGTCGATCAGCCCATGCTGAGCGGTACGGTAGAAATGGACGAAACCTATGTAGGCGGAAAGCAAACAGGTAAGGGCGTTCGCTATGGCAAGAATCAGAAGGAAGTCGTAATCGGCATCAGGCAACGCGGCGGCGATCTGAGATTCTTCCATGCGGAAGATGCCAAGAGCGGCACACTGGCGAAATACATCAAGGAAAATATCAGCCGCGACGTGGAAGTGGTCGTTACTGATGAACTGACGGGCTATCCGGCGGCCATGATTGAAGCTGGAATTCATGGCAAGAAACACAAGACGGTAAACCATAAGGCGAAGGAGTACGTGCACGGGGATGTTTACACGAATACCGTGGAATCCGCTTTCTCGCTGCTCAAGCGCGGCATCATCGGATCGTGGCACAAAATCAGCGCGAAACATCTGCAAGCCTACCTCGACGAAATGACTTTCCGCTTTGATCGTCGGAAGCGTTCCGATTTGTTTATCGATACCTTGCGTCATATGGTCACCGCTGACCCGCTCACCTTCGAGAAACTGACCGCCTAAGTTTCCGCTGTCTGCGTACTACCTTTTATTGAACGACTTCCGTAACTCCGTCATGTTCTTCCGTATGAAATCGCACGCCGAAGATGGGGCAGGTGGGATACCGACGCGATTCCATATAGTTCGCAGGCGCTCCATGCCTTCATCGGAGAGCATTTCTAAGTGATTTCTTGCCGATGGGTGCTTATCAACCGCCATGAACGTGCTACGTCCTACATCGCTTGCGGACTCAGCTGCAAACTTGGCGGTCATGGCAACGTATATAGCTTCCTCGACCGAATTAAAGCCTTTGTACTTACTGATATGCAATGCGATTCTACTAAGTGCCGCTGCCGCTCCAGATCCAATAGCCCAGAACTCGATGGAATCGTAACAAACTGGTGCATTTTCCCCATCCACAACCCAAATGTGGCCCACCCGCTCCTTATCGAAACCGCATACAAGAAACTGCAGTGAAAGTCTCTCGCGGTCTATCTTGTCCCACACTTTACCCTGAATTTCTGGACTGCAAGTCCGCCGCGCCTCCTTCTTGAAACTCTCGGTATCGTAGCCATGTTTTCGGAGTATTTTATTCTCTATCTGCGTTTGCAAGTGCTCAGCATATGCAGCGTCAATAACGTCTATGACATGTTCTGGTTCATGTTGTCCGCCATGGATGTGTGTTCGCAATACCCTCCTAGCGCGTTCAATAATTGGTGCGGCGTGTTCCACGTCGTTTCCAGCGAACAAGACGTTCCATCCGAAATGTATTGCGTTAGCTTTTAGCGAGATGTGCTCCCCAGAAAAATCGCCGAAAGCTACCCGGTTATCGGTAACCCAAATTATTTGTTTTCGTTCAAACCTTATTGCTATGCAAACACTCACGCTATAGCCCCAGTCCGCCGCCCTTGGTATAGGCAGCTTTGACAGTAGATGGCTCAACATAGGCCACCCCCACCACACGCGTCAAGTGAATAATCTTGTAATAAACAGTGGAAATCGTTCCGAATTGGGCAACGACCATGTGGCGCGGGGCGCCCTCGCCCGCGAGATCTAACCAGGAAGGGGAACGATATGCGCGGCAATCCACTCGCGAAGCAAGGCGAAGCGGAACTTGCCTTGCTCCATCGCCTTAATCATGAACTCATAAGTGGTCTTGCTGCTCACATCTAAATCGAATCCATTCATGAGGAGAAATGTATGAGCACTGGCAAATCCCACGCGTTTGTTGCCGTCGATAAAAGCATGATTATTGACCAGCGACTCCAGCAGCGCGGCTGCCTCTTCGCTCAGGTCATTGTAGTAACCCGTCTGGGGACGGAAAACTGCTGCCTCCAATGATCCCTGATTCAGCAGTCCGTGCTCGCCGCCGTATTCCTCAATCTGGTGATGGTGGATGGCGATGACTTCAGCCACGGTCAGATAGACGCGCTCAGCCATTTACTTGGCCAGTTTCTTGTATAACTCACGATACTTTTCGTTGGAGCGGCGATAGGCGGCCATCACCTCAGGCCTCACCATGCGCTGCGAAGGGACGACATTGTGCAAGTAATGCTCCAGCGCCCGCTCCAGCACAAACCGCTGTGACTGCCCGTTCTCCTTGGCCACGGAAACGAGCTCTTCATAAAGCTTGGCATCGATTTCCGGAGCGATTTTGACAGAGCGCCGCATGGACCCTCTTGATTACTCTAGTTGCGTGGACTGGTGGAATCAAGATAAATCTAGATACCACTACAAATGGCGCTCTGACTTGGATTGTAACTCAAAGAGCACCGCTCACCTCGCAGTGAGCCACTAGAAATCGCAGATACGTTTCAGCAGCCTCACGTTGCTCACCCGAAACCCATCTGGAATGTAAGCTGGCGCTCCGCCGCAAACGAGTTGGGGCTTTCCTGCGTGGTCTCGGACTGCGTCCGGGAGATCTGACGGCGAGTTCAATATCAGCAAGTCCTCTCGAGAATCGGCGAGATACCTCACAAGCGTTGGATACGAATTTCCCTCGTTTTTGGCAGTCATTATCCATTTCCCGCCATTGACACGCGCTTTTGACAAACCAAACTGCAAATCTGCCTGTCTTAAGTTCTTAGCAAATGGTGCCGAAGAATCGTAAAACACATGCACCATGACCGGGGCAGGGGATTCACTTTTCTTACAAGAAATACACACTCCCAGGGCAACTAAAATGCCGAGCAGAGAATACAGTCGCCTCTGAGAAGCACCGAAGAAGCTGGCCATATCTACCTCTGCAGCAAATCCACCGGTGCCGTCACATCGTGCACCCGAAAATACTTAGCCAGCGCCGGATACTTCCGCGCCACGGCCTCATACATCGCATAGGCAACGTTGCGGTAGGAAACATGCCCGGCTGGTGTGGTGCGGAGTTCGGAGATGTAGACAGCTTCGGCGAAATCCATCTTGAATAGTGCGCGCTTGCGATAGGCCAGCGGAATCGCGTACTGCGAATTTTCTTCCGCCTCAGGCGCGTTGCGCCCGGCAAGCTTTTCCACTGCCGCCTGCACGTGCCGCATAGCCGCATCGAATTGCCCGCGCATGCCGGCGTCTTCCACATCGAGCAACATCTCGTATCCGTGCTGCGTCGTGAATCCCTGCATCACCTGGATGCAGCGGCGGTGACGGTGCATATCGCGGAAACCGCCGATATCCATGAGGATGTCGAAGCGGAACTGCTGCCCGGCACGGAAGCCGCGCAACATCTCATCGTGCTTACCGCGGTGGCGCAGGCCAAGATCGATGATCTCGCGGCGGAATCGTTCGCCTGAAACCTGCAGAGCCTGCCGAACCTGACGGTAAGAATGGTGGCAGTGCTCGTACAGCAATGTGGTCGCAATCTCAACTTCGAGTGGCTCCTCATCGAGCAGATCGACAATTGCCTTCGACGGCGCCACCGATTCGCTCTTCATCAACTCGCGCGCTGCCTGCCGCAATTCGCGGCGCGTTTCCATTTCATACGGATTCGGATCCGCATACTTCACCAGCGTAGGCGCGACACGCACTTCGTGTAGTAATTCCCGCTCGGCCCGCGCACCCAGTTCCGGATTCGCAGCCCGAATTTCCTCCACTAATTTCTTCAGGGACTCGGCATTCACGTTGTAAGCCGCAGAGGTCGCCGCTTTCTTCAACGACTCGCCGAGAGCGCGGATTTCCTTGTGCGTGTGCGAGAGCAGGTGCGCCACCTGCGTTTCCAGCATGCGGGCGTTAACTATCTCCCCTAAAGAAGTATTCGTGGCCAGCGGTAAAAGATAGCGCGTGATGTCGAAAGCCCGCGCTTTCAGCGTACGCTCGTAAGCTTCCTGCTTCATCTCCGCAGGCTTGGGCGTGATGCTGATCAGGTGCTGCGTCATGTGCGCCGAGAGCCCTTCGTACTCAGAAAACAGAAAATCGAGCGTCTCGCGATAGAGCTTCCGGGCCTCATCATCTACACCAAAATCGGGAACGTAGTATCCGCTCTTCTTGAAGTCCTGATAGCGGGTCGAGCGCTCCTGCCCGTCCCAGCGCTGTTCGTCGGCCAATTCAATCGCCGCAAGAATCGATAGCCTTTCGACCGCCAACGCAATATGCGCCAGATCGGCAATCGAGCGGTGACCGTACTGAAAATAAAAAGTATTGAGAAATTTCTCTGCCTTCTGTGAACTGATTTCGCGCAGCGACTCCTTCATTGACAGCGATGAGCGCGAATACTTCGCCATGGCGTACGCCTGGATCTCGGGTTCGACACCATACACCGCAAACACCTCGGTAGCGGGCTCCGACTGCGGTTTTTCTATCGGAGTTTGCCCTCCGCCTGTGGACGCCCGTTGCGTCGAGCGATGTCCCGGAGTATTTGCATTCGCGGACGAGTTATGGTTCGAAGGCTCGGGCATAGTGATCGCTTCATTCGTCGCAGATTGAGGCATGGGAGTGTTCGAATGTTAATCGGCGAACGACCAATGCGCAATCCGTTGGGCACATAATTCCGTCCCTCGCTGTGGATAACTCGGTCGGGTTTGTCTTGCTGCTGGCACGCACGAATCAAGCGGCGGGTATAATCTCACGTTCCAATGTAAAAGATTTCTAAATCGAGCCTCGAAGAAAAGTCAGGAGAACTCATGTCCCTTTCAGGACGAGTGGCGTTCGTAACCGGCGCGTCGCAAGGCATTGGGCGAGCCTGCGCGTTGAAGCTCGCCATGGAAGGCGCTGCACTTGCCGTTGCCGCTCGCAGTCAGGAGAAGTTAAACGGTCTGGTCAACGAAATAACTGCCGCGGGCGGCACGGCGCTGGCCTGCACTCTCGACGTCACCGATGAAGAACAAGTAAAGGCTTCAATCAAAAGTGTCATCGCCGAGCTCGGCAAGATCGACATCCTGGTCAACAACGCTGGCATTACTCGCGATCAGCTTCTTATGCGGATGAAGCGCGTTGACTGGGACGCTGTGCTACAAACCAACCTCACGTCAGCGTATCTGTGTGCCCAACAAGTCACCAGTTCCATGTTGAAGCAGCGCTGGGGGCGCATCATCAACATCGCCAGCGTCTTTGGCCAGATCGGTCAAGCGGGGCAAGCAAACTATTCTGCCTCGAAAGCCGGTCTGATTGGATTGACCATGGCTATCGCTCGCGAATTGGGCTCGCGCAACATTACTTGCAACGCCGTCGCCCCCGGCTTCATCGAAACCGCCATGACGGAGGTGCTCGGCGACGAGTTCAAGCAGAATGCCGCCAAACAGATTCCACTAGGACGCGTAGGCTCGGTGGATGATGTGGCCAACGCTGTAGCTTTTCTCGCCTCCGACGAAGCTTCCTACATCACGGGCCACGTGCTGAACGTGAATGGCGGCATGTTGATGGGATAGGAAAATCTTCCAACACAGAGGCCACAGTGGAAATGAAAGTCGGAAATACAAAGCCGTTGAGCTCCCCTCTGTCCCCAGTGCTCTCTGTGGTGAAGACCTTAACTTTTGTTCAAGCCGAATCACCTGCCCAGATCGCGCAAGCCCGAGGATTATTTCTGGAGTACGCACAGTCCCTCGGTTTCAGTTTGTGTTTTCAAAATTTCGATAAAGAACTGGAAGAACTTCCGGGCGACTATGCGCCGCCGCAAGGTCGCCTGTTGCTGGCGGAATATGAAGGCCAACTGGCGGGTTGTGTGGCTATGCGCCCACTGGAACCCGGCGCTTGCGAGATGAAGCGACTATACTTGCGCCTGCAATTTCGTTGCAAGGGTCTGGGCCACGCACTGACAGAACGTATCATTGCGGAGGCGCGCCAGGTCGGCTATCAAAGGATGTGTCTCGACACCGTTGAGCCGGTCATGAAAGATGCGGTGGCGATGTATCGCAAGCGGGGGTTCAGAGAAATCCCTCCCTACCGGGAGAACCCCATTGCCGGTGCAATGTACATGGAATTGAAATTGTGATCGTGTTGGGGAAAGGGATGAAGCTATGAAGAGAACTTTCTTGCTGGTGTTTGTCGCCCTCGTTGCCTCTGCCTCGTTTGCCGCCGATGGCAAAACCGTTTCTTATAAGAGCGGTGACGAAACCGTGCACGGTATGCTCTACACGCCGCCCGGCAAGGGACCGTTCCCCGCGCTCATTGTGATCCACGAATGGTGGGGTCTGAATGATTGGGTCAAAGGCCAAGCTTCAAAGCTAGCCGAACAGGGCTATGAAGCGCTAGCGATTGATCTGTATCGAGGCAAAGTTGCGACCACGCCTGACATGGCGCATGAACTGATGCGCGGTGTGCCCGACGACCGCGCTAATCGTGACCTGGAAGCCGCGTTTAATTTTTTGCAGTCGCAACCCAACGTCAAGAAAGATCGCATCGGGGCAATCGGATGGTGCATGGGCGGTGGTTACGCGCTCGACGTTGCCATTGTTGAACCGGCCTTAGCTGCCGATGTCATTAACTACGGCCATCTTGTCACCGATCCCGCCACTATCAAGAAAATTAACGCGCCGATCCTCGGAATATTCGGAGCGCAGGATCAAGGCATCACGCCCGACGATGTTCACAAATTCGAGACTGCGATGAAGGAGCAGGGAAAGAAGGTCGAGATCAAGATTTATGAAGACGCCGGCCACGCCTTCGAGAATCCCAACAATAAGAACAAACCCGGCTACCGGCCGGAGGATGCCGCTGACGCGTGGAAGCGGACCGTCACTTTTTTGGCTGATAATTTGAAGAAGTAATTCCTCTGGCCTAATTCAGGTGCTGTCTCGCGTTTCTTTTACGGTGTGCAAATATTAAAAAAGTCGTGTCGGGCAATCCTTGAAATAAATGGGTTTAGATATGGCACGAATTTCCACTTGCCAGAAGATTCCGATCTGGTTACTATGTCGCATCCTGCAATGCTTCCTACCATCAACATCGGCGAGACCATCAGAAACTACCGGCTGCAGAAAGGCATGTCTCAGGGCGACATCGAGAAGCGCACCGGCTTGCTGCGTTGCTACCTGTCGCGGGTAGAGAACGGTCACACCATCCCTTCGCTCGATACGCTCTCGAAAATTGCCGGAGCCATGGAAATCGCGCTCTCGCAATTTTTTTCCGAGTCGGGCCACAGCAACGGCTCCAAGGGACTTCCCCAACTCTCCGATGACGAAGTCCGCTTCCTGAGCCAGGTCCGCCGCTATGCCACCAACCTGAACGAAAGCGACCGCAAGCTGGTTCTGGCAATGGTGAAGAAGATGGCGGCGAATTCGAAGTGAGCTTTTAGCCCTCAGCTCAAACTTTCCCCTGGTTGTCATTCCGAGAACCGAAGCGACGAGGAACCCGCTTGCCTTGCCGTCTTCTGGGCTGCTGGCCAAGTCCGCGTTACTGAAAAGCCGACAGCCGACAGCAGGTACTTCAGTACCATGACCTCGGTGACCCCCAGGCACCTCGCCGCCCGCGCCTCTTCTCACTACACTGTGACTTGGAGATGCTCCCTTGACGACCGATGAGGAATTAAACGTACTTGAAACTCAGTTGCGCCGGCTGAAGATCGAGTATGAAGTTTTCTTTAGCAATCCCACCAAGCGCCCGCCTACCGATATCGAGTGGAAGGTGCTGTCGTTGCTGCGCAAATTCTCCGACGGCGGCCGGATGAACTTTTCCCAGCGCTACCGCTACAACGAAATGGCCCAACGCTACGCCGTCTACAGCGATCTGTGGCGCAAGAAGTCTCGCATTCGCGAGGAAGGGTATCGGCGTCCGCAGGATGCACTTCTCTCCGTGCAAGGAGTTCGCCCGGAAGAGGAGCACAAGCCCGCTCACCCGGTCTACGGCTTGAGCCATGCCGCCGCGGCATCTGCCGCAGCCACTTCACAGCCCTTCACGATGACCGAGAGCGAAGCCGGGCGTGAACAACTCGAACGCCTCTACAACACGCTGGTCGCAGCCAAGAAAAAAGCGGGCGAGAGCGTCTCCGGCAATCTGGATTCTTTCTCTACGTTCGTGCAGAAGAAGACCGAGCAAATCCGTAAGCAGTACGGCTGCAAGGATGTGGAATTCTCCGTCGAACTTGCGGAGGGGCAGGTTAAGCTGAAGGCCAAAGCGAAGGCGTAGGGAAGGCGATGAAGGTCGCACGGCGGATTCTAACGACGACAGCCGTCACGCTGGTGGCGGTCTTTGTTTGTCTGCGCTGGGCCTCTCCCGTCGCCCTGTCTTTTTACGCCGCTCGAAAAGTTCCCGCCGTGGCCAGGGTCGTACCCACAGAGCTCCAAGATCACTCAATCTCGAGGGCCCCGGGCATGCGGCTCTCGTATGTCGGATACGAGTTTGAGATTCCCTGGGATGACCTCGACGAATCGAAAACGCAGATTTACCCGAAAGACAAGCCGACCAAGACCCGGGCTGTTCTCGCTTTTCGGTCGGGCCTGCGCGTGATGGTAAGCGCTATCCCTCCTCGTGGAATGGCGGACGGGTTTACTAAGGGAGATTTGGGTTTCGGAAAAATGACTCCGCAGGCGGTCGAGCTCCTGTTTGGTCACGGTGCGGCGACGTCTGACTATGCGTTCGTCAACAACGTCTATGAGTTCACCCCCGACAAGATGCATTGTTGGTCTTTGAACGACCGCCTTCACGCGCGCGAAATGATCCTGCTCACCGTCTGCGTCGGCAGAAACTGGAATCTTTCGCGTGCAGAACCAGGACTACAAGGGCTTCCAACAGGGAAACCCTGTGAGATGCCCACACGGGGTGGTTCTTACCCTTTATTCGGAGGACGGCGGTGTCGAGTTTATCTTCTCTGATCACGATTACCGCAATTCGCTGAAAGTAACTCAGCCCGAGATCAACCGTATTGTCGAGTCGCTGCATCGAAGCGGACTCAGCGTTACAACGACGGCTGCAAGGTAGCTCCGCCGAACCAAGGCAGCACGGCAGATCCATCCCGGGTTCCTGCTAAAATATACGGTCGCTTTTCATAAGCCAAGCCTTCATGCCTACTATCTCCCGCGCCATCCTCAGCGTAACCGACAAAACCGGCCTCGTAGATTTCGCGAGCCAGCTCTCCGGCCTCAATATCGAACTCATCTCCACCGGAGGCACAGCCAAGCTGCTGCGCGATTCAAGCATTGCCGTCAAAGATATTTCTGATCTCACCGGCTTCCCTGAAATGCTCGATGGCCGCGTCAAGACGCTGCATCCCAAAGTTCACGGCGGCATATTGCATCGACGCACAAATCCCGCGCATACCGCTGCTGTTGCCGAGCATGGCATCCAGCCGATTGACATGGTCGTCGTGAATCTCTATGCGTTCGAAAAAACTGCCGCTAGGCCCGGCGTGGCTTTCGAGGAACTGATCGAAAATATCGACATCGGCGGACCTTCCATGATCCGTTCGGCAGCCAAGAACTTTCACGACGTTGCTGTCGTCACTTCGCCTGCCGACTACCAGACTATTGCTGAAGAACTTAGCAGAAGCGGCGGCTCGCTCTCGCTCGAAACCAAATGGCGCCTTGCGCAGAAAGCTTTCGCCATCACTGCTGCGTACGACTCCGCCATTGCCTCAACCCTCGAACGCATCTCTACTCCTGCCGATTTTCATCCTGCAGAAAGCAAAGATGAAGCCTTCCCGCAGACTCTTCGCCTCTCATTCCAGAAGACCCTCGACCTGCGCTACGGAGAAAATCCGCACCAGAAAGCCGCCATGTATTCGAACGGCTCGGGAGTGGGCGTGGCCAATGCGCGCCAGCTCCAAGGCAAGGAACTTTCCTACAACAACATCGTCGACCTGCAAGCCGCCTGGGACCTCGCCCACGAATTCGATCCGAACGATGCCGCGGTCTGCGCCATCATCAAGCACACAAATCCCGCCGGCACAGCTACCGGCAAGACTCTCGCCGAAGCCTACAAGCGAGCGCTCGAATGCGATCCGGTCTCCGCATTCGGCGGCGTGATTGGCGTGAACCGTCCCATCGACCTCGAAGCCGCCGAGGAGATGCACAAACTTTTCCTTGAAGTCATCGCCGCTCCCGCATTCGATGAAGCCGCAAAAGCCAAACTTGCCACCAAGAAAAATCTACGCCTCGTTGAAGTTAAGGCTGCGCCACAAAAATGGACGCTCAAGAATGTTTCTGGCGGAGTTCTCTTGCAGGATGCTGACGTTCGCCCCTTGCAGGACATCGATTTGAAAGTTGTTAGTCAGCGCGCTCCCACGCCCGAAGAGACCCGCGCACTTCTATTCGCGTGGAAAGTTTGCAAGCACGTGAAGTCGAACGCCATCGTTTACGCGTGCGACGAACAAACCGTCGGGATCGGCGCCGGCCAGATGAGCCGAGTGGACGCAGCCAGGATCGGCGCGATGAAAGCGCAACTGCCGCTGCAGGGAACAGTCGCCGCCTCCGACGCATTCTTTCCGTTCCCCGATGGCGTCGAGGAAATTGCCAAGGCGGGCGCTACGGCCATCATCCAACCCGGAGGCTCGCAACGCGATCCGGAAGTGATCGCCGCCGCCGACCGCCTCGGTCTCGCCATGCTTTTCACCGGCGTGCGCCACTTCCGCCATTGAAGGCAGATTTTCGTTCATAGTTGACCCTTTACCAAACTTGACAATTCTTAGCGGCAAGTCCTCTTGGTCCCTGTACTTCCGAACTCGTTGTTGCTCACAATGGGCCGCACTGTTTTTCCAAATCGGGCGTCGAACAGGTTAGAATTAGAGCACCCCACCCCTGGCGGTTGTGCATCCAATGGTCATGGTTTCGGGAAGTGCGCTCAGTTCCAAGAGGATCAGTTCCATCCATTCCAGCGTGGTCAGGTCGAGCATGAATAGAATTTTTCAACTAGCTTTAGCCTTTTCGCTTCTCGCAGCGGTCGGGTCCGCGCAAACCAGTCCTTCCGCGCCTGCCGAATCTAAGCCGCAGAACTCTAAGCCGGCGCAAACCGCGCCGCACAAAAAAGTGGACCACGCCGCTTCCTATTACCACTACACGCTGGCGCACCTTTACGAAGAACAGGTCACGGCCTATGGCCGCAGCGAATTGGCTAACAAGGCGATGGAGGAATACCGGCTCGCCATCGACGCTGACCCTTCTTCTGAATTTCTGACTTCGGGCCTCGCCGAACTCTACGTAAAGACTGGACGCATTCGTGACGCAGTAATCCAGGCTCAGGACATCCTTAAGCGCGATCCCAACAACCTTGAAGCTCATAAACTGCTAGGCCGGATTTATCTGCGCTCCCTCGGCGATATGCCGGGCAACGGCAACGGATCCGAGAACGTCCTCAAGCTGGCCATCGAGCAGTACGAAGAAATCGTCAAGATCGAACCCAATAACGTGGACGATCACCTGTTGCTCGGCCGGCTCTACCGGCTGAACAACGATTTGCAGAAGGCGGAGAGCGAACTCAAGATCGCAGTGAAGCTCGATCCTGATTCGGAAGAAGCCGTCACCACTCTCGCTCTGCTCTATACCGACGAAGGCGACACGGCGCACGCTCTACAAGTTCTCAGCGCGGTGCCCGACACTGGACGTTCGGCCAAGTTGTATGCCGCGCTCGGCGCCACTTACGAGCAGCGCAAGGATTACAAGAGTGCGATCGATGCCTTCAGGCACGCCATTCAATTGGATCGAGACAATCTGGATGCCATACGCGGCTTGGCTGAGAATCTTCTAAACGATGGCCAGATCGATAAGGCCCTCGATCAGTACAAAGTGATCGCTGATGCGAATCCAGAAGACGCGCAGACTTATCTCCGCATCTCCGAAATCTATCGCCGGCAGGGCAAGTACGATCAAGCTCTCGACAGTTTGAAAAAAGCCCAGGACATGGTCCCCGATGCCTTGGAAGTTCCTTACAATATCGCCGTTGTGTATGAAGCGCAGGGGCGCTATGACGACGCGATCAAGATTCTGCAGGATCTGCTGAAGAAGACTGAAAAACCGGATAGCAGCTACTCCCAAGCCGACCGCAACAATCGCGGCATCTTTATTGAGCGTCTGGGAATGGTTTACCGGGACCAGGAAAATTATCCCGCCGCGGTGGAAGCTTTCCGCAAAATGATTCCGCTCGGCGATGACAATGCCAAAACCGGCTATCAGGATGTGATCGATACATATCGCGAGGCCAAGCAGTGGCCGCAAGCCACCGCCGTGGCTAAAGAAGCGGTGCAGAAAATGCCCGACGATCACGAGCTTCGTATGGTGCTCGATGCGCAGCTTGCCGATACAGGCGATCCTGAAAAGCCGCTCTCCGATGTGCGTTCATTGCTGACTGGCAAACCGGAAGACCGCGAAGTCTACGTGCGCCTGGCCATCATGTATACGCGGCTAAAGCGCTGGAGCGACGCAGAGGAGTCGCTGAACAAGGCCGAACTCCTTTCTACCAAGCCGGACGACAAAGAATATATCTACTTCCTGCGCGGCTCCACTTACGAGCGCGAAAAGAAATACGACGAAGCTGAAGCGGAATTCAAGAAGGTTCTCGCAGTCAACCCACAGAGTGCCGTCACGCTTAATTATCTGGGATACATGAATGCCGATCGTGGCGTGCAACTGGAAGAGTCGCTGAACCAAATCAAGCTTGCGGTCAGCCTCGACCCTACTAACGGCGCTTATCTGGATTCTCTGGGATGGGCCTACTTCAAGCTTGGCAAATACGATCTTGCCGAAGAGAGTCTGAACAAAGCTTCGCTGCGTATGGGTTCCGACCCTACCGTGCAGGATCATCTTGGCGACCTTTTTCAGAAAACCGGACGACTCAAACTGGCTGCTGCTCACTGGGAACGCGCGGTTGAGGAGTGGAACAAAACGGTACCAGCCGAAGTCGACAGCGATCTGCTGGTAGCGGCGCAAAAGAAGCTCGACGCCGCTAAAGTACGATTGGCCAGGGAAGATTCGCAGAACCAGTAGGAAAGGGCGAATTGCTGATTGTTGATTTCTGATTGTTGATTTAAGACCGGTCTGACGGGATTTAAAATCAACAATCATCAATCAGCAATTCTCTCCCGAATGCTAGACTGTTCCCATGCTGGCCGGCTACGCGGTGCAGGTAGAAGATTCCCGCGGACGCCGTTTCCCTGAGCCGCCTCATCCTTATCGCAACGATTACCAGCGCGACCGCGATCGCGTCATTCACGCTCGAGCCTTTCGGCGGCTCGAACACAAGACACAAGTTTTTACCCGCCGCTATTCCGATCACTTTCGCAACCGGCTGACTCACACGATCGAAGTGGCGCAGATTACGCGGACGGTCGCGGGCGCGCTCGCTCTCAACGTCGATTTGGCGGAAGCGCTCGCGCTGGTACACGATCTTGGCCACCCGCCGTTCGGCCACGCCGGAGAAAAAGCGCTCGACACAGCCATGCGCTACCATGGACTATTTTTCGACCACAATTTGCACGCCTTACGCATCGTGGAAGATTTCGAGCAGCGCTATGCGGCCTTTCGCGGACTGAATCTTACCTTCGAAGTCCGCGAAGGCATCATCAAGCACTCGCGCGATTATGATGCAGAGAAGCATCCGGAGCTTGCCGAGTATCTGCTTCATGAGCGGCCGCCGCTCGAAGCCCAACTCGTCGATTTAACCGATGAGATCGGCTACAGCACCGCCGACTTGGACGATGGCTACGAAGCACATCTTCTGACGCTCGATCAAATTCGGGAGCGCGTGCCCGTATTCGAGACTTTCTTCCGCGAAGTCGTGCAGATTTATCCCCATGCTCCGGAAAAACTGCAATTCAACGAGGCGCTAAAACGCGTGTTCAACCGCTTGACTGGCGATCTCATCACGAACACGCAATCACAGCTGAACGCGGCAAGTATCGAAACTCTGGCCGACGTGCGCGGTCATAAAGATCGCCTAGTGGCTTTCGGCGCGAATGTCGAAAAAGAGCGCAAGCAGATCAAAGACTTTCTATACGAAAATCTCTATTACAGCCCGTCGCTGGCAGGAGAGAAAGATGACGCCGAACGAATTGTTACAGAACTCTTCACTTTCTGGATGAAGACTCCTTCAGCTCTGCCCCACTATTACGCGGAGAAAGCGGAACAGGAATCCCTACCCCGCGTGGTCTGCGATTACATCGCCGGAATGACGGACCATTTCATCATTGAACAATATGAGAAGTACTGCATCGAAAACTAGATTGCAATTTCGCGGGCATCACTTCCCTCCTGCGACTCCCGCCACCACATCGAACAAAATCCTCGGTCCGCGCCGCACTTCCTCCACCCGAATGCGCTCATCATTTCCATGCTCGGTATTCCCTTCTTCCTCCGTGGCCGTATATGGATTGAACCCATAAGCGTTAATGCCTAATGGACGGTAGCGCTGATTCTCCGTATAGCCGCTGGTAATGTGTAGCACCACGGGAGTGCCAGGGAAATACTTTGCCGAAACTTCGCGGATTGCCTTGTACAGCGCGGTGTTCGTCGGCGAATAGTTGGCCTCGCGAAATTCCGCATTCAGCGGTTCGACGGTGACATTCGGGTCATCTACGACTCGTCGAATGTTTGCCAAGAGTGCCTTAGGATCTCCGCCCGGCAGAATTCGCACATCCAGATTCGCCCATGCCTCCGGCGGAATCACATTGGTTTGTTCCGATCCACCGAGCATCGTGAGTGAAATCGTGTCGCGTAACAAAAAGTTCAACGACTCATCGTTCTCGACATCCTGCTGAAATTTCTCCTCCCGAATCGCCTTGCGAATGTTGCGATATTCCCGGGCTTCTTCCGGCGGCTCATAGGGAGCCATTTCGCGCAGAAATTCCTCCACCACCGGCAGAACTTTCAATGGTGTTTGATAGGCGAGAATGCGATTCAGAGCGTGCACCAGGCGATTGGGCGCCGAATCCGGGTTCGGCCGCGAAGCATGTCCCGGCCTGCCATGCGCCACCACGTGCAGCCAGAACGTAGTCTTTTCGCCGACGTCCACGCCAACATACTTCACCTTCCCGTTGTCCAGCAGGTTCTCGCCGCCTTCGTTGATCAGGAACTCGGCATCCTCCAGCAAATCCCGTTGGTGTGCGATAAACCAATCCGTGCCGGTGCCATCGGCTTCTTCGTCAGCTACTGCCAGAAAAATCACATCGCGGTCCAGTTCGACTTTTTCGCGCTTCAGCATGACCATCACAACCAGCTGCGCCAGGCCTTCGTCTTTCATGTCTTGAGCGCCACGCCCCCACAGCCACCCGTCTTTAATCTCGCCACTAAAGGGAGGAACCTTCCAGTGAGCGGCGTCGCTGGTAACCACATCCATGTGGTTCAGCAGAATGATCGGACGCTTTGCCCCTGCCGTCGTGTGGGGCAACCTCGCCCACAGGTCTCCGCGCCCCGGCGTGTACTCGAAGACGCGATTCTCAATCCCTTCTTGATCGAGAATATTTTTATAGAAAGAAACCGCGCGCATGTCGTGTCCTGGAGGATTGGTGGTGTCGATGCGCAAATATTCCTGCATCCAGGTCAGTGCGAGATCGGAATACTGCTGTAACTGTCCCGCTGGAATCCGGGACGAAGCCATCGCCGAGGGCTCGCCCGCCGTAGCGCCGGCCGCTGCCGCTTTCGGGTTTCCAAAGACCAAAATCAACGACCCCATGGCTAAGGTCAACCCCATCAAAATCAACACCTGTTTGCCCAGCATGACGGCACTTTTCCCAGCCACGCGCCCGTTTACCCGATTCGAAAGCCGCAAGTCGTATCCCTCCGTTCTACGCAGTTTTTATATCAGGTTTGCCAAAATTACCGTGCGCAAACCCCTGCAGACTACTCCGCCGCTGGGTAGTCGCGTATAATCTCTTTAAGGTCAAGTGTTTAGCGCTCAAACCCGAAAGTGAGTTTTGGCATCAGACCTGTACTAGAACGGTTGGCATCGGAATGCACGCGGTGCCTAGGTTTTGCGCTTTTCGGTGTGCGTCGCGTCACCGCATACTGCTGGTTTTAGGGGACGCAACTAGAAATCACGCAACACGCCCGTTTAGGCGTGCTGGAGTGGAGCCCCACAAACGCTCCCCCAAATTGGAGGAAGTTTTTCTATGAATACTCGTATGCTCGCTACTTTGCCTCTGGCCGCAATGCTTGCATTTCCGGCTTTTGCGCAAACTTCGTCTACACAAGATCAGTCTAATCCCCCCGCAGCTTCCCAACCCAGCCAGTCTACAGACAGCATGAATGGCACGGGCAAGCAGCCTCTGCAGACGCCGGCTCGTGAAGGCTTCTGGGGACGGGTGAATCCGTTCGCCCGCAAAAGCTATGTAAAGCGGCAGACCGAACCCATTCGCGACCGGGTGAATGAACTGGACGATTTAACCGCCGCGAATAGTCGTGCAATTAAAGACACCGACGCCCGCGCCCAGGCGGGAATCAAGTTGGCCTCCGATAAGGCCAATGAGGCCGATCAACACGCCGTAGATGCAGGCAACAAAGCCACGATGGCACAGCAGAGCGCCCAGCAGGCTACGACGCGCATCCAGACTGTCGAAACCGTGGTTGGGAACATCGATCAATATAAGGCCTCGAACCAGACCGAGATTCGCTTCCGTCCCGGCCAGACTGTACTGAGCAAGAACGCCAAAGATGCGCTGGATGAAATGGCCAATGGAGTTAAGGGTCAACATGGCTACATCATCGAAGTGCAGGGCTTTTCTTCGGGCAGGGGCCAAACGGCGATCACAAACTCGCAGAAAATGGCCGAGTCGGTCGTTCGCTATATGGTCCTGAACAACGAAGTTCCGGTTTACCGGATTTATCTTGTTGGCATGGGCAATGCGCCTGTGGCCTCGGATACCGATGCCAAGACTAAGCACCTGAGCGGTGGTCGCGTGGAAATCAGCCTGTTGAAGAATGATCTGGAACAATTGGCCAGTGGCTCTTCGACTCCTGCTACCACTCCCGACCAGCAACAGCAGCCGAAGTAGTTTGATTTTGGTAAGGGACCGAGCGCCTCGCTCAAGTCCCTCCCCCAGCGAAAAGCCCCTTGCGTAAGCAAGGGGCTTTCGTTTTTGCAAGAAGTCCCGATTGCAGGGAATTGGACGTCGCGCATGCGGGCCGGATTATTACTGCCATCTACCCTATGTGATGGTAGTGATGGAGCAGCAGGTGGGTCACAAAGCCGGCAACAAACCAGGCAGCCGCTTCCAAAATTCGTCGAAATCGCGCCGTCATCAGGAAAGGATACCCCAAGTCCTATTCTGTGTCAGGCCGAATCACCGAACCAACCGCTCAAGCGCGATAATCTCCTGGATTAATTCCGAAGGCGTTGAGTTTCGACTGAAGCGTGGTGCGTTTCAAACCTAAACGCGCCGCTGCCCCATTGGGTCCGCCGAGTTGGCCGTTGCATTCGCGGAGGGCGTGCAGAATGCGTTCCCGTTCCGCGTCGTGCAGAGTCTCACTTTTCTCCCGGCTAGGCTCCGCATGTAGTTCGCCAAGCGGCGCCTGCAAAACTGACCCGGGGGTAAGGATCACCGAGCGCTCCACGAAGTTTTCCAGCTCGCGGATGTTTCCAGGCCATACCCACTGCATTAGAGTCTCCATCGTTTTTGCCGGGATGCTCAAGATCGACTTGTTCATCCGGCTAGCGTATTTGCGAACGAAGTGTTCGATGAGAAGCGGAATATCCTCGCGCCGCTCGCGCAGCGGCGGCGTGCGTAACGGAAAGACATTTAGACGGTAATAAAGGTCGGTGCGAAACTCGCGCCGGTTAACACTCTCGAGCAAGTCTCGATTGGTCGCGGCTATCAGGCGGAAATTCACTTTCAGAGTCTGCGTGCCGCCCAGCCGTTCGAATTCCTGATCCTGCAGCACCCGCAGCAGTTTGGGCTGCAGGTCCAGCGAAACTTCTCCGATTTCATCCAGGAAAAGTGTTCCGTTGTCGGCCAATTCGAGTCGGCCCAGCTTCTTTGCGACTGCGCCCGTGAAGGCTCCTTTCTCATGCCCGAAGAGTTCGCTCTCCAACAAGCCGGAGGGAATCGCCGCGCAGTTCAGCTTGATGAACGTCTTCTCTCTACGCTTGCTCAGGCGGTGGATGGCCCGGGCCACCAGTTCTTTCCCAGTGCCGGTTTCGCCCAATAGAAGCACGGTCGCATCGCTGGGCGCGACCTTCGCAACTTTCTCCATGACATCTTTCAAGGCCTTGCTGCGACCAATAATTTCCCCAAATCCCAGTTCTGTATCAATCGCCTCTTCCAGGTAAAGCTTTTCTTCGGACAGTTTCTCCTTAGCCAGCCGAAGCTCCTCGGTAACTAACTGCAGTTGAGCAACATTCTCGCGCAAGGCTTCCTCGGCCTTCTGCCGTGATTTCTCGAGCTTTAACTTCTCGGTTACGTCCCGCTGAATACCCCAGGTCCGCACCAACATTCCGTTTTCCACAGTACCGATCAGGCTGTTAAGGAAGACTTTGGGATTGCCGTGAATATCGATCTCGTGTGACTCCCGGTCTAACACCCGGAATCCTGAGCGGATGTAATGGCGGGTTAGCTCGACATTATGCGGATCTTCGGGCGGCACCATTTCCGTCAGGCGTTTTCCCTGCAAGTCCTGCGCGGAGTTCAAGCCGTACATCGCCGCCATGGCGTCATTGCACTCAGCAAGATAGGAGTCGTAAAGAATGTGATGAATCAGCTCGTCTTCCGGCATCTCGATGGGAAGCGGCTCGTCTAGGTCCTCGCGGAAGATACCCTCCGAACTCTGCGCGACGAACCGGCGGTAATTTTCTTCACTACGCCGCAAAGCCTGCTCCGAACGCTTACTCTCCGTAACATCCTGTAAGATGCCTGCAATTCTGTCCACACCATTCGGGCCTTCAATCGGAAAATACGTCACGAACAAATCCCGCTCGCCCAGCGCCGGATACGTGTATTTCATATCGTAGGCGACTATGTTGCCCCTAAAACATTCGTCTATCTTTTGTTTAATCAGTGAGTCAAAAATCCCTTGGCGCACTACTTCATCGACGCGCCGCCCAATGACTTCTTCTTTCTTCCTGCCGCGGTACTTCAGGAAAGCGCGATTGGCAATGACGTACCGGTAATCGCGATCCACGACCACGATCATCTCTTCCAGCCCCTCGACCACTCGTTCGTACTCCCGGAGTCTCTCTTCCGCCCGCTTTCTTTCCGTGATATCCCGCACGATACACGCGATTCGATCTACCCCAGAAGGGCCCTCGATAGGGACGTACGAGAGGAGTATGTCCTTCTCGCCCAGCTTTGGGTAGGTGTACCTCGTTTCGTACTGAACCACTCTGCCCTGAAAACATTCGTCCATTTTCTCTTTGACAAGCCGTATCGTCTGTTCGGACGCCCCATCCGCAGTCAGCTGTTCTCCGAATGAGCGCCCGATCAGTTGTTCTTTCTCTAGATCTCGATAATTCAGTGCAGCGCGATTCGCGATTACGTAGCGGTAGTCACGATCCATGACCACAATCATCTCTTCCAGGGCTTCAACCACTCTCTCGTATTCGCGAAGCCTTTCCGCCGTATGGTTGCGTTCGGTAAGATCGCGGGCCACCGCGACTATATAGTCGCGGTCCAGATGGACCCATCTCATGCTTACTTCCACTGGAAAAACCGATCCGTCCTTTCTTCGGTGCTGGCTTTCCAGGATCAAAAATCCGGAGTTCTGCAACTCTTCACTGGCCTTCCCCACCGAGAGGGGGGAAATAGCGGGATCAATATCGTAGACTCCCAGCGACAACATCTCTTCGCGGCTGTAGCCGAGCGCCGAACAGGCTTTTTCACTGACGTCGAGAAAGCGAAAAGTTTTCGGATCCACAACTTCAATCGCATCATTGCTCTTGTCCACCAGAGTCCGGAACAGTTTCAGCTCCCCGATGGTTCCCTCGTTCTTGCGCACTTCGCCAAGCAACCCCTCGCCAGCCTCGCGCAGCAGCCTTTCGGTGCGCATTTGCTCGGTGACATCGTGGGCGATGCCGCGCACGATCCGCCGCCCGTCTGCGCCTTCAGTCCGCAGTGTGTTGTAGTATTGCCACATCCGCCTGTCTCCCGAGCGCGTCATTAAGGCCAGGAAGCCACGAGCCTCTCCCTTGCTTTCAATCTGGCTGAGATAGGAATCGAATTGGGAGCGGAATTCCGGAGGAATAAGTTCCTGCATGGGAATTCTTAGGAGCTCCCCTACGCTGTAGCCCAGCAAGCGAGCAGGCGCGGGGTTTACAAAGAGAAGATGGCCTTCCAGATCGTGGACGCATAGCAGATCGTGGCTATGCTCCACCAGATCCTGATACCATTCTCGGTTTTCCCGCAAGCGCCGGACTCGGCGCAACTCGGGTGGCTTGCCTTTAAGAACCTG
The DNA here is from genome assembly GCA_049589695.1 of Candidatus Sulfotelmatobacter sp. Taxonomy (GTDB): domain Bacteria; phylum Acidobacteriota; class Terriglobia; order Terriglobales; family Acidobacteriaceae; genus Sulfotelmatobacter. The sequence continues at coordinate 12,801 of JBAWBG010000305.1, read as the reverse complement.
GCGCTGCTCGTGCCCAGGGTGCAAATCCATGGCTACTCCCTGCGGGCTAGGTAGATTCATTAAGCTGTGCGGATTCTGCTCCTGCGATGTTTCGCCGGTAGAAGAACCCACACCCAGGGGTTTGTGAGGCTACCCAAGTCCGATCGCCGCGAAGTGTAGCAGAACACAGCTTGGTACGCCAGCGAACATACATTTGTCTGATCCAATTGGGAAGTTTGTCCCAAATTGGCACTGTTCTTCGCCCGCTTCGATCGCTCGCGCTCCAGCCGCCGTTCCAGTTTTGACCCCGCATCCATCTCGCGGCTAAACTCACTTCTCAGTGGGGTTTTCATGAAACACTTCGTATTGCTATGGCTATTGCTTGCTTTGTCGCTCTTCTTATCTATTGGCTTTGCTGCCGGCCAGCCGGCGGATGAGGATCACGCCCATCCTCACCACGAAGATTTGACTACTGCGCAATTAGGAACGGTCGTGTTTCCTGTATCCTGCGCACCCACCGTGCAGAAGCCTTTCCAGCGCGGCGTGGCTCTACTCCATTCCTTCTGGTACGAAGAGGCAGAAAAGGAATTCACTCAAATCGCCGTCGATGATCCCGGTTGCGCCATGGCCCACTGGGGTATTGCCATGAGCTTGTGGCACCAGCTCTGGAATAAGCCGGACGCCAAGGTAATCCAGCGCGGTCTCGACGAAGTGCACGAGGCGAAGACCACAGACGGACCCATTACTGCGCGCGAGAAGGGATATATCGACGCCATTGCCGCTTTTTACAGTAACTCTAAGAAGTTGAATCATGAAGCCCGCGCCAAGGCTTACTCCGACGCGATGAAGACGGTCTACGAGACCTATCCCGACGATCATGAGGCTGCGGTTTTCTACGCATTATCGCTACTCGCTTCCGAGCCAGAGGGCGATGCGACATTTGCGAATCGCAAACAGGCGGCTGCGATCCTGGAAAAGCTATTCGCCACCGAGCCCGACCATCCCGGGGTGGCTCACTACCTGATCCATGCCTATGACAAGCCGCAACTGGCGCAACTGGGATTGCCTGCCGCCCGCCGTTACGCACAGGTTGCGCCTGCCGCTCCGCACGCTCTGCACATGCCTTCGCACATCTTCGCCCGCGTGGGACTCTGGCAGGATGACATTAACTCGAACCTCGCCTCGATCGCCGCCTCGCGCAAGACCGCAGCCATGGGCATGGGGGGCGAAGGCCACCAGTTCCACGCTATGGATTTCCTTTTCTACGCTTACATGCAAAGCGGACGCGACTCCGATGCGCGCGCGTTGATCGAAGAGATCCGCGCCATGCCTAATAAGAAAGACGATATGTACGGCACGGGATACGATCCGCACCAGGCAGCCCTGGCTCACTTGACCGCTCTTTATCCGATTGAGATGCACGACTGGGCCAGCGCGGCAGCCCTGCCTCCCGCCGAGGTTGCGGGAACCGCGGAAGAGTCGACGATTTACTGGGCACGCGCAATCGGCTCAGCCCATCTTCGCAAGCCGGAGGATGTTCGCAAAGAGCTTGCCGCAATCGAAAGCCTTCATCAAAAGCTGGTGACCGAGAAATCGGAATTTGCCGAGGCAGTAGAAGACGATCGCAAAGAAGCCCAAGCCTGGCTGGCATTCGCCGAAGGCAAAGATGACGACGCAGTCGAGGCTATGCGCCCAATCGCCGATAAAGAAGATTCCCTCGGCGAGGAGCCGGAAGGCATTCCGGCCCGCGAAATGATCGCTGACATGCTACTTGAGGCGAAGCGTCCGCAGCAGGCGTTGGTGGAATATCAGACGGACCTGAAGCTGAATCCCAACCGCTTCGACGGCCTTTACGGAGCCGCCCGCGCCGCCGAAGCAGCCGGCAAACAAACCGACGCCACAGAATACTACGCGCTGTTGCTGAAAGTCTGCGGAGGATCAAATTCCACGAGACCAGAGTTGAGTCAGGCAAGGAAGTTAGTGGCGCAGAAATAGCCCTCGAAAGAGCCCGCGCCGATAGTCAAGATTTGCACAGGTCTGCCATTCGCGGGTACCGTGACACTCTTAGTGTAGCCAGTGCTCTGCAGTTCCCGACGCGTTCCCTCGACCTTCAAATACGCGACGTGTACGCTGTAGTCCTTCCACGGTATTTGTGGCCTCTTAGATCTGCTCTGGCTCCGGCGGGATTGTAAAACACGCGGCAACAGTTCCCCATCACTACCGGGTTAACTCCGAAAAAAGACAATCTTGACGAGCAGCGCCGCCATCATCGCCGCCACTCCCAGGAGCGCATCGTACTCGCGATGCTTCAAATACAGCTCCAAAGAAAATCCACCAGGACCTTCTCTCTCGCTAATAGGACGCGGAGCTGGTCTCGGCACCATCTTCGGCACCTGCCGCGCATATTCCTCAAACTCCGGAAACTTCGTTCGCAAGAATGCCTCTTCGTCGCGGATCACTGGCAAATAGATCGCAAGAAACATTACAACCAGCGCGAATCCCACCCACCAACTCCGCGCCGCCACGGCAAATCCTACCCCCATCAGCAGCGATCCCAGATAAAGCGGATTACGCGTATAAGCGTACGGGCCGGAGGTGGCGAGCGATTCGTTCTTGCGCACATGGCCTGAGGCCAAGGCACGAATCAAGAGCCCCGGCACGATCACCGCTGCTCCCAGAACCATCGAACGCCACGTGGGTCGCGCCAGCCAGAAGTAAAACACAGCGAAAATAAATCCCAACGGGACCCGTATCCGGCGCGCGATTTGTGACCAGTCCGCCATGCAATGATTCCGCGATTTTGCTTTGAAAGGGTGCGGCCTCGCGCCGCAATACCCGCAATACCTTAAAAGGGTGCGGCCTTTATCCCCTGAGGCCGCCCCCGAGTAACTTATTCGCTGCAGCCACCACCTCATCACTGCTAATCCCCAGCATCCCCTCATCCGCCGCCGCGCGCCGCACATGCGACGTAACACTCTCCGGACTGCGCAGCACAATGCTGCGCGTTCCATAAGGCCCGTTGCGCGCGGGATCCGTGGGTCCGTAAATCGCGACTACCGGCACTCGCAACGCTGCCGCCAGATGCAGCGGACCAGTGTCCCCGCCGATGAAAAGCCGCGTCCGCCGCGTCAATGCGATCAATTCTGAAATGGTGCAATTCATGGCCTGAGCTGTTCCAAGGCTGGCAATTTCGGTTACGCGGGCCATTTCCTCTTCGCCCGGGCCATAATTAATAATCGAACGTACACCGAGATTGGCCAGTCTGACTGCCACATCTCCATAGCGCTCCGCTGGCCAACGCTTCGCGCCCCATCCCGCACCAGGGTTCAGGATGACGAAATCCCGGACGCCATATTGCGCCAATCGCTCATCCACGCTTGCCTCGATTTGCGGAACGCGAGGAAAGCCGTCAGAAACATCAATCCGTTGAAACTCCGTTGAATGCTCAACCAGCGCCTCGGCGACCGAAAGATTTTGTTCGACCACATGTCTTCCGCGTGCGACCACCTTCCGCGTGTACCACAAGCTTGCCGGAGACTCCCGCGGCTCAGCAGCACCGAGAACTACTCGCGCCCCCGACAACCGCGCCAGCAAGGCCGAGCGCATGGCCCCTTGCAAATCTATTGCAACGTCGTGGTGGACGCTTCGCACGTTATTCCACAGCGTCGCAATGTGTCGCAGGCTCGAAATCGACGCCAAAGATTGTCGCCAGCTCTTGAGGTTTACAACATGAACTTCATCCACTAATGGCCGCATTGCAGACCGCGCGCCACGCCGTGAAAATCCCGGCGCACACAATATTTCGGCCCAGCGCTCTTCAATCAGCCAGCCGATGTGAGCCTTGGGAAAAGCCTGCCGCAGAAAGCGTACTGCGGGCAGCGTGTGAATTACGTCACCCATCGCGCTCAGGCGTACCACCAATAACCGCTCGACTCTATCCGCCGGAACAATCTCGCTCATTTTCGATTCGCCAAGGAAAGACTTGCAAGTGGAGGATTGGATACCCGCACTGACTCGAAACTCACACCTGCCTCGGTCGCAACCGCGACCGAATCATCTCGCTGGTGGAATGGTCCTTAGGGTCACCAACGATCGCCACGCGGCCGCCATATTCCTCCACTGCGTCGCGCTCAGGAACAGAGTCCGCCGTGTAGTCCGTGCCTTTTGCTTGAATATCCGGACGAATCTCGCGGATCAAAGCACGCACGTTGAGTTCAGAAAAGATGACGACCGCGTCTACATCGGCGAGCGCGGCAACAATTTCCCCGCGTTCCTCCGCCGGCATCACCGGACGGCCGTCGCCTTTCAGCGCCCGCACGGATTCGTCGGAGTTAATAGCCACCACGAGTTTGCCACCCAATTCCTTTGCGCCGCGTAAATAGCGCACGTGGCCCACATGCAACAAATCAAAATTGCCATTCGCCAGAACGATGCGCTCGCCGGCCCGCCGCCACTGTTCCACCTGCTCTCGTAGTTTGGTTCGGCCCAGAATTTTGTCTTCTCGCATATTCTTCTTGTTGCAAAATCCTTTGCAGAATTAGTGAGGCCGGGTCAAAGGCGGAGCTTGTTCAATTGCGCGCAGCAATTCGTTCTGCGAAACCGTTGCCGTTCCACGTTTCATCACCACAATTCCTCCCGCGTAGTTCGCTAACTGCGCTGCCTCTTCGGTGCTGGCTCCGGCAGCAAGTGCCGCGCTAAAGGCGGCAATCACCGTATCACCTGCACCGGTTACATCAGCAACCTCATCAGAACCAAAAATCGGAATATCGACTGGCGCATGTTTCTGATCGAATGCCACCATGCCGTCATGCCCCCGCGTAATCAGCAACGACTGCAGTTGCATTCGTTCCATAATTTGTTTTCCCGACTGCGCCAGTTTCTCCCAATCCTGCCCAATGCGAACGCCCAGCATCGATTCCACCTCCGGTTCGTTCGGGGTGGCCGCAGTTGCGCCAGAATACTCCAGCAACCGGTATCGCGAATCGAGAATCAAGGGCACTAGAACAACTCTTCTGCGTCCAGATTGCCGAAGCGCGTTTACGATTGCTGGACTCGCCGACCCATATCCGTAGTCGGAAACCAGCAGCGCATCGGACGCCCGCAGATATTCCCGCGCCGCTAGAAATAACTCCCGAGTCAGATGTCGATTCGGAGGATCCTCCGGTTCGCGATCCACACGGACCACCTGCTGGCGCGCATTGTGCGTCATGCCCGCAAGAATTCGCGTTTTCGTGACCGTCGTGTAGGTCTTATCTTTCAGCACTCCGCTGGTCGGAATATGTTTGTGACGAAAAAACTTTGTCAGCAGTCGTCCCGGCTCATCGTCGCCGATCGCGCCCACTGGCAACACGTTTACTCCCAGATCCGCCAGATTATTGACCGCATTCGCGCCCCCGCCGGGCACTACACTTCGTTCGCGATGCTTCAGAATCAACACCGGCGCCTCGCGCGACACTCGCGAGATTTCGCCGTACACAAATTCGTCGGCCACCAGATCCCCCAGCACAGTAATCGTGACTTTGGGGAATGCTTCGATAATCTTCCGCAGCCGGTCGACTTCCTTCAAGTGTTTGGTCATCAGATTCGCACTAGTGTGGTGCTGGCCGTCAAGGCATTTTCTCACGAGCGGACGCGGCGCTCCTCGATCACGCGCAGCATGGCATCCACAGCGTTAGCTGCATCCGCGAGTTCCATCTTGACAGGTACGATAGCCAGCGGGGCTAGCACACTGAGATATCCGCCCAGATTGACCGCATCTTTTTCGGTGGTAACAAAGCCGCCAGCATCGCTGCGCTTCGCAAGCTCCAGCAAGTCGCGAATGTCTTTTTCGCTATAGGCATGGTGATCGCGGAAGAATGCCTCCGCTACGGGGTCAACGTTGGCGGTTCGCAGCTGAAGCAGAAAATTCTGGGGCCGCGCAATCCCGCAGAAGACCACAGGACTTGCGGGAATATTTTGTGCAACAATTCCCCGCCTGACGCGCCAGACTATCTTGCCCTTTAACGGGAACGATTCCGCGGCGGCGCCGCCCGTCAGCGCGACCACGTCTGTGCGCCGCAAGGCACTCAAAGGATCCCGCAGCCGCCCGGCGGGAAGCAGACGATCACGCGCGTCCTCTGGCGTCACGAGAACAACATCGAAATCGCGCGCCAAGCGACGATGCTGAAAACCATCATCCAGGATATGAATCTGCGGACCAAATTTCTTCTCCGCAAACTGCCCCGCCTCAAACCGATCTTCCCCCACAACCACCGGCACTTGAAGCCGCCGTGCGATCAGCAATGGCTCATCGCCGAAATCCTGCGGCAGACCGCTCGGATCCACCAGAAGCACGCCTCGGCTCCTGCGCCCATATCCGCGCGAAAGCACATCGAAAGAGATCTCGCGCGCCTTCAATAATTCACCCAGCAAAATTACAAAAGGAGTCTTTCCCGACCCTCCCACCGAAAGATTGCCCACGCTTATAACCGGTCCCTGCAGCGCTCGTGCGCGCAACCACCGACGGTCGTATAGCGCATTTCGCCCAGCAACCACACCGCCGTAAATGGCTGATAAAGGATTCCAGTTCATGGCTGCGCCAGCAGTTTCTGCAGTTCGCCGACCGTACGTTCCGCTGCCCCAATCTGCGAGCGCAGAGTCTCAATGGCACGCCGTCCCAAGGCTGTTCGCAGCTCATCATTCGCAAGCAACTCCAGAAGCACAAGCGGCAACTCCGCTGGACCAGTGATACGCAACGCGTCGCGGTCCCGAAACAAGCTCACGATGTCGCGGAAATTTTCGGTGTGATTGCCGACCACGATGGCGACTCCAAAGTGCGCCGGTTCAACGATGTTGTGTCCACCGCGCGGTAACAAACTACCTCCGACAAATGCGATATCGGCGAGCGCATACAGCGCGGCCAGTTCCCCGATCGTATTCAGCAGTAATACCCCGCCGTTCAAAGGTTCGCCATTCCACACAGATCGTGGGCAAAAGCGAATCGACATTTGTTCCAGCAGCGCCGCCACCGCAGGAAATCGCTGGGGATGACGCGGCGCGAGAATCATCAGCGCTTGCGGATATTGCACCAGTACGTTCTCAAACGCTTTCAGAAGTAACGGTTCCTCGCCCTCCACCGTGCTTCCGCACACCAGCACCGGCGCTGCAGCGCTCGCTTCGATTGACGCCCTTATGTCTTCGACAATCGCCGGCGGAACCGGCACAGGAATATCAAACTTTAAATTCCCGCTGACCCGCACTCGATCCCGCGGGGCGCCAATATCCTGCAGCCGCGCGGCATCCACAGGAGTCTGAGCAAGAAAAAGATCGACATTCGCCAGCAGCTTTCGCATCAATCCGCGGAATCGTCGGTAGCGCGGCCACGAGCGGTCCGAGATGCGCGCATTTACGACTGCAACTTTCGCTCCGCTGGCGCGAACCAACCGTATGAAGTTTGGCCAGAACTCGGTCTCCGCAATCACCACCAGTTGCGGCCGCAGCGCCTTCAGGTACGGACGAATCGCGTACGCGAAATCCAGAGGAAAATAAAAAACATTGGCTTCGCCAAAGCGATTACGGGCCAGTGCCTGTCCCGTGTCCGTGGTGGTGGAAACAACGATTCTATAGCGCGAGCTGCGCCGAAGTTCCTCGACTAAACCAGCAACCGCGAGCACTTCTCCCACTGAAACTGCGTGTACCCAAATCACACGTTCGTTTGCAGCCGGCAACAGAAGCCGCGCCGGCACTTGTCCCAGCCTTTCCGCAAAGCCCGTTCGATACTTGCCATGGCGCGCCATCTGGAAGAGCCAGTAAGGCAGGCTAGCCAACATTCCCACGGTCAGCGCCGCGCTGTACAAAAGGTTGTAAAAAGAAGAGATCAAGTGCAGCCATTCTAAACAAAGATCCACCCTGCGTACCCCGGTGTCCCTTGTGTTTGCTAATTTAGGGGCCATCTCCGCCTAGTCCCACGAGTACATCGCCCTCCCCTATAATCAGAATCATGCGGGTGAGACTAAAGCGGCAGGTTGTCCATGTTGTTGTCATTTCTCTCGCAGTAGCAACGTCTGTTCTTCCCCTCACTGCAAAAGAATTCGTGAAGCCCGCAGCCCGTCCCGCCAAAACCTATCCAGCGCACGATGACCATACGGCTGACAAAGTGGCCATCGCCGCCGACCCTTACGACACCCCCGACAAGGCGAAAATATTCTCGATAAACTTTCACCAGCATGGGTTACTCCCCATCTTCTTCATCGTCACCAACGACGGGGACCAGCCCATCTCCGTCGGCAACATGCAGGCCACACTCACCACCGCCAACCGTTCCAAGTTCACGCCCGTTGCGCCTGAAGATATCTTCCGGCGCCTTTCTAATCCTCACCAGACGCAGCCCATCCCTGTACCGATCCCGCAGAAAAAAGTGAAAGGCGGACTCAGCCAGAAAGAACGTGACGAGATCGAAACCTCGCAGTTCGCCGCCAAGGCCGTCGAACCTCACACCACGCAATCTGGATTTCTTTTCTTCGACGTGGAAGACGTCAGCGCGCCATTGGAAGGCTCACGCCTCTTCGTCACTGGGGTCGACGACGCCAAAGGCACGGAGTTGATGTACTTCGAAATCCCGCTGGAGAAGTAACGTTACGCGCTGCGAACCTCTTTCTTCGCGAGCTGAGCGGCCGCTCCCCGCGCTTCAAGGTCTTAATTTCTCTTGCGCCATTTCACAAAGCGAAGCAATATTCCGGAAACGTATAATCACGATGTATGTCGACCGCCGCGGACTCCTCCATCGCTGCTGGCACAAGCTACGAGCCGGTCATCGGCCTCGAAGTACACGTCCAGCTTCTGACCGCCTCGAAGATTTTCTGCTCCTGCTCCACGCGATTCGGCGCTCCGCCCAACACCAACGTTTGTCCCGTATGCCTGGGCATGCCCGGAGCATTGCCGGTTCTGAATCGCAAGGCGGTCGAATTCGCCACGCTGGCCGCGCTCGCCCTGAACTGTAAGCTTAACGAGACTTCGATTTTCGCCCGAAAGAATTACTTTTATCCCGACCTGCCTAAGGGTTACCAGATTTCGCAATACGATAGGCCGTTGGCCGAGCACGGATACATAGAAGTGGCTGCCAGCGGAGGCAAGAAAAAAATCGGCATCACCCGCGTCCATCTCGAAGAAGACGCCGGAAAGAGCTTGCACGAAGGCTTTCCGGACGCCTCCGAAAAAACTGCCATCGATCTTAACCGCACCGGCGTGCCGCTGATCGAAATCGTCAGCGAACCTGACATCGCCACTCCCGACGAGGCTTACGAATATCTGACGCGATTGAAGGAGATCATCCTCTATGCCGGCGTCAGCGACTGCAACATGGAGGAGGGCTCGCTGCGCTGCGACGCTAACGTCAGCATCCGCTCACGCGGCCAGAAGGAACTGGGCACGAAGGCCGAAATCAAGAATGTAAACTCGTTTCGATTTATTCGCGAAGCGCTCGTCTATGAGATCGCCCGCCAGATCGAAGTAGTCCAATCCGGCGGCACAGTATTGCAGGAAACCCGCCTCTACAATTCGCACGAAGGAAAAACTTACAGTATGCGCTCGAAAGAACAGGCACACGATTACCGTTATTTTCCCGAGCCCGATCTGCTGCCGCTGGTTGTCGACGAGAAGTGGAAGGCTGAGATCAACAAGGCCCTACCCGAACTTCCCGAAGCGCGCCGCACGCGATTGGTGAAGGAATATGGCATCACGGAATACGATGCGCAGGTGCTGACGGCTTCAAAGTCGCTCGTCGATCAGTTTGAAGGGGCAGCCAAAGCAGCGAAGAATCCCAAACGCGTAGCGAATCTGGTCCAGGGCGAGTTGATGGGGCGTCTTAAAGCGAAAACCCTCGCGATCGAGCAGTCTCCGATCTCGATGAAAGGCGTCGCCGTATCCGCCGACCTCGTGGAAAGTGGCGTTATCTCCGGCAAAATGCTCAAAGATCTTTACGATCTCAGCTTCGAACGCAACCAGGATTTCCCCGAGGTCTACGAACAAGAAGGACGCCCCCAACAGTCCACCGACACCTCCGCGCTGGAAAGAATCATCGACGAAGTCATCGCCGCGAATCCTAAGCAGCTCGAACAATACCGCGCCGGCAAAAAGACCATGATCGGATTCTTTGTCGGCCAGGTAATGAAAGGCTCCAAGGGCCAAGCTAGCCCGCAGTTGGTGAATGAATTGCTCACTAAGAAGCTGGCGTGAACCTCAAACCGAAGTGACCGAAGTACTATCGGCAGGCAAGACTTCCGCAATCTGATTCCCCAACTCAGCAATCGTTACCATGATGTTGGGCCTATCCATCCCGGGCTGACCGTTGCCGAGTTTCCATGAAAATCAAGCTGGACCGCATCATCAGCATAGCGACACTGGTGGCCTCGCTCGTGGCCATTATCCTGGTATTGAAAAAGCCGGCCCCGGTCGCTCAGTCGCAGACTCCGGCGGCAATCGCCGCCAATGCTCAGTCGTTTGGCCAAAAGATGGATCATTTCGAGCTGGCGGTGCAGCAAGCTCCGCCCTCGACGAGCGGAAATCACCAAGCGGCGGCGGCGCAGAATCTGCCGACGATTCCTTCCGACCCGCAACCGAAAGTGGAAGTTCACCTCAACTCAGACGAAGTGGGCGCCGCGCTGGCTCAGGCTATGGGAGCCGTTGGAAGCGGGGCCTCAGGTGGAGAGCTTTCGCCGGATTCCAATCTTGGCAGTGGACAGCCCAACATAAAAGATCAGCAAGTCAGCTTCGATGGCGACACCGTACACGGGCAATTCCTGACCGAGATTGCGGGAAAAGACGTCTGGGTAACCGTTTCGGGGCATCTTTCCTCGAAAGATGGATATGCCACATTCGAGCCAACAGAGTTTAAGGTGGGCGATCTAAACGTGCCGGTTTCGCTGGTGAATCCAGCGTTACAGAAGAAACTCGCTGAACAGCGCGATCGTATGAAACTTCCGGACAATGTAGGTGGTTTGAAAGTTGAGAACGGCGAACTGGTAATGCAGCAGAAATAATTTGCGGATTGCTTAGGCTGGCCCGACCCGATTTTCCTCCGCGACTTTTCCGTACCAGCGCCCCGATTCTTTGATGGTGCGCTTCTGAGTTCTAAAATCCACATACGCCAACCCAAAGCGCTTGCTGAAACCTTCCGCCCATTCAAAGTTATCCATCAAACTCCAGGCGTGGTAGCCGCGGACGTCGGCGCCATCGGCGATCGCTTGCGCGAGCGCCTGCAGATACTGCCGGTGATATTCAACGCGGCGCGAGTCATGAATCACGCCGTTCGCGTCCGGACCATCGTTGTAAGAACACCCGCTCTCGGTAATCTCAATCACCGGCCGGTTGTAGTCGCGAGTAATACGCGTGACCATGTCATAAACCGCCTGCGGCCAAACTTCCCATCCTATGTCGGTCTTCGGCGCCTGCCCGCCGCCGGCCATCTTCACCGGGAAGATCCATTGCTGCGCATGGCCCAGTCGCTCGATCGCGGTGGGTGCGGACGCGATCATACGGTAGTAAAGGTTGATGCCGATGAAATCGAGAGGGGCTTTCATTTTTTCCAGATCGCCCGACTTGATGCCCATGACGGTCTCCGGAAGAAAAGCGAGTGCATCCGGATAGCGGCCCTTAAGCGCCGGATCGAGAAACCAGAGATTCGTAATCGCGTGGGCGCGTTCGGCTGCTAACTTATCCTCTTCGGAATTTGTCGCCGGCTCGCACGGCGACATACTGAGGGCAGTTCCCACGCGCGCCGACGGACGAATTGCCTTCAACGCTCGAAAACCCTCGCCCTGCGCCAGGTTCACCGTATGAGAGGCACGCAGAAAGTCGACAAGGCTCTGGCGACCGGGAGCATGCGTGCCTTCGAGATACCCCAGGTCGACAAACGCGGAGGGTTCGTTGAGAAGCATCCAATCGGAAACGCGATCGCCCAACAATCGCGATACCAGTGCCACGTAATCAGCAAATCGAGAAGCGGTATCACGATTTGGCCAGCCCCCGGCATCTTCCAAAGGCTGCGGCAGGTCCCAGTGATAGAGCGTGACGAGCGGGCGAATTCTAGCTTCCAGAAGGGCATCCACGAGGCGACTGTAATAGTCGACTCCTTTGGAATTCGCCGGGCCCAACCCAGAGCTTTGTATGCGCGACCATGAAATGGAGAACCGGTAACTATTTAAATTCATCGCTCGCGCCAGCGCGATGTCTTCGCGCCATCGATGATAGGAGTCGCAAGCTAAGTCTCCAGTGTCGCCATTCTTGATTTTGCCCGGAGTATGCGCGAACCGGTCCCAGATCGATTCTCCCTTGCCGTCTTCTTTCCACGCCCCTTCGATCTGATAGGCAGCAGTTGCCGCGCCCCAGAAAAAATCCTTAGGGAATGGAATCTCCGAAGGAGTATCGAACCTCATGCGGCGAGGACTGTAAAGCGGCGCGGAGTTCAGAGTGTGCGCCGCATTTGAGGAGACGCTGCACGCCGAAAAAATCCCGGCGGGAAGCGCAGCCGCTACCCCGGCCGCTAACGCGGACTGTACAAAATCACGGCGGCTCAAGCGCAAGATAGTACGAGGCTCCCTTGAGAAATGATACGGTCTGCGTTCAAATAATTATGCTTGATAAGCTCTCCGGTCCTCTGCCCCGCCAGCCGGATGTACAAGATCTCCAGAAAAATATCCTCCAGTCACGAATTCTCCGCGGGCAGCCATTCTACCGCAATGAGTGCCAACCCTCTCCAGGTGTCACCGCCAGTCGCGCAGTAGTTTGTCCAGAATGCCGGCTGCGGAGGCAAGTTGCGACAATTCGGTCGTGGTTAAGGCCGTAAGG
>JBAWBG010000304.1:0-16830 GCA_049589695.1 Candidatus Sulfotelmatobacter sp. | reverse complement strand
ACATTACATTTCCGGTCGACTTTCAGGAAATGGAAGTGAAGAAGCGGCAGCGCTCAAAGCGGAATATCCCGCACCACACTTCACACACGGAAGCTGGCGGCGCAATGCTCGCAGACCCTGACGATCTCGAGCGCGCGGCGCAGGTTCTCAACGAAGGCAAGAAAGTCGCAATCCTTGCCGGGCGCGGCGCCTTGCGCGCAACTGCGGAATTGGAACAAACCGCGGAGATACTGGGCGCTCCAATCGTGAAGGCTTTGCTCGGAAGAGCGGCTGTGACCGACGAATGCGTTTACACGACCGGAACAATCGGATTGCTGGGCACGAAGCCGTCCCAGGAGGCGATGGAGGCTTGCGACACATTGCTCATGGTCGGAACGTCGTTCCCCTATCTCGAATACTTACCGAAACCCGGTGACGCCAAGGGTGTGCAGATCGAGTTGGACCCAAAGCGTATCGGGCTACGCTTCCCGGTTGAGGTCGGCCTGGTCGGTGATAGCAGCCGTGTTCTCCGCGAACTGTTGCCGAAACTCAAACGCAAAGAAAATCGGAGCTTTCTCGATAAGGCTCAGAAGGGCATGGAGGATTGGCATAAGGTGATGCTCGGTCGTGCGACCCGTCAGGATGTGCCGATGAAGCCGCAAGTGATCGCACACGAACTTGGCCAGCGGCTGCGCGATGACGCAATCGTCAGTTGTGACAGCGGGACCATTGCAACCTGGTGGGCACGTCACATTCCGGTAAAGGCAGGGCAGATTCACGCGGTCTCTGGCAATCTTGCCACCATGGCCAATGGCCTTCCTTATACGATCGCAGCGCAGATCGCCCATCCAGAGCGGCAGTGCGTGGCGTTCGTGGGGGACGGAGGCTTCTCGATGCTGATGGCTGAGTTCGCCACGGCGGTGAAGTATCAGCTTCCCATCAAGGTAGTGATTGTAAAGAACGGGACTCTGGGACAAATCAAGTGGGAGCAAATGGTGTTTTTGGGGAATCCGGAATATGGAGTCGATCTCCACCCGATTGATTTTGCGAAGGTGGCACACGCGTGCGGGGGAATGGGCTTAACGGTGGAAGACCCGGCAGATTGCGGACGTATCGTCGAGGAATTTCTCCAGACGCCGGGTCCGGCAATCTTGCAGGCAGTAGTCGACCCGTTGGAGCCGCCGCTTCCCGCAAAAGTCACTGCTGACCAGGCGCTGAAGTTTTCCGAGTCATTGCTGCGCGGAGAGCCAAACCGAGGCAAGATTGCGCTGACGGCGCTCTCCGACAAAGTACGCGAGATGGTGTGAGGTCGTATAGCCCTGACCGTCGCCTGAGCATTCGGAATGAAACGTTCGTCTCATAGACACCGGCTGGCGCGCCGGCAAAAGAGACCGCCGAAAATAGTGCCGGCTTCACGCCGCAGAGGGGGACGATTGAGCTCCTGAGACAGCAGGCGAGCGTGTGCAAGGCGTGCGATCTCTGGAAGACCGCTACACAAACCGTCTTCGGCGAGGGAAAGTCGAGAGCTGCGATCATGTTCGTGGGTGAACAACCCGGGGATCAGGAAGATCGTGAGGGTCGACCATTCGTTGGGCCCGCAGGAAAAATACTTAATGACGCTCTCGCCGAGGCGGGGATCGAACGAGACCAAGTGTATGTCACGAATGTTGTGAAGCATTTCAAGTGGACTCCAGCGGAACGCGGCAAGCGCCGCATTCACAAGAAGCCACGCTACTCTGAGATTCGTGCCTGCCGGCCACGGCTTCGCAGTCGCTGCTTGGCCGGGACTTCAGCATTACCCGGCAACATGGACAGGTCGTCAAATCTCCGCTCGCACCCCTCGTGATTGCGACCGTTCACCCGTCTTCCATATTGCGGGCGCCCGACCCAGAGACGCGTCACCAGCAAACCCGTCAATTCGTGGACGATCTCAAGGCGGTGGCTCGGCTCGCAATGAAGAAGAAGGCCGCATAGCGGCATTACATTCCCGTTACGCCGCCGCCGTGGAAAATAGAGATTATCACCAACAACTCTTGCAGACCGAAATCAACAAGTTCGCGGTCGGCGCCATCATAGTGGAAAGGCCACTGAGAGCTCAAGGGTCGAACCAAAAACCAAAGGGTGTCAGACATCCTTGAGCAACGTCGTGCATCCAATCCGCGCCAAAGCCGAGCGTGCGGGTAGTTCCCCTAATTTTCCGCACGAATGCCGCGACACACGTGACAGTCTCCCGCCACAATTCGAATCGGTGGACTTCGAATTCTTTCGACCGACGACGTTGGTTGAAGTCCGTCGCTTCCTTGGCCGTACTGGGGCGCTTGGACGGAGTCTTTCTATCGGCATTCAATACAGGCCTTTTGAGAAAAGACAAGGTCAAGGACCAGGAGGGACAGTACGCTGTGAATCAAATAGAATCGATCGCCTCTTCTTGGCTGCAGCCGCAAATTGGTTTCCAGTTGGCGCACGAGCAATTCAAGGTGCCTGAACTAGTCGAGCTCGGAATCGCCGCCGAGCAAGCCGGATTTGATCTCCTCGCCGTCAGTGATCATTTCCAGCCATGGCAGGAAAATGAAGGGCATTCGGGACAAGCCTGGATCACCATGAGCGCAATCGGGCAAAGCACAAAGCGCATCCGGATGGGGACAACTGTCACTTGCCCCACTTTTCGCTACAACGCGGCGGTGGTAGCAGAGGCATTCGCGTCGCTGAGTCTTCTGACTCCCGGTCGAATCTTTCTCGGAGTTGGTTCGGGCGAAGCATTGAATGAAGAGGCTGCGACGGGGTCTTGGCCCAAGTGGAAGGAGCGGTCGGAACGACTGGTTGAAGCCACCGGAATCATTCGCAAACTGTGGAGCGGTCAGCAAGTGGATCACTCGGGAAACTATTACAAGGTCAACGCCCGCCTCTACGATCCGCCGACTCAGACCATTCCTCTATTGATGGCGGGCAATGGACCGAAGGCAATGCGTCGCTGCGGGCAATACGCGGACGGACTGATTACCGATCCCAAGACCTGGAAGGAGCATAAGAGTGAATTTCAGAAGGGAGCGTCCGATGCCGGTAAGGATCCGGCTCGAATGCCGGTTTTTATCGAGCAGTATGTTGTAGTGGGCGGCAAAAGCGAGCTTGATGAAGCGGCGACGCTCTGGCGTTTCGGTCCGAAGGCCTGGAAACCCTATTTCAACATTCGCGATCCAAAGACCATTCAGGACCGCGCTGAAGCTGAGGTTCCCCTCGAACAAGTGACGGAAGGTTGGTCAGTCGGCACCGATCCCGAGCTCCATGTAAAAGTCCTCGCAGGTCTGTTCAAGAGCGGTGCAACCGGGGTTCACATCCATTCTGGCCAAAGCGATCAGAGAAGAGTAATAGATTTTTACGGGAAAGAAGTGTTGCCTCGATTGCGGTCTGTTTCGAGAAAAGCTGCCTGATCGGATCTCCCGAAGCGCAACCGGCGTTACTCAGTAGGTATCGACGATGATTGTTCCCGGAGGACGCACAGGAAGGCCGATCTGGCTTTACATCGCGGCGCTTTCTTTGATCCGTTGTCTTGCATTTATCTTCTACGAGGCGGAGACTCGCCCGGTGCAATCGACAATTGAAGTTCCGATCTACTTTTTTGTGGGAGGGCTGGCTGGGGCGGCTGCATTGATTGCTACGGTCGCCGAATTGTCGGGTGCTGACGCTCGGCTCATTCGCCACTCGCGCTGGCTTGCGGCCTTTGGAGGATTGATCTCGCCGGCGCTTCTAATTGCGGACTTGGGAATGCCATCCCGCTTTCTGAACATGCTTCGCATATTCAAGATCCAGAGCCCAATGTCGGTCGGTTCCTGGACCTTGATGGCATTCTCCAATAGTGCCGCTGCGGCGGCCGTGCTCGCGGAACTCAAGAAGCGTCGGCCGAATTCCGCTGTCCGCGTGCTGACCAATGGAGCACAAATCGTTTCCGCACTGACCGGACTGGTCCTGTCGTCCTATATGGGAGTTTTGATCGGGGCAACCGCCATCCCGTTATGGAATGAGCATGTGTCGACTCTACCAATCCATTTCGCGGCGTCGGGAATTGCGTCGGCGGCCTCAATCCTGGAATTGGCGGGAAATGAATCGGAAGCGCTGCATCGAATCGCAATTGGAGCGACGGTCGCCGAGACCGCCATGGGAGCCTCGATTGAACTGCGGCGGACGGCGAGCACAAGACCGTTGCGTCACGGTGTCAGCGGCTGGGCAACTCGCGGAGCGGGATTGCTCTCAGGACCGCTGCCGCTAGCCTTACGACTGATCGCTTCATTCGGTTCGGGAAGCCGGAAACGCTGTCGCGATCTGCGACGCGCAGCGGCGGTCTCGTCGTTATTAGGCTCGTTCTTGACCCGCTTCGCTTGGGTCCATGTTGGAAGGGTATCGGCAGAAGATTCTTCGGTGCCGCTCCAGCTCAAAAACATATCTGCGGAATAATCGTGGAGCTTTATCCGCCACGCGACGTGATTCCGAGGCGCTTTCAACGACTGCGCTTTCGAACACTTCTAGCCCATTCCAGCAGTTGATCCGTCGGCATGTAGTTGAGGATTCTTTTTGGCTCAAGCTTGGCGCGTATCGCCGCGGCTACGCCGAGTTCCATGAATCGGAGCTGCGAGGGGCCATGCGAGTCCGTTCCGATCGAAATGCGGCATCCTTCCTTTCTCGCGATCGCCAGCAAATCGACGCTGAGATCCTGCCGGTCCGGATAGCAGTCAATTTCAACGGCTTTGTCGAGTTGCGCCGCCAGAGCGAAGACCCGCGCCCAATCGGCGCTCAAGCCAAGACGAAAGTTGTAAATCCGCCCTCGCGGATGGCCAAGAATGTGAATGGCAGGGTTGCGTAGGGCGGCAAGATATCGTTCTGTCTGATCCTCCTTTTTCCGCAGAGCAGAATGAAAACATCCAAGCACAAGGTCCAGCCTGTTTAAAGCGGCTTGGTCCATATCTCCGGCACCACTAGGCGACAGGTTCAACTCAACAGAACGGAGGATGCAAAAGCTGCTGGCGTTCCGTCGCATGCTTTCATTGACGGCAGCGATTTCCTCCCCTTGCTTCGCGAGCTGATCTTCGTCGATGCCACCAGCAATTTTTAGCCCTTTGGAATGGTCGGTGATCGAGATATAGGAATATCCGCGCGATATCGCGGCCTCTGACATTTCCTGAACCGAGCCCGACCCGTCGCTCCACAGCGTGTGCATCTGAAGGTCGCCGCGAATCTCGCTGAAGCGCGCAGGGTACTTAGATCGGAATATCCCGGCTTCGGCAAGCGTTAGAAAGTTGTGCCGTATTTCGGGAATCGTCTCCTCAAGTTCCGGGGGATGCCTCAGCCAATCGATGATTTGCTTACTCAGATAGGGGCCGATACCGGACAGAACCGTGAGGCTTTCACCGCGTGCGTGGATTTCTTCTACCTCTTCCGGCCAAAGAAACGCACGGCGCGCGGCGCGTCTGAGCGCACGCTGCAAAGGCTGCTTCGCATGTTCAGCCGCCCGGGCTAGCAGTTCCGCGATGTCGGAATTTCTCATTTCGCTTCAACGATGCCAAACGAAGCCAACGAGAATGTCAGCGCGCGCTGGACGCGGGCCCCGCTCCTATGGCCAAGACCCGCATCGTTCGGTTGCCTTACGCGGATTTTCGAATTTTGGATTCCGACGAACGTACGCGCTGTTTCTTGCTCCGTCCGGACTCCTCGCCGCGCGACGTTTCCAGATTTTCCACACCCTCTTTAAGTTCGGGGACTTCGACAATTTGCCAATCGCCGCCTTCGTTCCATGGGCCGCGAGCATCGGTCTCGCCTTCATCCCCCTCTCCGGTCGAATCGTTAAAATACTGATCTACCAGCCCGGCAGTCGGCGGTATTTTCCCAATCGAAAAAGGCGCTTTGCCCATACTCTCAAGAGCAGCGGTGAAAGCCTTCATATGGGTAATCTCTCGGGTCATCAGGAATTGAAGTGCATCTTTTGAGCCGGGATCGTCGCAAAAATTGATTAAGCGCTCGTAAACGATCTTGGCGCGCGCTTCAGCGGCGATGTTGCTTCTGAGGTCCACATCCAGTTCGCCGGTGATCTTGAGGTAGTCGGCCGTCCATGCGTCTCCCATCGAATTGAATAGGCCGACGCCGCCTCCGCCGGCAATCGCTATGAGCGGGTCCGTCTCTCCGGCGTCACGATCTTTCTTCATGGGTTTAAGGTGCATGCGGGCGAGCGTGCCGACTACCTCGAGGTGGCTAAGTTCCTCGGTGCCAATGTCCATCAGCATGTCCTTGCGATCGGGCTCGTCGCAGTTCAGCCCCTGGATGGAATACTGCATCGCGGCAGCGAGTTCGCCGTTGGCTCCGCCAAACTGTTCGAGCAGCATATTGCCGAACCGAGGATCCGGCGTGCCGACGTTAACGGTGTACATCAGTTTTTTTATGTGGTGGTACATGATTTCTCCTTTTCAAATATTGATAGGTGCGTGCGTCTCGGTGGACCACGGCTATGTGACAACCTATTCAACCGATAACCTCTTTGACTTTCCGCGACAATCGACAGGGTTGGGTAGCTTGGCCCAAATTTTCCCTTAGGATTTCTGAGCTCCCGAATTCTTTGACTGCTTTGCGCTAGGTGCAACCAAGTCGGTGGGACGATAGGTTTTCTCGATACAGAGTCGGGCTCCGCACGTTCATTTTTTTTTAAACCAACCTCGCGAATCCCGATGCATCAGAAGGGGTCCCGAAACTTAATGCTCGAAACCGACAGGTCAAGTGTCCTGCGTCAGGCGATCCAATCGGCGGGTAAGGGAGGCACGGTTCGGGCAAATGTCGCCTGATCGCAAACATGCCGACCTTCGCGACTGCTTTCCCCTTTCAACATTCGCCTGAGGGTTAAGGCATTCCGGGCGGCGTAGCCCGCCTGATCGTTATCAAAATAGATGTAGATCGCAGCCAGATCTTTCGCCCACTTGTCGACCTGTTTACTCCAGCGGCGAAGGCGGTCAGTGCTGTAAGACCCTTGATATTTTCCAAGGGTAGGTCCATGCAAACGCACGTATGCAAAATCGGCGGTTATCGTTAAAGGAGAGCGGTAACCGGCCAATTCGTAAATGCAGAATGCAGCGCGGAATTTTGCGAGCAATTTGTTAATTTCAGGTCGAATCCAGCTCAGGTCCCGAAATTCGAAAACATATCGTAGATCGCGGGGCAACGCCTCAAGTAACGCTTCGAGACGGCCTTGGTTCACCTGCCACCTCGGCGGGAGTTGGAAAAGGATCGGTCCCAGCTTGCTGGCCAACCGCGATGCTCGCGGAAGGAGGTTGTCCAGAGCGCTCTCTGGATCTTTTAGCTTCTTCTGATGGGTCAAGAAGCGGCTGGCCTTCACCGCAAAAACGAAATCCGCAGGGGTCGATTGTCGCCAACTATCGAATGCTGTTTCTGTGGGAAGTCGATAGAAGCTGCTGTTCAGCTCCACTGTGTCGAAGTGTTGCGCATAAAACGCGAGCATTTCATCCGAAGATATTTTCGTTGGATAAAAAGGACCGCGCCAATGTTTGTAGTGGTATCCAGAAGTGCCGATGCGAATCTCACACGTCATGAGCGGCGCAATTTTCTCAGCCTTTACTGCGAACCTTTCTTTTCTTCTTATTCTTCTTGTCTTTTTTTCTTCTTCTTAGCCACCGACGAGGCTTGCTTGCCCAGCGCAGTGCGTACAGATTTCGGCAAATGTGCGATTGTACGTTTTCGTTTTGCGGCGGACGCCGCCTTCTTGATGTTTTTCTTCGCCGCCTTGCTTTGCTTCGTTGACGCCATCGTTCCACACTCCAATGATTTCCATTCGACCAGCAATTTGTTGAGCTTCTAGGCCGCCCGGTCGGCTACCGCCGAAACACCCGCCTGACGCGCGTCTGACTGGCCCGGTTGGATGACGAACTCACGTTAAGGGTTTTGTCCTGCCTCTTCCTTAACCGAAAGCCCGACAACCGCTTCGAGTCCATTGACATCCCGGCGGATCAAAATCGAATCAAATGTGAGGAGCTTTCGATGTCCCGAATGTCAAGAATCTCGTTGGCAGCAGCGTTCGTTGCGGTATTGGCTATCTGCGGCGCTACCGCGCAGCAATCTAGTGATTCCATGAACTCAACGCCCGCTAACGGCGCGAGTACCCAAAAAGCCTCCGCAGGAACGGCAACGGCGGATGCTAAATTCATGAAAGAAGCCGCCGAGGGTGGAATGGCGGAAGTAGCGCTTGGTCGGCTCGCCGCGGAGAAGGCCTCAAGCAGCGACGTGAAAAAGTTCGGGCAGCGCATGGTGGACGATCACAGCAAAGCGAACGACGAATTAAAGCAGCTCGCTTCTCAGAAGAACGTCGACCTCCCGCAAGACTTAAACGCCAAAGACAAAGCCACCAAGGCGAGACTCGAAAAGCTCTCGGGCGAACAATTCGACCAGGCGTATATGAGAGATATGGTGAAGGACCATAAGAAAGACGTCAGCGATTTTCGCCGCGAAAGTAGATCCGCTAAGGATCCGGACGTCAAGAACTTTGCCGCCCAGACTTTGCCAACCTTAGAGGACCATTTGAAACAAGCTGAGTCCATCGCGCCGCCAGCCGTCACGTCAGCTTCGGCGCACTAATGCACGCTCACGCGGGGACGGAAGGCGGCCCCGCAAAACTCTCGTTCCGACTTTTATGGCGAATCGCAACTTCTCTGTTCGTGCTGGAATCGCACTGGGCATGGCAGCTTCCATGCTGTTCCCGCGGCGAAGACAAATTTCGCTGCGGAACAAGACTGTGTTTGTTACCGGAGGTCGCGTGGACTCGGATTCGTGGTGGCGCAGGAATTTGCCAGCCGGGGAGCGAAGATCGCAATCTCGGCCCGTGACTCGTTCTCTGTAATTTGGAATCGCTAAAAAAGAGTCGCGGGCACTCTACCGCGCGAATAGGCGATCGTCGCAGATTCACAACATTCGGAAGTCACGTCACAACAACCGCCGGGATTGACTGTGGATTGCCTATGGATTACGCGGCTGCCTGCATATTCACCGTGCCGGCGATTCGTGTAAGAAGTTCGTCGGCCTTTTTTTCTTCCGCTTCGATGCTTTTAAGAACGGAAGCATCCGACGACAGACCGATAATCTCGGCCCAGCGGCGCAGTGTGCCGTAGACGGCAATCTCGTGATGTTCGACCTGCTGCGCCGCCCCGATCAGCGCGATATCGCGCACCGACGGGTCCGTCACATCTTTAATCGTGTCCGACGCTTCTGTAGTAAGGCTGTCGATAACCTTGCAGGTTTCTGTGGAGTCGTCTCCCTCGTTCTTTTGCAAAAGTCCCTGGATTTTGCTCACATGACCTTTTGTCTCTTCCAGGTGGCTTCGAAAGGCCTGCGCCAGTTCAGAATCGCTTGAGTTTTCAATAAGGTCGGGCAGGGCGTCGGTGATTTTTTGCTCCATGTCCAAAGCCTTTTTCAAATTGCTGATATACAGCGTTCGCAAATTGTCGATGTGTGCTGAAAACAGTTTCATAATGAATCCTTTCGGGGTGGCTAATGTCGCATAGAGGTAAGCTGCTCAGCTGAGCACCGCTTTCCACCTAAACGGACCTCTTCGATGTAATGCGCCGGGGAAGGGTTGCGCCCAAATTCGATTTCCGTTCATGGCAACTTTTCTCCCGCGAGTGTTATTGACCCGCTTGCCGGGCTTCTTCTAGAGCGCAGTCACGATTGAGCGCAGTCACGGCATCGAAGGCTTCAACCTGTTTAAATCGATCTGTTTAAATCAGCTCCGGATTCTCGCTACAATTAATAAATGGAACGATCCGGTATTGCCGACCTGCCACTTCACGGGGGCAGCGTGCCGAAGTGGCTGGCTGACAGGATGACACGTCTCGGCACGGCGATTGCGGAAAGCGTCGTTCATCATTACGGTTCTTCAACCCTCTTGTCCCGGTTGGCCGATCCATTCTGGTTTCAGGCCCTTGGCTCCGTAATGGGTATGGACTGGCATTCGTCCGGCATCACCACCTCAGTGTTGGGAGCATTAAAAAGAGGATTGAATCCGATATCCCACGAACTTGGTATCTATGTTTGCGGAGGTCGCGGACGCCATTCTCGAAAGACTCCGGACGAACTCCTTGATTATGCTCAACGAAGCGGGCTGGACGGGAATGCATTAGTGCGGGCAAGTCGTTTGGCCGCGCGCGTCGATAACAATGCAATTGCCGATGGGTTTCAACTTTATCTCCACGGCTTCGTCATCGCGAAAAATGGTGAATGGGCCATCGTGCAGCAGGGCATGGATGGATCCAGGGGATTGGCTCGCCGCTATCACTGGCACTCGGCCACGGTGAAAGACTTCACTCTTGAGCCGCATACGGGTATTGTCGGTGAGCACCAAGGCACAATCATGAATCTTGTAGCGGCTCCAGCCCAAACCGCGCAACGAGCTTTGCTTGATGTGGTACGGGAGCGTCCCGAAGTTACACTGAGCAATATTCGCAAGCTCACGATGCCCAGACATCATGATGTCCAGGCGAAGGACGTGGATCTTAAACGGCTGGGCGCGGTTTTGGCCGTCGCCTATGAGCGGGAGTCTCGTGATTTCGCGTCGTTACTGCTCTTGGAAAGGCTGGGTCCACGAACTCTACAATCGCTCGCACTGGTCGCGGAGGTGGTGCACGGTACGCCCACCCGTTTCTCCGATCCTGCCCGGTATTCCTTCACTCACGGCGGCAAAGACGGGCATCCGTTCCCAGTTCCTCTCAAGACCTACGATGCAACCATCGAGATCATGCGACAGTCCGTGGAAAGGGCGAAAGTGGGAGAGACTGACAAGACTGACGGAATCCGAAGGCTGAACCGTTTTGTACTAGCAGTTGAGAACTCCCGGGCTCCCATCGCGAACTTCGATGAGACCGTAGCCCGCGAACGAAGTATCTCAGACTCGCTTGGCGGCAGGACGGTCGGCCGCAAGCAAGATCGTTCCGCTCGCTCGAACCAGCTTTCACTCTTCTAGCACGAAGATTTTCTACGGCGAGATCACTTCAGGGACCATCGCGTTCCCCCGGTCGAATGTTTGTTTCTGGTCTTGAACTCCGCAGAAGCGTCTATCAGGAACAGTTCAGGAATGCCTCGGTCAGTGATCTAAGTTCCATACTGCTCCACGGCGCGTTTTTGTACTTCAAGGATTCGCTCTCGCAGCAATTTCGCCTGTTCCTTTTGTGCCTGTGCGTCTTCTCGAATCCGCACAGCATTCGACCTCCCTCCGCTTCGCTCAATCATCTTCGCTGTCCGCTCCTTTAGCTCAGCGTTTTCTTGCAGTGATCGCACGGCAGCCCAAAGGGCGGTCTCGAGTGCATCGTCTTCGCCTGCCAATAATGCATTCAGCCAATAAGCGTGCCCGATCCGGCAGCGAAAGTGCGGAATTCCCTGATTTCCTTCTTCAAATAACGCTCCGCCACAGTCCGGTCAGATGTATCCCGAGGCAGATCCATTGTGACCACTCATTTCATGACGGGCCGGCATTTCGGAAGCGGTGGAATTATTGACTAACTGCTGAAGCTTGGGAGATATTTCACAGCCCGAAAGGATGTAATCAGGGTGGTCATATTGATTGCATTTTCTGGCAGTTGAGAGAAGGAAGTGTCAGACGGCTTCAGCGCAATCACCGCCCGCCGCTTCGGCTGATAACCTGCAGTCTTTGAACTCCATCATCAAGTAGACCACTCAAAAGCACGGCGATAACATGACGACCATACCATCGAGCAGGGGAACGAAACAACACGTCTATCGCTGGACGAACTCTGATTGGGGATTTCCTGGCCCCCATGATTCCGGCATGATCAGGATTCCCGCGTGATTACAGACCACGCACCCGCGAATGCGCCCGATGCTCGGGCATTGTCGTGCAGGCTACCCAGTCAGGTTAGGATTGCTGGACAATCGACCATAGCCAATCTCCGCTGGCGTGACTTGGCGGTTCATGGCCCTTCAATCTTGCGCCACAATAGAAGAGGTTTCGAGAGGTTCTTCATGACTTTTCAAGTATGGCTAAGGGAATTGCTCGCAGATGCTATCGCGCAAAATAAAGCGCACATCGTGGCCGTTCTCGGGCCCCATGATCTCCGTCAGCTTCACATGGAAGGCGCTCCACCATCGATCGAAGCGATTTTCTTTATTGGCAATTCGGTTGAAAAGCCTTTTTCAGCCGAAAGTATCACCAAGCGTCGCGGGACAGAAAGCAATCACCAACGCAAGATCGCATAGAGGTTGCACAACGTTTCACCAGGTCGTCAAGAGAACTTCAGTGCGGCTCGCGCCTCGGAAAGTTATGAGCTTAAAAGCGCGAGCATCGTTCGATCCAGCGCCCGCGTCTTATACCCGTGCATTCCGACTCATCCAAGACGCTGCTCTGGTATAAATTCAGCGTTTACGTCCGGTGAAATTTGTCCAAAGCCTTCGCGCGTCCGCTAGCATTAACTTTTCCCGATAGGCCATTATTTATTAAGATGGTTAAGCGGCTAGAGCGCAAAATCGATCAAAGGCTGCGCTCTTAGACTCGTCGCATGGCAGCAAATCGATGGCACTCAATGAGATGAAGCTCGGGTGTCCCTCGCTGAGCGCATCGTTTGCACCCACGATAGAGGGCTTCTTTGCTATCGACGGAGGTTTAAGAATATTGCCTAACTTATTGAAAATATGGTGGCCAGGGACGGAGTTGAACCGCCGACGCCAGCCTTTTCAGGGCTGCGCTCTACCACCTGAGCTACCTGGCCACTTCTTTTTCCGCTTCGCAGAGGACCGGCACTTCTAACTGCCGGCTGCGCGCTGCTTTTCGGCGGGAGGCTGATTACGGCCCATGCGCTCGCAGCCTGCGGAACTTGTGAATTATAACAACCTCGGTGCCGTCGCTCCAAATGCGGTTGTCAATCGGCTCAACTCTCGGTTCCAGCTCCGTCTTCTTCGTGCGCAGCCGCTCTCGCGAATAAAATCCGCAAGGACGTTTACGAAGGTTCCCGTCCAAACGTGCTTCCACTCAAAACGGTCAGTGCGCAGTGATTAGCGCCAAACCAGTAGGGAATCTCGCGGTAGTCTTCAACTTCGAACACCGCGAGGTCCGCATCTTTTCCTGCCTCAATTGAGCCCTTCCGTTCAGCAATTCGCAGCGCCCACGCGCCATTGATCGTGGCCGCTGCAATCGCCTCCGCCGGCGTCATCTTCATATGCGTGCACGCCAGCGACATCGCCATCGGCATGCTGAGCGTCGGCGAGGAGCCGGGATTGAAGTCGGTGGCGAGCCCGACCGCCACTCCCGCCTCGATAAATTTGCGTGCATTTGGATAGCTTGACAAGCCGAGAAAATAGTTCGCTCCAGGTACAAGCGTTGCGACCGTATTGCTCCGCGCCAGCGCTGGCAGGTCCGCGTCGTTCACATGATCCATGTGGTCGAGCGAAGCCGGATCGAATTCCAGGAAAGGACCAAGGCGAGTCTCGCTGAGCTGCCCCATGTGCGCCCGCCAGGCCAAACCGTTTTTTCGAGCCGCACGAAAAATCAGCTGAGCTTCGTCGGTGCTAAACGCCCCGCGATCACAGAAGACGTCGGCAAAGATGGCCAGTTTGTGCTTCGCGACGGCCGGCATCATCTGCTGGCAAACATTTTCAACATACTCGCGCGCGCGCCCGCGGAACTCCGGCGGCACAGTGTGCGCGCCCAGAAAAGTCGAGACTACCGTGCCCGGCCATCTCCGTGCGGCAATTCGTATCGTTTCGAGCGACTTCAATTCGGAATCGAGGCTCAGGCCGTAGCCCGACTTCGCTTCGACTGTCGTGCTGCCGTATCTCGCCATTTCGCGAAACGTGGCCAGCACCTTCTCGGCGAGCGCTTTTTTGCTGGCTGCGCGAACCCCTTCAATGCTCGACTGGATACCTCCGCCAGCTTCGGCGATCTTCTCATAGCTTGCGCCCGCAATGCGTTTTTCGAAGTCGATCAGGCGCGGACGCGCGAACACAGGGTGCGTGTGCGAGTCGACGAATCCCGGCAGCACCACGCGGCCGCGGCAGTCGATCTCGATGACTTTTTTGCGATTCTTCTCCAGCCACGGATCGCGCAGCGCGTCTTTCGTCTTGCCGACGGAAACGATCTTGCCACCAACGCACAACACCGCAGCATCATTAATAATGCCAAGCTCGGAAAGGGAAGCGCCGCGCCGCGGACCGGACGTCTTCGAGCGCAAGGAGAGAAGCTGCCCGATATTGGCGAGTAGCAGGAGGCCACAATTCTGTAATGCAGCTTTAATAGGCAGGCCCAAGGGTTTTCAGTGTAACAAGACCGCCGGCGAAATTGACATCGAATGAGGGCAACCACAGTCTATAATGGCGAGCGATTTGATCGCCTGAGAAACCTCCGTTCGCATCGACATGCGCGAGAATCTGCCAATATCTCAATCTCTATTTCAAGAGGTTGGCTTGAAGCCGCAGGAACGTCGCCTTCCTCTTAATCCGCTGGTGCGAATCCACATGCCCGAGCTTGATTCCGCGCGGGGAATCGCCGTCCTGCTGGTCGTGTTCTTGCATGGTATGGACCGACCATTGCCTCCCGAACTATCGGCATTTGGACGGTTGCTCTTCGACCTGAGTCATTACGGATGGGTAGGAGTGAATTTGTTTTTTGTGCTATCCGGATTCCTGATCACCGGCATTCTGCTTGACAGCCGAGGCAGGTCCGACTACTTCCGACGCTTCTACATTCGCCGTGCGCTGCGAATTTTGCCCGCATTCTATGGGATGTTGTTGATCCTGATCGTTGGTGGATGCATATCCCTGCGCTTCATGGTGGTCAGCCTGTTGTTTCTCGCTAATTTCGGCGTGGTACTGGGCGTGGGGGGTGGTTACGGAGTTTTGTGGTCGCTGGCGGTAGAAGAACACTTCTATATTTTTTGGCCCTTGCTGGTTCGCCGATGCTCAACTCGAACCCTGATGATTTTCGCAGCCGCAGTCTGCATCGGCAGTCCCTTTCTGCGTATTCTACTTTTGGCGGGCGATATAACTCCCGGCCACTTGGCGTCTTTTTTTACTTGGTTCAACCTGGACGGGCTTTCCTTGGGCGGGCTTCTCGCGATTTGGGTGCGTATGCCGTCGTTTTGTCGTAATCATCTGGCCCGTATTGCGCCCGCAGTTCTGCTCCTAAATGGCACCGCTTTCTTTTTTCTCGTTGGTCGGACATGGGCAGATGCAACCGTCATCAAGAGTGCCTGCAACTTGGCCTGTACGGCTTTCTTATCCTGCCTGCTCCTGCTTGGCACCAGTCAATGGAGATTTCTAGTCGATCGGCCGATCCTGAAATTCTTTGGATTTATCAGCTACGGTTTGTACCTCGTTCACTTATTGGCCTTCCGTATCGCTGATATTTTGTTCTCTCGCCCGTCAGCGATTCTCGTCGCGCACGGCCAACCCCTGAGTGCAGTTCTCCTATGTTTTGGCGCAGGGCTTGCGTTGGGAACACTAATCGCCTATCTGTCGCGGAGGTCTCTAGAGGAGAGATTCTTGCGCATCGGTCATGCTTCTCGGACGCCATCGCACAATTCAGTCTCAGACACGAAATCGATGGGCATGCCTGTCGCCGGGCCAGCTAGCGAATCATGGGTACGTGCAGATTCTTTTCCCTGGCAAATTGTTTCGCCTCGTCATATCCCGCGTCCACATGCCGAATCACCCCCATGCCGGGATCCGTAGTCAGCACGCGTTCAATGCGCTTCGCCATCATGTCAGTGCCATCCGCCACCGTCACCTGTCCGGCGTGCAGCGAATAGCCGATGCCTACGCCGCCGCCATTATGAATCGAAACCCACGACGCGCCTGCAGCTGTGTTCACGAGCGCATTTAGCAGTGGCCAGTCGGCAACAGCATCGCTGCCGTCTTTCATGCTCTCGGTCTCGCGGAACGGCGACGCGACCGACCCGCAATCCAGATGATCGCGTCCAATCACGATCGGCGCTTTGATTTTGTTTTTCTTCACGAGATCGTTGATTGCGAGCCCAAACCGCGCCCGCTCGCCATATCCCAGCCAGCAGATCCGCGCCGGCAGTCCCTGAAACTTGATCCGCTTGCGCGCCAAGTCAATCCATCGTCGCAGGCTGCGATTCTCCGGAAACAACTCCAAAACCAAATCATCCGTCACCGCAATATCCGACGGCTCGCCCGAGAGCGCAGCCCAGCGGAACGGACCTCTGCCTTCGCAGAAGAGCGGGCGAATGTAGGCGGGCACAAATCCTGGAAAGTCATAAGCATTTTTTACGCCGCGCTGAAACGCAAACGTCCGAATATTGTTTCCGTAATCGAATGTGACCGAACCCATCTTCTGCAATCGCAGCATTCCCTCCACATGCCGCGCCATCGCATCCAGCGACCGCTCCTGATACTCCCGCGGATCGCGCGCCCGCAACTCCAGCGCCGCTTCCAGCGTCATCCCGTTCGGCACATATCCGTTTAGCGGATCGTGAGCCGATGTCTGATCCGTCAAAATATCCGGCACCACGCCGCGCTCGGCCAGCTCCGGAATAATATCCGCGCAATTGCCTACCAGCCCCACCGAAACATTTTCTTTTTTCCGCACCGCATTCTTCAGAATGCGCAGCGCCTCGTCCAGCGTAGTCACCAGAAAATCGCAATACCCCGTCTTCAGCCTCTTCTTTATACGTTCCGGATCGACATCAATCCCGAGAAACGCCGCGCCCGTCATAGTCGCCGCCAGCGGCTGCGCCCCACCCATACCGCCCATGCCGCCTGAAACGATCAGCTTGCCCGAAAGATCGCCGCCAAAATGTTTATCCCCGGCCGCGTTGAACGTCTCATAAGTCCCCTGCACAATCC
>JBAWBG010000303.1:0-8601 GCA_049589695.1 Candidatus Sulfotelmatobacter sp. | reverse complement strand
TTGCAATACTAGTCATATTCGCCGCTCTCTCGGGCTGCGATATCGAGCGCCGTAAATCCGATGCTGAACTCGGTCTCAATCCTCAACAAGCCGCTGGACGCAAGATTTATGACAACTATTGCGACCGCTGCCATCGGCCTTACTCGACCAAAGGAAAGAAAGGTCCGGGATTGAAAGGAATATTTCGAAACAAGTACCTTCCGCAGACCGGATTGCCCGCCAACGATGATCGCGTTACCGACATTATTCGCAACGGCCGTCCCGATATGCCGGGCTACAGCCAGGTGATGAGCGCGCAAGAGATTCAGGACCTACTCGCTTATCTGCACACGCTATAGTCGCGCCAAAGATGCGCGCTGGTTTCTCGCCATGGGATAATCGTTCCGTGAAAACCGCCGCGTCATCCGAGCTCTTTCGCAAGCTTCCTTCTGTGGATGATGTGGTGCGCGTTCCTGCCATCGCGAATTTGGCGGCGAACTATGGCCACGATTCCGTCGTGGACGCCGCGCGGGTTGTGCTCGCCCGCCTGCGCCAGGAAATTACAACGAAGTTGCTGGACGATCACACGCTCGATCTTGCTCTCTCCGGCCTGGCGGAGGCGGTTGAGCAACAACTGCGCGAGTCTTTGCGCTACTCTCTGCGCCCGGTTATCAACGCCACCGGAGTGATCTTGCACACCAACCTGGGGCGCGCTGCATTGAGCGAAGAGGCCATCGAACACATCCGCGAAACCGCCTCGACTTATTCCAATCTGGAGTTTGATTTGGCGACCGGCGCTCGCGGCAAGCGCGACGTACACGTGAGCCGGCTCTTTCAGCGCTTGCTGCACGAAGAGATGAAGGGCGGGGAATCGCCGGTTTCCACCATTGTCGTAAACAACAATGCGGCCGCCGTGCTGCTGGCGCTGAACACCGTCGCTGACGGCAGTGAAGTCATCGTCTCGCGCGGCGAGCTCGTGGAGATCGGTGGCTCCTTTCGCATCCCCGATGTGATGGCAAAGTCGGGCGCGATTCTCCGGGAAGTAGGTACGACGAATCGCACTCGCGTCTCAGACTACGAACAAGCCATCACCGACCGCACCCGCCTTCTGCTGCGAGTGCACCGTTCAAATTTTGAGATCACGGGATTCACCGAGCAAGCGTCTACCGCCGAACTCGTCGCTCTCGGTCGCAAACGCCACATCTCTTTAATGGAAGACCTGGGCAGCGGTGCGCTTTTTGATCTTCGCTCGGTCGGAATTCGAGGCGAGCCGGGCGTATTAGATAGCCTGCGAACTGGCGTCGATATCGTCACGTATAGCGGCGATAAACTTCTCGGCGGCCCGCAGGCCGGGTTGATCTGTGGCAATGCAGAACTGATCGCGCGAATGCGATCGAATTCACTGTTCCGCGCCTTGCGCGTGGATAAGCTAATCTACGCCGCGCTGGAAGCCACCCTTCTCGCCTACATCCGACGCGATCACGATGCAATACCCACGCTCCGCATGATGCGGCTTGGACAAGTAGCCATTGGCGAACGTGCCGCAAACCTGGCCGCGCAAATCGATTCGCCGAAATTAAAAACGGAAATTGTGGACGCAGAATCCATTCTGGGCGGCGGCTCTGCGCCATCCTCCGTTCTTCCTACAAGAGTTCTCGCAGTGTCTTGCGAAAGTCTCAGCGCTGACGAATTTGCCGAACGTCTGCGCAGTTCGGACCCTCCCATCATCGCCCGGGTCGAGGAAGGCCGCGTTGTCCTCGATCTGCGGACCGTGTTCCCTGGGCAGGACGTCGCCATCGCCGCCGCCCTCACTCGCATCGTTGCCTGAGGCTTCCGCATCGAACCACAGTTGGCTACTCTCTACACCATCGGACATTCCACGCGCCCGCTCGACGACCTGCTTGCCGCACTTCAGGCCCACCAGATTCGTACCCTGGTCGATATCCGAACCTTCCCAATGTCGCGGCGGCTGCCGCAATTTAATCGCGAATCTCTGGAAAAGAGTTTGCAGTCTATCGATATCCGCTATATCTGGATGCCGGCCTTGGGCGGCTATCGCAAAAAAATTCGCGACGATTCTCCCCATCTCGCACTCCGCAATGCGAGCTTTCGCAATTACGCCGACTACATGTTGACTTCAGAGTTCGAAACTGCGATGGCTGATCTCATCACCCTCGCTGAGAACTCACGCACCGTTTACATGTGCGCCGAGCGCGTATACTTCCGCTGCCATCGTATGCTGGTTTCCGACTGGCTGGTGGCTCACGGACATGAGGTGATGCACATCGACGGCGTTGGCCCTCTGAAGCGTCATCGGCTTATGAAGGAAGCTCACTTGATTCAGGGCGAACTGATTTATCGTGGAGATCGCCTGCTGTAAGCTCGGCAAATTATGATCGTTGGCACTGGCATCGACATCGCTGAAGTTCCCCGGATCCGCAAAGCCATCGAACGCTTCGGCGACCGTTTTCTGCAGCGCGTTTTCACTCCCGGTGAAATCCTCTATTGCGATTCAAAGGCCAATCGCGTGGAGCGGTTCGCCGCGCGCTTTGCCGCCAAGGAAGCCGCCATGAAAGCGATCGGCACCGGATGGAACCATGGCGTCCGCTGGCGCGATTGTGAAGTCACCCGCTTGCCGGGCGGCCGTCCAACGCTCACCTTCCACAGCAAGGCGGCTGAATTTGCCGCCCGGTTAGGCGTGAAGCACGCCGCACTTTCACTCTCCCACACCGCGGAACAAGCTATTGCGCAAGTCATTCTCGAAAACTAAAGTTACTAACTACTTCTGCTCGATCGTCTGCTAGACTGGCGCATCCCTTTTGATTTATGTCTGCAACCATTCAGGCTGTCGCGCCAGTTTCTTCCTCCTCAGAAATTCCAGAACGCATTCTTCTGACCGGCTTGGGCCTTACCAGTTTCGCCTCCTTATTGTTGGAGTTGGCCCTCACCCGGTTATTCTCCGTGGTGCTCTTCTATCACTTTGCGTTTCTTGCCATTTCGATTGCTCTGTTGGGCCTCGGCGCCGGAGGCGTTTTTGCCTACCTTCGCAAGCAATGGTTGGCGCAATTTCCCACCCGGATTCTGGCCGCACGCCTGTGCCTGGTCAACTCCGTAGTGGTATTGCTGGTGCTGGAGATTGTTCTGCACGTGCCTGTCGCACTTGCCGTGACGGGAGAAAATTTCCTCCACCTGACCGCCCTTTATCTCGCTGCAGCGGTTCCATTCTTTCTGACCGGACTCCTGTTTTCCACGGTTTTCGCGCGCGAGACAGGAAGAATTCCGTTGCTGTACGGTGCGGATCTAGGCGGCGGGGCATTGGCCTGCCTCGCCCTCGTGCCCCTTTTGAACTGGATCGGTGGGCCGAATACCATCCTTTTCTCGAGCGTCGCGCTAACCGTGGCGTCCGCCGTTTGGGCCGCCTCGCGCCAGGAACGCAGAGTCATTGGCGTTGTACTCGCCGCATTCCTGATGCTCATCGCCGGAAACCTTTCCGACCGGCTCATCGATGTGGTTTATGCCAAGGGAATTTTTCGCAATCCCGCATGGGTGGAATTTGCTCGCTGGAACGCCCTGTCTCGAGTGGAAGTGGATCGCTGGGGGCATGACAAAGCAATCGTGATCGATGCCGACGCCTCCACTTACCTTATGAATGTCGAACCAGAACGCGTGCGGGGTACGCCCTGGGAAGGCATTCTCATGTTCCGGGCGCCGGCATTGGCCAACGTTCTGCGGCCCCATGGTGATTTCGCCATCATTGGTCCGGGTGGAGGCATTGACGTGCTGAGTGCCTTGGCCAGCGGCAGCCCCAGCGTCACCGGAATTGAAATCAATCCCATCATTGCCAATACCATCATGCGCGGCCGTTACGCCACCTACTCCAAACATCTTTACCAGCGGCCCGACGTTCACCTCCACGTCACCGATGGCCGCTCCTATCTGCGCTCCACTCCGCAGCGTTTCGATGTGGTGCAGATGACTCTGGTCGATACCTGGGCCTCAACCGCGGCAGGCGCTTTCGCGCTCAGCGAAAATAATCTCTATACCGTGGAAGCTTTCCGGGAATACTTCGAACATCTCAAGCCGGAGGGCATGATCGCTATCACTCGCTGGGAATTTCGCCAGCCACGCGAGGCCTTGCGGGTCGTAGCCGTGGCCATGGACGCTTTGCACGGACTGGGCGTAGTCAATCCGGCGCGAAACTTTATCGTCGCCTCGCAGGGCCCACTCAATGAGGATGGAATTCCAGTAGTCGTGCTGGCCAAGAAAACAGCGTTTACCGCGCAAGAGGAGGCGGCCGTCCAGGCCCATTTCGCGAAGTATCCTAAGCTTGTTCCGATTTATCTGCCCTCGCTGAGTGCGGATCAACTTCACAATCCATTTGCCGACCTGATCGCGAGCAATGATCCTTACCGCTTCGCACAGACTTATGCCTACAACGTGGCCCCGGTTACCGATAACGCTCCTTTTTTCTTCTTCACCCTTAAACCCGGTCAAATTCTTAGCTCGCAAGGGCTGCGCAATGGCATTGACTGGAAGGTGAATCTCGGAGTGCTGGTTCTGGTTCTCGTGCTCGTTATTTCGCTGCTGGCCGTGCTTGCTTTTCTGATCCTGCCGCTCGCGCTTCGGACAGGCCGTCAGCCTTCTCTTCCTTTGCTTTATTTCGTAGCCGTCGGCATGGGTTACATTCTGGTGGAGATCGCGTTCATCCAGCGCTTTGTACTTTTTCTGGGACATCCCACCTACGCGCTCACCGTAGTTATTTTTCTGCTGATGCTATCGAGCGGCGCCGGCAGCCTGTTTTCCCGCCGCTGGCTTCCTCACACCGAACTGGCCTGGATGCCGCTGGTTCTGGTAGTTGCCGCGCTTGTTGCCAACGTGATTTTTCTTCCTCGTGGTCTGGTGTCATGGGTTGGCTTGGGATTTGGCTACCGTTTGGTCATTTGCGGAATGTTGCTGATCCCGCTTGGCTTCGTAATGGGAATGCCGTTTCCCACTGGCTTGCGGGCGCTTGCGGCGCGCGCCACGCCAGAAGCGGCGAATGGACTTACCGGCACTGGTAACGCAGTGGAGTGGGCCTGGGCCATGAACGCTGCCGCCAGCGTCCTCGGTTCCGTGCTGGCCATGGTCATCGCCATCCAGTTTGGCTTGACGGTAACTTTGGCGTGCGGCGTTGCCGCCTATGCGCTCGCCCTTGGCGTGCTGCCGTCGCTTCGCCCGCGAAGAAGCCTCTAGGCCTGGCCGCCGGTTTGCTATGATGCTGCATGGGGCGGCGGGAGGCGAAAGCGATTCCGTACGATACCCAAGATCAACTAGCAATCTGAGGAAATCGTTTGCCGAGTCAGAAGCAACTTAAATGGTCGCAGCTTCGCGTTGGCGTGACCGTGATCCTTGCGAGTTTGATTCTGGCCTTTCTTCTATTTCTCATGTCCGGTACCGGCGGCTTCTTCACTAAGCACATTACTCTGGTTTCCTACTTTGACAATGCAAGTGGCTTGCGCGTGGGTGCTCCCGTCCGCCTGAGCGGCGTGGATATCGGCAACGTCGCTGCGATTCGCGTGGTGCCCGACAAAGACAAGCAGATCACTCCAGTTCAAGTGGTCATGAAAGTAAGCATGAAGTACAGCTTCGACCTGCGCCGCGACTCGGTCACCTCGCTGGAGACGGCCGGCGTCCTGGGCGAAACTTATCTTGATATCGACAGTGCGCAAGCCATCGGCCCCGTCGTCAAGAATGGAGATACCCTGCCCACGCAGGTTCATCCCGACTTCAACGAGGTGGTGCGTTCCAGTCAAAGCACGTTGCAGAACATGGATGCGCTGCTGAAGCGCGCCGATCGCATCCTGGCCTTCGCGGAAAGCGGCAAGGGCTCGCTCGGCAAATTAATTTATGATCCCACTCTCTACGACCGCTTCTCCCAGACGGTTACAGAGTTCAAGGGCGTGGTCGATGAGATTGCGCAAGGAAATGGCAGTCTCGGCAAGCTGATCAATAACAACGACGCCTACAACAAGGTCGTTGCGACTCTCGACCGCATCAACCAGGTCGCCGACGATCTGCAGGCGGGCAAAGGCTCCGCCGGAAAATTCCTGAAAGATCCCGCGCTCTACAACAATGCCAACGACACGATTGCGAATCTAAAAAAGGTGAGCGAGGACATCAATGCCGGCAAGGGAACGCTGGGCAAACTAACTAAAGACGAAGATCTGGCCAATAAACTAAACACAACCATTACCAAGCTCGCCGCGCTCACCACCGCACTTGAAGACGGTAAGGGCACTGCAGGAAAGCTATTCAAAGACGAAGCTCTCTACAACAACGCCAATCAGATGCTGACCGAAACCCAAGGCTTGATAAAAGCTATTCGCGAAAATCCTAAGAAATATCTCAGCATCAAACTGCACGTCTTCTGAAGCCTGCGCGCGTGCTTGTCATCCCCGAACGCCACGCTTGTCATCCTTGTGACTTGTCATTCCGAGCGCAGCGAGGAATCTTGGTTCTAGCGTGCCGCCGATACGAACTATTTATGAGATGACGCGTGGAGCGGCGGTAGACTCAGCCTGCTCGTGCGCGTGATAACTGGACCGTACCATCGGACCAGACTCAACGTGGCGGAAACCGAAGCGCAGCGCTTCATTTCTCAAGTCACGAAATTCCTCAGGCGTGTAGAAACGGGCAATGGGCAGGTGATCGCGGGATGGACGCAAGTACTGTCCGACGGTAAGAATGTCAACGCCGCGCCCGCCGAGATCGCGGAAAACTTCAACAAGCTCGTCGCTCGATTCTCCCAGCCCAACCATCACGCCGCTCTTGGTCACCATGCCGGGAGAAAATTTCTTGGCGTTCTCGAGCAGCGTTAGGGTCCGCTCGTAACGCGCGCCCGAACGCACGGCGCGATAAAGTCTTGGAACCGTTTCCGTATTGTGATTGAGAACGTCAGGCCGCGCCCCGAGCACAAGCTTCAACGGCTCTTCCAGTCCCTGAAAATCCGGAATCAAAACTTCGATTCGGCAATCTGGAATAAGCTCACGAATTTCCCGAATCGTCTCGGCGAAAATCCTGGCGCCCCCAACGTTATCGTCGTCGCGATTCACGCTGGTTACAACCGCATGTTTCAGGCCGAGCGTTGCCACCGCTTCAGCCACTCGTCTCGGCTCATCCCAGTCAATGGGTTGCGGCCGCCCTTTGGGAACGGCGCAAAAGCCGCAGCGCCGCGTACAGATATCGCCGAGCAGCATGAACGTCGCGGTCTTGTGATTCCAGCACTCCCCAATATTCGGACACTGCGCCGATTCGCAAACCGTGTGCAGTCCCAGCCCGCGGGCCAACTTCTTAAGCTCGTGAAAATTGTCGCCCACCGGAGCCTTGGCCCGCAGCCATTCCGGCTTGGGGACGCGCACCGGCGGTCCGACCTCGATCTGAATCAATTGTGAACTGCCTGCCATCCTTTCGATTCTACCAGTTCCTCTTTTTCGCGGAGTCTGGCAGCCCTCGTCCCCATTCAGGATTTTTTTCGAATCCAAGTAGATGTATATACATCTATCTAAAAATGGAAAGGCCATCGATGCCGGCGCTCTCCTGTATGTGCGCGACCCTCCGCCGCGCCTCGCGCGTCCTCACCCAGCACTATGACGAGCAGATGCGACCGCTCGGATTGAGGGCCACGCAGTTCACCATCCTGCAAGCCCTGTCGCTCGTCGGCGAAATTTCTCAGGGAAGACTAGGAGAAATTCTCGCAATGGACAGCACTACTCTCACACGAACCCTGGAGATCATGCTTGCTCACGGCTGGATCGTAAAGCAGCACGGAAAAGACCGACGCGAGCGGCGGCTGCGCCTTTCCAAAGCAGGAGAGTCGCAATTCACCCGCGCACTTCCTACCTGGCAGGCAGTGCAGGAACGGCTGCGGCGTCAACTCGGAAAGGGACGCTGGGACAATCTCATGAACCTGTCTAACGAAGTAACTTTAGCGAAGTCACTTCAGCAGTCACAAAATAAAAGGAGTCGGTTATGACCAAATACGCGAAGTTAACTGCCGGGCTGGTCGGAGCCTGGTTCGTTCTATCTCTCACAGCTTCCGCACTGCACCTCTACCAGAACAGCCCGAACGACCCGCCGCTTGCATTTGGGCTGGCAGCATTGACGCCCATCGCTGCATTCGTAATCTGGTTTGCAGTATCGCCAGGATTGCGGCAATTCACACTCTCGCTGAATCCGAGGATATTAACCATGGTCCAGAGCTGGAGAGTCATTGGCTTTGTTTTTCTGATCCTGGCTACCTATGGCATTCTGCCGCGCGCGTTTGCGTTGCCCGCAGGATGGGGCGATATCGCCATCGGCGCTACCGCATCTTTCGTAGGCTTGAAACTGGCAAGTCCCAATCACCGCACCGGCTTCATCGTCTGGCAGGTCCTCGGTATTGTCGACCTGGTTATGGCGGTGACGTTGGGCACGCTTGCGCAGGTGATCGATCCCAACGCCATCTCGACGGCCGCGATGACTGTGCTTCCGCTAAGCCTGATTCCGACATTCGTGGTGCCATTGCTGCTGATTCTGCACATTATTTGCATTGTGCAAGCCACCCGGTGGCCCTCACCGCAGCGCACGGGAATTGGAGAGCCGTTG
>JBAWBG010000302.1:0-1605 GCA_049589695.1 Candidatus Sulfotelmatobacter sp. | reverse complement strand
TGCGATATCGAACGATGAGGTTTGTTTGAGACAGGTGGCCCCAGAGCGTCGAATCGCGTAAACGCGTTGAAGCGCAGGAGCTTCCTGTGAACTAGCTATTACGCAGTTTGAGCGCAGCGGAATCAAGTGCAGTAGTGCAACAAGGCGGTTCGTCCAATGAGTAGTCCTCGCGCTCAAGCCAATCCACAGTCCAGTTTGCCATTCGGCGAGGAGCCGAAGCCGGGCTTCCGCACCAAGACCGCGGCCACGAGACTGACTCCCGAAGAACTAGGAGAATTAGAAGCCGCCGCCGAAAGCGCGGGACAGGTTCTCTCCGAGTGGCTGCGCGGGACCGCTTTGCGCGCTGCGCGCGAGCGGCCCGCTGATGCCGCCGAACTGGTATTGGCCGAAGTCTGGGCGCTGCGTTATGCGCTCTTGAATCTCTTCCATGCAGCCTCTCAAGCGGCATCGGAAGGCAGACAATTGTCGCCTGATTCCGTCCTCAAAATTCGCGACCAAGCCGATGCGCGAAAGCTCCATCAGGCTCGCAAACTTCTCGAAGAATTCTTCGCCCGCGAGGGCAAGGAAAGAGCCCGTATGCCATGAGTGCCATGCCTTTTCCCGGAAGCTTTTCACTCTTGACGCCGTTGCTTTGGGTAGCCGCGATGTTCCTTTTGCTACTGGCTGTGCGGAGTGTGTTGCAGAACCGATCCTCACGTAAATGGCGGGATAGGGAGATGATCGAATGGGACGGACCTCGGCCAAATTTGATCCAGAGATGGAGGATAAAGATGAGCGGAATTCGATTCAGACTGCCGAGATTTTCGCAGCGGCACATGCCAGAGATCGCGCCGAAACCAACACCATCAGCGCCCGCGAATGCTCCCGCCGATCCTCTGAAGAAGCCTGCCCAGCCGATGCTCGGACTCTTTGGTTCGACCGTCAATGGTTCGACCATCGGTGCGCCCGAGACTAGACCTAAAGAGGCCTTCGCTTGGGAGAAAACGAAGGCCGTCGAATGAGAGACAAATTGCTAAGAACACCACTTCACGCTTGAGGAGCGCTCGGTATGCTCACGATCTCGAAACCGCTGTCAGCCAGCCAGGCGCAGACCTACCATGTGCGGGAGTTTGCCTCGCAGGAACAGAACTACTGGAGCCGCGATCAGCAGGGTCACAGTGAGTGGCAGGGTAGACTCGCCGAGCAGTGGGGGTTGCAAGGTGGCGTTGGTTCCGGACACTTTGGGCGACTGAGTGAAGGCCAACATCCGCACACCGAAGAGCAGCTGGTACGGCATCAGGTTTCGAGAACCTATGAAGGGAAATTTGGCAGAGAGGTCACCAGCGCCGAGCATCGCGCCGGGTGGGACGCCACATTCTCCGCGCCGAAGTCGGTATCGCTCACGGCCCTTGTGGGCGGCGATGATCGGGTGCGGGAAGTCCATCGCGAGAGTGTACGTGCGGCGCTTAAGGAACTTGAGCGATACACGCAGGCACGAATCGGCAATGTCCATGCACCGGAGACAACCGGAAAATTTATCGCCGCCACTTTCGAGCACGACACCGCGCGGCCCGTCGATGGCTATGCTGCGCCCCAGCTTCATACCCATGCCGTGATCTTCAACAT
>JBAWBG010000301.1:0-1653 GCA_049589695.1 Candidatus Sulfotelmatobacter sp. | reverse complement strand
TCGCAGTCGAGGGACCTGTTGCTCGCTCACAGTTTATGCGCTGCCGGTGGGAAGCAGGTCCTTCCGCGCGGAGAATGATCGGCTTCGCCGCTCATCCACCTTGGTCGGGATGACAGTGAGGATAGTGAAGCATGAAAGAGCACCAATATAGCGTGTACATGATCGCGAGTAAGTCGCGGGTTCTGTATATCGGAATGACCAATGATCTTCATCGCCGCGTTTGCGAGCATAAGAACGATCTGATCAAGGGCTTTACTCGACAGTACAGGTGCCACCGGCTGGTTTATTACGAATCGTTCGACGATGTGAACAAGGCAATCGACCGGGAAAAGCAATTGAAACGCTGGAACAGAACGAAGAAAGACTGGCTGATCGAGCAGCGAAACCCGACTTGCTCGCTCACAGTTTATGCGCTGCCGGTGGGAAGCAGCTCCCTCCACGCGAATAACAATCAGCTTCGCTGATCGTTATTCTTGGTCGGGATGACAGGTAAGAATAAATAGAAAATAAATGCCCAAACGCACTGACATCTCTAAAATCCTGATTCTCGGCTCCGGGCCTATCGTCATCGGGCAGTCGGCGGAGTTTGATTACTCCGGCACGCAGGCTTGCAAGGCGCTTAAGTCGGAGGGCTACGAGGTGGTGCTGGCCAACTCCAATCCGGCGACCATTATGACCGATCCGGAGATCGCGGACCGTACTTATATCGAGCCGATGACGCTGGAATATCTGGAAGAGGTCATCCGCATCGAGCGGGAACTCTCGCCGGGCGCGGGTTTTGCAGTGTTGCCAACTGTTGGTGGGCAGACTGCGCTCAATCTGGCGATTGAACTTTCCGATGGCGGAGTTCTGGAAAAATACGATGTCAGCTTGATCGGCGCAAACGTCGCTGCGATCAAGAAGGCGGAAGACCGGCTCTTTTTCAAGGATGCGATGCAGAAGATCGGCCTCGATGTGCCGAAATCGGCGCTGGTGAACAGCACGAAAGATGGGGTGGAGTTCGCGGGCAAGATTGGCTTTCCGGTGATCGTACGGCCGTCGTTCACGCTGGGAGGTTCCGGCGGCGGCATCGCCTACAATCGCGAAGAGTTGCTTGAGGTTCTGACGCGTGGACTCGATATGTCTCCGGTACACGAAGCGCTGATTGAAGAGTCGGTGCTGGGATGGAAAGAATTCGAGCTCGAGGTGATGCGCGACACGAAAGATAACGTCATCATCATCTGCTCGATTGAGAACTTCGATCCCATGGGCGTGCACACTGGCGATTCGATTACGGTTGCGCCAGCGCAGACGCTGACCGACCGCGAGTACCAGGCAATGCGCGACGCATCAATTGCGGTGATTCGCGAGATTGGCGTGGATACCGGCGGTTCGAATATTCAGTTCGGAGTGAATCCTGAGACCGGGCGCATGGTAGTGATCGAGATGAACCCGCGCGTCTCGCGGTCATCAGCGCTGGCCTCGAAGGCCACGGGCTTTCCTATCGCCAAGATCGCGGCGAAACTTGCGGTCGGCTATACGCTTGTCGAGATTCCTAACGACATCACGCGCAAGACTCCGGCATGTTTCGAG
Organism: Candidatus Sulfotelmatobacter sp.; assembly: GCA_049589695.1. Taxonomy (GTDB): domain Bacteria; phylum Acidobacteriota; class Terriglobia; order Terriglobales; family Acidobacteriaceae; genus Sulfotelmatobacter. The sequence continues at coordinate 81 of JBAWBG010000301.1, read as the reverse complement.
CCGACACTCGACTATGTCGTCGTAAAAATTCCGAAGTGGCAGTTTGAAAAATTTCCCGGAGCCGACGAGAGCCTTGGCGTG
>JBAWBG010000300.1:0-9682 GCA_049589695.1 Candidatus Sulfotelmatobacter sp. | reverse complement strand
ATAAAAAAAACTACGAGATCTACCCTGTGCCCCTCCGTGTCCCCCGTGTTAAAGATTTTTTGCGTTAAAGGTTTTTCGCCGCATCGCCAAAGCGCTCCCAATAAAAAAGCCGCCCGCAGGAGGCTCTGGTTCAAAAGAGAGTGTTGAAAAGAATGTTAGAAAGCTAGGGCATCACACCCGCAGGTGTCTGCGGAGCCGGCCCCGCCGTAGTCGCAGCCGCGGCCTCGTTCAAAATCCGGTGATGGATGGTAAACAACGCCAGCTCCAGCCGGTCCGATACTCCAATCTTGTCATAAACGTTGCGCAGGTAATTCTTAATGACCTGCTCGGTAGTTCCCAACTGCGTCGCGATTTCCTTATTCTTGTATCCTTGCACAATCAGCGCCACGATTCGCAGTTCCTTCGCCGTCAACCGATCACGCACGCGCAACCCAACCATGTCGTTTTCGGTCAGTTCACTCGGAACCGCGACATCCTGCACCCAAGTCTCCCCTCGCGCCACTTTGCGCACGCAGTCGACCAATGCCGCGCTGGTCACGTTGCGGTAGACCACGCCATGCGCCCCGTTCGCCATATGCCGCTGCGCGCTTTCGCCGGTATCGGCCAAGACCACCACGCGCGTCTTTGCCTTATTCGCGCCTTGTACGATTGCTGCAAAATCGTTGTGAAATCCCGCCGCCACCACCAGCACGGCGGCGCGGAATTTATCCAGAGCCATAAACATCTGCTCCGGCGTTTGAGCCTGCGCCACAATGCGCATCTCGTCTTCCACCGCCAGCACCTTGGCAATGCCGGCGCGGAAGATTGCCTGGTTATCGGCCAGAATCAGTTTGAGCATGTGATTGACGCTCCAAAGTCATCTTAAAAATTACATCCGTATTGCCACGGCATTGTTGACTGATGATTGTTGATTGTTGATTAAAAATCCCATTGCATCCCGTTTCTCAATCAACAATCAGCAATCAAAAATCAACAATCTTTTCTACGAGTTCCTCACAAACTCGTAGGAGTCGATTACGCAGGCCACACCTTTGCCTTCTTCACTGGCTCCTGTCGGATCCGTGCGCACCACGCGTCCCTTGCACTGAATCACAACATTTTCCTGCCCACCTGTAACATCCGGGGGCAGCGTGATCTCGAATTCCACCGGCGATCCAATCTCGAGCGACGCGTCGGCGCGGATGTAAACTCCCGCCGCGCTCAGATTTCCTGTCGTGCCCTTAGCGTCGCCGCTGGCCGCATCGCTGTGCAGTTTGATCGGCAACTCCAGCGGAAATCTTTTTCCGGTCCGTGCTTCTTCGGACACAGTGCCTCCTCTTTCGTGGTTCGATCCTTCTCTTTTTGCAGACGAGGCCAATACCATCAAAGTACGCTCCTGGCAGGCGGATCACCCACTTTACAGCTCACGGCGGTTATATCACGGATGTCAGCTCTATAAAAGCCTGATAACGAATTGGTTAAGGGTAGAACCTAGATTCCCCCTGCCCGTGTAGAGCGGACACTCGTGTCCGCTGCCTCTGACCTTGATTGTGAGCTTGCCTTTGATTTTGAGTTGCCCGTGGTTTCGAAAGCTGCCCTCATTCACTTTGCTATCCTGTGCTGCTGCGTGTTTTGAGCCAGAATTGGTAAGTAAATGGCGCGACCATCGAACAATTCACCGCCCCAACCTCTGCACGGCAAGATCGCCCTGGTAGCCGGAGCTACCCGCGGCGCCGGACGCGGCATCGCCATTGCCCTCGGCGAAGCTGGAGCCACCGTCTACTGCACCGGCCGCAGTTCAAGCGGCCGCTCCTCAAGAAAGATATCGAAAAAGTCTCCGCAAAAGCGGCCCCTGAAGCCCGGCCAGCGCGAAACCATCGAAGAAACCGCCGACCTGGTCACCGCCGCCGGCGGCCACGGCATAGCCGTAAGAGTCGACCACGAAGTTCCCGCCGAGGTGAAGAAACTCGTTGCACTCATCAAACGCCGTCACAAAGGCCTCGACATCCTCGTCAACGACGTCTGGGGCGGTGACTCCCTCACCGAATGGAGCAAGCCATTCTGGTCCGTCAATCTCGATAACGGCCTGCGCATGCTCAAGCAGGCCATCCACTCCCACATCATCACAGCTCACTACGCCGCGCCGCTTATGCTCGATCGAGTAAGAAAAGATCGCGCCGGAATCATCTTCGAAATCACCGACGGCGATGCCTTCTATTACCGTGGCAACCTGTTCTATGACCTTGTCAAGATCTCCGTCATCCGCCTCGCCTTCGCCATGTCCCGCGAACTACGCAAACGCAATATCGCCGCGGTCGCTCTCACTCCAGGATTCCTGCGTTCCGAAAGAGTCCTCGAACACTTCAAAGTTACCGAAGCCAACTGGAAAGACGTCGGCCAGAAAAAGAACGCAGATAAAAACAGTCAGGACCAGAACGATGCCCCCAGCGATTTCATGGTCTCCGAATCGCCGCGTTTTGTTGGCCGAGCCGTCGTTGCCCTCGCCACCGATCCCAACGTCATGAACAAGACCGGACGCGTCTACAGCTCCTGGGCCCTGGCCCGCGAATACGGATTCACCGACCTCGACGGCACCCAGCCCCACTGGGGCAACTACGCCCGCAAGAAATACGGCAAATACAAAATCTGTGACGACACCTTCTACTCCTACTGGACTCCCGGCCTCATCGACCTAATCTTCCCCGACTGGTTCTAATCTTCGACGACTACCAATGAAGGACCTATGCAGGGCGCATTGCATACGAACGAGATTCCGGCTTCGTGGATCGCAAAGAGGTAGTTGACGACCCACCAAAGCCCTTGTCATTCCGACCGAAGCGAGCGATAGCGAGCGCAGTGGAGGAACCTGCTTTTCCGGGAAACAGCACAACCGTATAGAGCGGACTCCCACACGCTGCCTTCGACTAAGTCTGTCATCCTGAAGCTGCGGAGCCGCTCGCAATCGCCAGCGGCTCCCAATGAAGGCCCTATGCAACTCCACACCCACTGAACGCGCGATACCTTGCAGCCGAACCACCCATGATACCGTCAGATGAGTATTCTTTCTTTTGGTTCCCAGGAGAGCTAACTCATGCTCGATCCATATTGTTTCTTCCGCCCGCAGTCGAGCCATTGCCCGTGCTCCCCCATCCGCCAGGCTGCGGCCTTTATCCTGCTCTCGACCGCGCCCCTGCTCTGCCAGCAGCAGGCACCGCAAAATTCCCCCCCGCCAGCTCCCACGACCAGCGCCGCCGAAGAAAAACCCGCCCAGGAAAAGCCGCAGGCCAAGCCCGACGAATCCGCCACGGCTACCGCCGCCCTCGTGCAACTCAATAACGCCCTTGAAGGTCTCGCCGCAAAAGTTTCAACCGCTGTAGTTCAGGTCCTCGTCACCGGCTACGGACCATTGCACGAGGAGAACCGCGCCCAGACCGCTCTCATCGTGCGCCAGCAAGCTGTCGGCTCCGGCGTCATCGTCGACCCCTCCGGCTACATCATGACCAATGCCCACGTGGTCGAAGGCGCGCAAAGCATCCGCGTCGCCCTCCCTCTCCCATACGACACCGGCCGCGCTGTCCCCATCGGCAAACGCCACATCCTGCAAGCGAAATTGATCGGCGTTCATAAGGAGACAGATCTCGCCCTGCTCAAGATCGACGAGACCGATCTTCCCACTCTTCCGCTTCTCACCCAACCGCGTCCCCGCGTCGGACAACTTGTCTTCGCCATCGGCAGTCCTGAAGGCCTGCAGAATTCCGTCACCATGGGCGTCGTCAGCGCGGTCTCCCGCCAGCCCGATCCCACCAAACCTCTCACCTACATTCAAACCGATGCTCCCATCAACCCCGGCAATAGCGGTGGCCCGCTCGTCGATATGAATGGATCGGTCGTCGGCATCAATACTTTCATTCTCTCCGAAGGCGGTGGCAGCGAAGGCCTGGGTTTCGCTATCCCCGCCCGCATCGTCGATTTCGTCTATCACAGCCTGCGCAAATACGGACACGTGCATCGCACCGAAATCGGCGCGGAAGCGCAGGAAGTCACGCCCACCATGGCCGAAGGTCTCCACCTCGCTCAACGCTGGGGAGTCATTATCGCCGACGTCAAACCTGATGGCCCCGCCGCTACCGCCGGCTTGAAAGTTCAGGACATCGTTCTCTCTGCCGACGATCGCCGCATCGACACTCTTCCCGCGCTCTCCTCGGCGCTCTATCTTCACCGCCTCGATAAAGTTTTAAAGCTGGAAATTTTGCGCGGCGACGAAAGGAAAACTTTGTACGTTCCAGCCATCGAGGAGCGCGATCCCATGGATCAACTCTTCGACGCCGCCGATCCCGAAAAAAGTCTCATCTCCCGCCTCGGCATTCTCGCCACCGATCTCACATCCGACCTGCGCCGGCAGCTCGGATCGCTGCGCATCTCTTCCGGAGTAATCGTCCTCGGCCGCGCCGCCGACCTCATCACTCCCGACACCGGCCTGCAAACCGGCGACATCATCCACTCCCTCAATACAACTCCCATCACTTCCATGGAAGAACTGCGCTCCACCGTACAAAGCCTGAAAACCGGCGCCGCCGTCGTTCTGCAAGTCGAACGCAGCGACGGGTTGACGTATTTGAGTTTTGAGATGGAGTGAAACTTCGAGCTTTGAGATTAAGTAAAACGTGGCGCGTACAGTTAGAGTCAGCAGTTAGAGTCACTTTGCCGTAAAATAATCTCGTGCGCCCGTAGCTCAATCGGATAGAGCATCTGCCTTCGGAGCAGAGGGTTGGGAGTTCGAGTCTCTCCGGGCGCACCACCAACTCATTCCCCTCGCGCGCACCACTTAGAAATTAGAACGCGCTGCCGCCACCACCACCGAAGCCGCCACCGGAAAATCCCCCACCCCCGCCGAATCCGCCTCCCCCGAAACCCGATCCGCTAGAACTCGCTCTCGGCGCCGATACAAACACCTGATGCATATCTGTGGCCATCCCATGCATAGATGAGGAGAAGAGGATTGGATTGAACATTGTGCCGTAGGCGTAGCCGGCCGGAGCGGCGTACCACGTCGGCGGAGTTTTGAGAATGCCGGCGAAGGCTTGCGCCCAGTGATGTTCGACGCCGAGGGCCATGGCGTAGGGAAGGAATTTTTCGAAAGTGTCGGGCGGCATAACTTTGAGGCGCTCGGCATCGACGCGATTCATGAATTCCTGAAATCCTAGGATCGCGATGTGAGTGCGTGCGCCCTTCAAAGTTTTTGCCGTCATCACGCGAGCGAAGAGCCACCAGATCAGTGCGCTGATCAGAACGCATCCGATAAGCATGGGGATGGAACTCAAGAAATCGGCCCACCCGAAATATTGAAAGATCGCGAACGGAATCAGAATGCCGACTGCGGCTCCAATGCTATAGGCGTTGGCGGATTCCGGATCAAGAGTGTAGATGCCTTTCTGTTTCAGCGCCGACATAATATCGGTGCGCACTACTGGAATCGCCGTGTAGAAGCGGTTCTTCAGACTGGACAGCCGAGTATCAGGCACGTCGCCAACAAAAATGTTTTCCAGCATCACCTGTTCGTGAGGAGCGAGGCCCGTCCACTCCTCTCGCTGCTTCAAAAGATGAAAAATGTAATCCTTGTTGTGGAACAGAAGCCCCTTCTCGTCCGTCTCTTCGATCTTGATGAACCCGCGCACGGCAAGATCGACAATGGTCGATGTAATATCGCGGGGATGTATTCGATCGTCGAGCAGGGTTCCGGCTTCGGCGGGAGAAATTCCGGGCGGAGGCTCGTACATCGGTGCGACTGACATGCCCGGATCGGGATCGCGTCCGGCGTACCACCACAGAGCGAGCATGACGGCGAGCGTGAGCAGCGGCAGAAACAAAATTGGATTGCTGCCGATAAACCAGAACAGTTTCGTTAAAGAACCGGGCGGATTGAGAATCCCTTTGGGAATGTAGGCGTCGATGGTCAGGCCGCCGCGCATGGGCAGAGGATTTGTGGTTTCAAACTCTGCGATTGCGCCTTCCACTTTCGCGGTTGCATCGCGTTCGGTCGAGCCGTAAACGCCGGTGAAGGCTTGCGCGCGTAACGATCCGCTTGCTGCATCGGGAAAATGTACGGTCGCCGCGGCGTGGTCGATGGGTACTGGCCAATCGTCGCCGGTTACGTTCCAGTAGAACTCATCATATTGATCGAAGAAGCGCGTGCCGTTACGCACGCGATAAACGATCTTCACAGTGCGAGTGGTATTGACAGCGTCGGGTATGTAGATTTTGAGATCGCGATACGCGCCGGAAGTTGAGGAATGGTATTTGAGTTTCGAGCCGTTTTCGTCGGTGACGCTTTTGAGGTCGACAAAAAGTTGGTAGTTCGTGCCGTTTGGCCCGGGATATTCGATGGGGATGGTGCGGTGAATGCCGTGCCACTCGCCGACGAAAACCAGCGCGATGGTTTCGTTGACTAAGGCGCTGCCATCTTTGTTGACGGTGATATCGTCCTGGAAGTTTGAGATGCGCCAGGATTTTGCGGCGGCGGGGGCGGCAAGGGCGAGAATCGTCGCGCAGAGCAGCAGGATGGCCCGCGCTGGATAGTCGAGACCGACGAGTAGGGGCGAGATTTTCAGTCGTCCCTCCGGGACGACGTTCCCTTCTCCACTCTTACCCAGCGCTGAATGCGCTGGGCTATTGGCATGCTGCCCCTCCGGGGCGCCTATATTTATAGCCCCGATCATGGGATCAGAACTTAACGGCGACGGGTTCGCGGTCGGCGTCGGTGGTCTCGAAGAATTGGCGGGCCTGGAAGCCGAACATGTTGGCGAGAATGTTTGTGGGAAAAGACTGGATCTTTGTGTTGAGGTCGCGGACCACGGCGTTGTAATAACGGCGCGAGTTCTGGATCGCATCTTCCGTCTGGCTTAACGATCCCTGCAATTGGGTGAATTCTTCGGAGGCTTTTAATTCCGGATAATTTTCGGCGACGGCGAACAGGCTTTTCAGCGCTCCGGTGAGCTGATTCTCTGCCACGGCTTTGCCTTCGGGAGTGGTCGCCTGCATGGCCAGCGAACGAAACTTCGCGATATTTTCGAATGTCCCTTTTTCGTGCGCGGCGTAGCCTTTGACGGTTTCGACGAGATTGGGGATGAGATCATGGCGGCGTTTGAGTTGCACATCGATGTCGGACCATGCGGAGTCGGTGCGCACGCGCAGTTGCACCAGGCTGTTGTACATGCCGATGAGGACGACGGCGATGATGACGAGGATTACGAGAAGGATGATGCCGACCATGAGTGGCTCCTAGGGGAATTCTAATCTCGAAGGCTTAATCTTGAAGGCTTAATCCGGGAATCATTGGGACGGTAGCATAGAGGCGGGGTGGGCGCAAACGAACCGGGGCGGCGGTTCGCCCGATTCGCCAGCGGCGCTTGCAAACCCTCATTGTGCAAGGGCGGTGTTAGCCCCGACTACCTCCTGGCGGAGGCTTCGGTCACAGATTCGCAAACACAGGGTTGACACTTCTCGCCGTTGATCGCAGGACTCACTCGCTCCGATGCTTACTGGGTAACGTGAAATACTACGTTACTCACCAAAGTCGCGGAGGGCGTCGTGACTTTCACACTACCAGACGACACTCCAGCTGGCACTGACGTAGTGATCTCGCCAGGCGAAATGATCGTGAATATTGCCGGCACTCCATTGAAGGTGACCGCTGTCGCGCCCGATAGGTCGGTGCCGTAGATCGTTAACGCCGTGCCGATCGGGCCCCACGCCGGAGTTATTTTTATGAAAGGCGGAAAACCGAAGGTGAACACGGTGCCGTTGCCGATACCCAATGTTGTCCCATAAAAAAGACCGCTGGTCGCCTGCATAACTCCCGAGGGGCTAAAACTACGCTGGCAGGAAGCGTCCTTGCAGAAGTTAAATAGAACCGTGACGGACCCAGCAGAATCCATTTTAAAGAGCGTGCCCAGATTTGAGGATCCGCCTGACCGTGCCGTTCCGTAGAAGCTACCATCGGTCGCTTGAATCAAGTTCTGAACCTGAGCGCCTTCGCTGCTAGTAAATGCATGCAGGATGGTAAGCGCTCCTCCGAGGGGGGAAATTCTGAAAGCGATTCCCGAGCTGTTTGTTCCATAAATCTTGCCGTCTGCTGCCTGAATCAAACTGGTTTCAGGAAGCACGCCATCCGCACAGTCTGGCTGCGAACAAAAGTTATATAACGTTGTAAGCTTGCCGGTCGGGCTAATCCGGAAAATCGTTCCCCCAGAGTTGACACCCCCGTTAGAAGTTGTCCCATAGAACATGCCGTTGGTAGCCTCCACCAGGCCTGCAGTGGGGGCTTGTCCGTCGGCGCAATCGGGCGACTGCGAGCAGAAGCTATAAAGCGACGTGAACACTCCGGAGAGAGTGATTTTGAAAACCGTGCCACCATCGTGATTTCCACCTATGAACGTTGTGCCATACAAGTCGCCGTCGCTACCCTGAATCAGCTCACCTTCCGGAAACACGCCATCCGTACAAGATTGACGGCTGGGGCAAAAACTGTAGAGCGTGCTCACGGCGCCGGCCGTGGTCACCCGGAATATGGACCCGGCATTGGCGTCTCCGCCGTTGCGGGTACTTCCATAGAAATTGCCGTCGCTCGCCTGAACCAGACCTTGGGGGTCTCTTCCATCTTTGCACAGCTCGTGAAGGCAAAAAATGTAAAGAGGTATCACCGTGCCAGCGGAAGTAACTTTGAAAATGCTGCCGCCAGCGTTATCGCCGCCTTGTGAACCAACGCCGTAGAAGTCCCCATCGGCACCCTGCACAAGACTCGTAGGCAACACGCCATCCCCTTCTACGAGCCGGGCGAGCACGTTGTAAGTTTGCGCCTCCGACGCCATCGCCGTGGCTAGGCTGAAAACGAGAAGAGTACAGGCGGTTCGTACTCCCCAGTGTGCCTCGTGGGCTTTGAACATTCTGGCGGGAAAGTTGGGTTTCATATCGCCTCCTTTGTGAAAGGCAGGAACATCATAGTCTCACTCCGATTGGCAGGCAATGAGAGCGGGTGCCCTGACGAAATCAGGAGATAACAATCGCGACTGGGGGCACATGGTTCGGGATCTGATTCTGCCACGAGTAACGCGGAATTAGCTTCTAGTCATACAAAGGGGCGAAAAAATGTTGTCAAGGGGCAGAGGGGCGCGAAAACAAGTTAGGTTAGTAATAAGGAAAGGAAATATAAATGTAGCTAATATGTCCCATTTATCCTATGCATTGTGCTATAGTGAAGCTGCACTATAAAATCAAGTGTTTTGCGGCGGAGCGTAGCAATGCAAGTTTGGCTTGCCGCGTTGCTCCGGTTAAGCGGGAGATCCCTTCGGCTTCGCTAGGGCAGGCTCTTCGCTACGCCTGAAAAGCGGCTCCGCTCAGGATGACACTCGCCGTGTAGTAGTTCAGGCTGAACCACTACCCGGCGGAGACAGTGAAATGGTAGGGGTCCTTCGACTGCGTAAATGCTTCGCATGCGCGAAGGATTTACTTCGCTCAGGATGACAGTTCAATCAGGGTGACAATTTAAGCGGTACGACGTCGCGGCCTTAGGGCCGCGATTTTTATTTGGGTCAGACTTTGTTCGGGCAAAGAGAGGCGAGGCAGAGGATGAGAAACCGGAAGAACCTGGGATGCATGATCAAGGGAACCAAGGAGCGGGGAGCCTGGGCTGAGTTGTACTTTATGG
>JBAWBG010000299.1:0-23701 GCA_049589695.1 Candidatus Sulfotelmatobacter sp. | reverse complement strand
GGAGAACTGTGTTTTCCCTTGACAAAGACTTACATGGACGTCGACAAACCTTACCAAATCGCGTTACGTTAAAGTCGCCCGTTAGTCGCTAATTGGGTGTCGGCGACAACCACTCGGCACCTCGCTTCGAGCCGGAATAGGCTCTCACTTCGCTGCAGTGTTTTCGTCCGTGGTCGGCTATCGGAAGCAGGAGTATTGCCATCCGGCATCGTGCCCATGCCTGTGTTACACTCCGCAAAACCTCTCGATGTAGATCCGGATCGTCTGCCAAAGGAGACCCCATATGTCTGTGATGCCAGACCCAACCTTCTATCCCTCACCGAGCATGGCAATGCAAGCTCCGCCAGAACGCCTCGCGTATGTAGCACTTCTCAACGTCGGGAACAATGGAAAGCGCGACGCCATGGGTGTCATTGACGTCGATCCCAGTTCCTCCGAGTATGGCCGGCTTGTCGGGCAGGTGGATTTTCCGCGCGGCGACAATGAGCTACACCATTTTGGCTGGAATGCTTGTAGTGCGTGCCTATGTCCACAAGCTCCGCATCCGCATATGGAGCGACGCTACCTGATCGTGCCCGGGATCGGGTCGTCCCGGATTTACATCCTGGACGCGAAGCAGAACCCCAAGCAACCGAAGGTCGTGAAGGTGATCGAGCCTGAGGAGTTCATCAAGAAGACCGGCTACACCTCGCCCCACACAATTCATTGCGGCCCGGACGGAGTCTATGGAAGTGCACTCGGGTCGGCCAGTGGAGACGGCCCCGGCGGCATTTTCCTGATGGACGCCAACACGTTTGAGTTGAAAGGCCAGTGGGAGAAGGATCGCGGCCCACAGCAACTCGCCTACGACTTCTGGTGGCACCTGGGCCACGACACAATGGTGACCTCCGAATGGGGCACGCCGAACATGGTGAAAAACGGTCTCAACCCGCAGTTGCTGCTGGCCGGGAAGTATGGCCACAAGCTGCACCTCTGGGACCTGGATAAGCGCCGCCACCTGCAGGAAATTGACCTGGGCGCGGAGCAGCAAATGGTGCTCGAACTGCGGCCGGCTCACGATCCTAAGAAACCGTATGGGTTCGTGGGTGTGGTCATTTCACTGAAAGACCTTTCATCCTCGATTTGGATGTGGTATCGCGAAAATGGAGGCAAGAACGGCAAGTGGTCCGTCCGAAAGGTGATCGAAATTCCCGCTGAGCCGGCTGATCCGGAAAAACTTCCGCCTTTGCTGCAGGGCTTTAAGACAGTGCCACCGCTAGTGTCGGACATTAATCTGTCGCTTGACGATCGCTTTCTTTATGTTTCTTGCTGGGGGACCGGTGAGTTCATCCAGTATGACGTCTCCGATCCCGGCAATCCGAAGAAGACAGGTTCGATCCACGTCGGTGGCATCGTCCGTCGCGCGGCTCATCCGAGCAAGCCCAAACACGCGCTCAACGGAGGCCCACAGATGGTCGAGATCAGCCGCGACGGTAAGCGCATCTATTTCACCAACTCGCTTTACTCTCCTTGGGACGAACAGTTCTATCCCGATGGTGTGCAGAGTTGGATGGTGAAGATCGACGCACATCCGAAGGGCGGGATGCACTTGGACGAAAAGTTCTTCGTTGAGTTCGACGAGTTGCGCGCGCACCAGCTGCGACTAGAGGGCGGCGACGCTTCTTCCGACTCTTATTGCTACTCGGACAGTAAATGACGCACCTTGGCCTGCCTTCGACCGTGTTTTGGCTGCTGCTTCTCTTGGGTGCCTACCACGGAATCAACCCCGGCATGGGTTGGCTCTTCGCCGTAGCGCTGGGCATGCAGGAGCAAGACGGGAAAGCGGTAGCCAAAGCACTCTGTCCTATCGCGCTCGGTCACGCATTGGCCATCGGCGTCGTGGTACTCGCAGTGGTGTTGCTGGGGATGGCGTTGCCGCTCATGGCTATCCGCAACTCCGTCGCCGCGATCCTGGTCGGACTCGGAATCTTTTCCCTGATTGGGCATTGGCACCCAAGATGGGTCCGCATGCAGGTGGGCTTTCGAGACCTGACAGCATGGTCGTTTCTGATGGCCTCAGCACACGGTGCTGGGCTGATGGTGTTGCCGGTGTTGCTGGGCAGCAGCACGGTCGAAGCATCAGGTCAAATGGTGGGTCACAATCACATGGCTGCCGCCACCAGCCCTCTGTCAGGGATGCTCGCCACCCTGGTCCACACCACGGCGTATCTTGCGGTCACGGGCATTCTCGCTTGGGTTGTCTACCGTAAGCTCGGCCTCGCTCTTCTTCGTAAGACCTGGTTCAATTTCAACCTGGTTTGGGGTGCCGCACTCGTGGCAGCCGGTTTGTCCACGCTCTTCATGTAGCACCTCCGGCCTTCTGGTGTGCTCTTCCGGTCAGAGGGTCAGCAAACGAAGAAGTGATGCAAAGCGATTGTTTCCAGTTTGCCCGTCATCCAATCAGAATCACGATTTTCGGTGCTCGGTAGATCGGAGGAGTTCGCCATAGTCGCAGCATTGTGACGGTCTCCATCTCTCATCAACACTGCAGGGGTCCATCATTATTCTTTCAACCTAGAGATTCGCGTATTCTGTGCGCGAGGGGTCTTGCCTTCCTAGCGGATTGGAGATGACGTGAGGAAACTGGTCGGCTGTTTATGCCGCAGTGCAGTTTTAGTTTCATGTGGGCTGTTGTTGATTGTCAGCTTTTCACATGCGCAGCAAGATGATGAGCCCGGCCATTCTATCGGCAAGGTCTCGACCAAGGGAGGTTTGATCGTAATCGAATTGGATGACGGTGCGCTAGGCAAGGCCAACCTGTTCGACCTTACTGGTCGCACGTTGCGCTTCACGCCGGACGGTTCTGGATACGTGTAGAAAGCGGCCCTCTGAACTGGGATTCGGATTACGGTCCTGAACTGGGCAGTACCGAAGCTAATCTCAAAGGATTCGCTTTCCCTTTTTCCGGCAGGTTGTGGAACTCGCTCCGTCTGGGAAAAACCGGATCGATCCGATTCGGCGCGTCTGAAAAAGACGTCGGCCTTGACCCATATGGTCATCGCGACGGCGGAATCGTTCTAGAACGGTTCGATCAGTTGGCAGAGGTCGCCAGCAAACTGATCGACAAAGCCCCGTCCATTTGTGTGTTTCTGAAGCCACGGATGTCCGGTCCCCGCTATTTGAAGGAGCTTTCGGATCGCGTTGTAATCACCTGGGATCTTACTGAGCCGTTCGGCAGTCTGCTCGATTTCGATAGTCTTTCAGTTTGCGAGTCATCGGCAAACCTTCCCTTACCGCGTTAGGTAAGGGTTGCCCGGAACCGCGCGAGAATCGTCGATCATTAGGATCGTTGGAATTAATCCAACTTCGCGTACTCCTCTTTGGCTTGCTTTAGGATGGGAATGTCGGGATCCGCGTCTTTCCAGAGAGCAAAAAACTCTTGGTAGCTCCCACCAGCCATTTTGGAATCTCCCGCCAGCAGATAGGCCCGAGCGAGTTGGAGCCGCGCCAACGCCGCTAGAGGGCAATTCACCGCAACCCCTCGGTGATCCAATAACTTTTGAAACTCACTCACCGCCGCCGTGCCCTGCTGCAACAGCAAATAGGCTTGGCCCCTGACATATACGGGATAGAGCGTGCCGCCGACCTCGAATTGCGGAAGAGGAGAGCCGAGTTCGTACTGCGCTGTAGTTTGGAGAAGTTCCACGGCTCTCGCCGGATTGCTCCGCCGAATCTCGATCGAGGCGTAGATGGTGGGCAGCCAATAACGATTTATCACAGTGTTAAGCGGAAACCGTCCAGCTAAGTCGTCCGCCATGCGCTTTGCCTGGTCAGTGTCTCCGATACGCGCCAATGCCAGAGCCGCAAGAATACTCACGTCGCGTGTGGACGCGATAGCAAGCGCGGAGCTGATCTCCCGCCGCGAGAGCGCAACATTGTGAAACTCGGCGTCGCGCAAAGCAACATCCATTTGCCACGCCGCTGCCGTTTCCGGGGAATCGTTGCGAAGTGCGGAGTCGGAGGCGCGTTTCGATAAGTCATGCGCCTTTGCGAGGCGGCCGTGGAATGCCTCGGTATCCGACGCGAACGAAAAAAGAACATCCTCTCCTGGTTTGCCGCTCGCATCGGCGATTTGTTGCTGCATCCCGGAACTGTCATTGTCAAGAAAGGCAACCCCGTAGCGATTTCCGTGCAGGAAAGGATTGTTAACCTTGTGCGCAACGGCTTGGTCATATTGCGCTTTTGCATCGTTGAGACGATCCAGGGCGGCATACAGCCCGACAAGGTTTGTGTAGGCAGCCGCGCTCCCCGGGTTGAGCCGGAGATCTTCCAGGCTTGCCGCCACTCCTTTTTCGTACTGCCCCAGATAGGTGTAGTCGACTCCTAAATTCCCGAAAGGCTCGCTGCTGCGCGGGTAGGTTCGCGCCCAGATCTCGTATGTCTGAATTGCCTTTTCGAGTTCACCGGTGGCCAAGAGATAATAGTTTGCCGAGATGCGGAGTCTTTCCCGCTCGCTCACCTTGTCGCGCAGGTCATAGGCTTTGCGCAGATTCTCAGTAGCTCGACCGGGCTCTCTGAGATTCGAGTACGAGATCCCCAAGGCCGCATAAGCTGCGGCGAAATTCGGGTCGAGTTCGAGCGCCTGATTGAAGAATGGGATCGCGGCGGCACTGCCTTGCTCTTGCAGCGTTGTTCTTCCCACGGACAGCGCCTTCAGGGCTTCGAGAGAAGGCGTAGTCGCTTGATCCAGGGGCATGTCAAACTTCTCAACTGTGCTGAGGGATTCTCCCAGTTTCGTCCTGAGTCTGGTCGCCGCTTCGCCGAGTGCGCTAAGCACGTGTTCCTTATTTTCGGCCGTTACCTGCTCCTGCACCAGGAGGTCTCCCGTCTTGCAGTTGACGGCGTCAAGGCCAATCACGTATTGGCTGCCGAGACTTCCAATCGTCCCCGCGACATAAGCTTTTGCGCCCGCGCGTTGACAGAGATCGCGCGCTGCATCCGGCGTCACTTTAGTTCCGGGTGGCTTCGCCATGAGTCTCAGGGTGGCGCGAGTTCTTGCGTCCGAAAGTATGTTCAGAAATGGAGACTGACCTAGTTGTACCGAAATCGCCTGTTTCAATGTGTCATCGAAGACAGGATCGCCGGTGGTGTTCTTGAAATCTGCCAGCACTACGGTATCCTGGTCAGTCAGCTTGGAAGCGCGGCGCGATCGCCAGTAAAATCCTCCGGCGAGGATTGCGGCACCCAACAAGAACGACACAGCGGCTATTCTCCATGAAGAAGGGTGCGATCGATTCAGAGTATCGGTCCGATTCGTTTGCGGATCCAACAACCCACGCCGCCTCTTGGTGCTGGATGTGCCCGTACGAGCAACTCCCGGCGCCGACGTTTCATCGTCAGCCGAAGCCGGGACGACGTGCTGGGATGAGTCCACGTCGCGTTTGAGACGGCTCAGTTCGGCCCTCATGTCCGACGCACTCTGATAACGGAGGTTTCGGTCTTTCTCTAATGCGCGATTGATGATGTTTTCCAGTTCGGCTGGGATGTCGGGGTTTAGCCGCACTGGCGCTACTGGAGCTCGATTGAGGATCGCATCGAATACGGTGGCGGAGCTGTCACCACGAAAGGGCAACTGGCCGGTAGCCATCTCATAGAGGACGGCTCCAAACGAGAACAGATCAGTGCGAGCGTCCGACTCTTTTGCTCGCGCCTGCTCGGGCGACATATATGCGACGGTACCAAGAGTGGCGCCGGGACTGGTCAAGTGCTCCTCGTCCATCGTCGTCTGCGTGTGCCCTGCTGCGAACTGGCTGGAAGAACGGGCAGCGAGCATGACCTTCGCTAAGCCGAAGTCAAGAATCTTGGCATGACCGCGCTTCGTCACAAAGATGTTCGCAGGCTTAATGTCGCGGTGGACTATGCCTTCTGTGTGTGCTGCGTCGAGTGCGTCCGCAATCTCGATAGCGAGAGAGAGGATTACCCCGGTTTCCATCGGACGCCCGGCGATGCGGTGCTTCAGCGTCAGTCCGTCCAGAAACTCCATAGCGATGAATGCTTCGCCGTGGTGGTCATCAATCTCGTGGATGGTGCAGATGTTTGGATGATTCAGAGCCGAGGCAGCCTTGGCCTCGCGCTGAAAACGGGCGAGTGCTTGCGGGTCTTTGGCGACCTCGTCGGGCAGGAACTTGAGGGCAACAAACCGGCCGAGCTTTACATCTTCGGCCTTAAAAACCACACCCATCCCGCCGCCACCCAGCTTCTCGACGATGCGGTAGTGCGAGATGTTCTGGCCAACCATTGCGGTGAAATCTTAGGACTCGGACCACATCAAGTCAACGAAACTCGGCGACTTTGAGGATTTGTAGGCGTGGCGGTTGGCGAACGTCACCATTCACGCAGAACTCCAGAATCGTCCGGCCACTTGGCGAGCCGTCGGCAAACCTTCCTTAATTCGGTAAGGTAGAGGTTCGCCCGTCATACCTCCGCCATCCTACTAGCACGCTCGTTACTTGATGCCGATGACCATCGAGTCGGTCTGATCAAGGTTTCGACCCGGGTCTCACGAATCCTGCCTCCTTCATCCATGCTGCGCAGTCAGCCCCGGTATAGTCAAACCCGTCGGCGGTCTCGACCAACATGCTCATCAACAGGCCAAAAGCGTTCTGACATCGATCATGATCATCGTCGATGATGCTTTCGTAGACGATGTACCCGCCCCCATCCGGTAGCGTCTCGTAGGCTTTACGCACCAGCATTCGTTTCATATCGACGCCCCAGTCGTGCAGGATATGGCCCATCATCACCACGTCGGCTTCTGGCAGCGGCTGATCCATGAAACTGCCTGGCAAAACTTCAGACGGCCTGAAAGCCGCTTGGACTCCACATACTCTTGGAAAATCGGCCCCACCTCCGGAAGATCAAAACCAGTTCCCTCGATATGCGGATTGGCCAGCGCCACTTGGGTAATCAGGTCGCCCTGCGCCGTTCCGACATCAACGGCTGTGTGGTATCGGCTCCATTGGAATTCGCGAGCGATGGCTAGGTTGGCTCCGTGACTGGCTACAGCCATTGACAACTGTGGCCGTCACAATAGCTTAACGATCAAAAGACCCGCACGGATGGCCTGAGCAGACTTTCCGACCTCATTTCTTGTTTCGTGCGCCGGTGTACTCCAGTACTGCCCGACTGGCAGGCAGAAGGTTTCCGCGGCTACCCACGACAAATCGCCCAGCTACCGGTTAAACAGGGCACAACCGACGAACTGGTACGTGTTGTGACTTTACTGCCGTGGCACGCTGAAGGTCCGCCGCGTAACTTCTGAACAGGCATACGACTCTAACGCTTGGGCAGGACGCATGACAAAAGAAGAGATCAGACTGGGCGAATGCCAGCGTCGCGAGAAGCACTGGAAACGCTGGGGTCCCTACCTTAGCGAGCGCGCTTGGGGAACCGTTCGTGAGGACTACAGTCCGTACGGCAATGCTTGGGAGTATCTGCCGCACGATCATGCTCGCTCGCGTGCGTACCGCTGGAATGAGGATGGCCTGGCGGGCATCTGCGACCGCCACCAGTTAGTCTGCTTTGCGCTGTCTCTCTGGAACGAACGTGATCCCATCCTGAAAGAACGTCTATTTGGTCTGACCGGCAACGAAGGGAATCACGGTGAGGACGTCAAAGAGTACTACTTCTACCTCGACAGCACGCCTACGCACTCCTACATGAGGTATCTGTACAAATATCCGCAGGTACGGTTTCCCTATTCGCAATTAGTGGACGAGCATCGCCGCCGAGGCAAGGACCAGCCGGAATTCGAACTGCTCGATACAGGCGTATTCGAAGAGGAGCGCTACTTCGATGTATTCGTCGAGTACGCGAAAGGGGATGTGGAAGACATCCTCATAAAGTTCACTGTTGCTAATCATGGGCCTGAAACAGCGCGTCTGCGTCTGTTGCCAACCATTTGGTTTCGCAACACCTGGGTCGGAGATTCGGCCCACCCGCAGCTGCGCCAAGTTCCCGGCGCGATTGAACTCGATCACCCTAGCCTGGGCAAACGCTGGCTCTATTATGACAGCTCGCCGGAACTGCTCTTCACCGAAAACGAAACCAATGTCAAACGCCTGTTCGGACTGGAAAACCGCTACCCGTGCGTGAAGGACGGCATAAACGACTACATCGTTCAAGGGATTACGGAGGCAGTCGCTGCCGAGTCGATCGGCACCAAGGCCGCCGCGCATTACCGACTGGAGATCGGCGCTGGTCAAACTGCGACCGTGCGACTTCGCCTCAGCGATATCGACTTCTCGGGTGTAGCCGAAGCTGCGTTCGATGGTTTCGATCGTCTCTTATCGCTCCGCAAGAGTGAGGCAGATGAGTTCTACGCCACCGTGATTCCGCAGGATCTCTCCGCGGACGCACAAAACGTCATGCGCCAGGGATTCGCCGGCATGCTCTGGTCCAAACAGTTCTATCACTACGTAGTGAAGGAGTGGCTCGCAGGCGATTCCGGCAGTCCTCCCCCGCCGGCCGAGCGTCTGAGCGGTCGCAACAAAGAATGGCCGCACCTGTACAACGCCGATGTCATTTCGATGCCCGACAAATGGGAGTATCCATGGTACGCGGCATGGGACCTGGCGTTCCACTGCGTGGCGCTGGCGCTGGTTGATCCTGATTTCGCAAAGGAACAACTCGTTCTCCTTCTGCGCGAATGGTACATGCACCCCAACGGACAACTCCCCGCCTACGAGTGGGCCTTGGGAGATGTGAACCCTCCGGTACATGCCTGGGCCGCATGGCGCGTCTACAAGATCGACAAGAAGCGCACGGGGAAGGGTGATCGTGCATTTCTAGAGCGCATTTTTCACAAGCTGCTTCTGAATTTCACCTGGTGGGTAAATCGCAAAGATGCGGAAGGCATGAACATTTTCCAGGGCGGATTCCTCGGACTTGACAACATCGGCGTATTCGACCGGGGTGCGCCACTGCCGACCGGAGGTTACATCGAGCAATCCGACGGCACGAGTTGGATGGCAATGTATACCCTGAACCTGCTCGCCATCGCGCTGGAATTGGCGGGAGAAGATCCGGCGTATGAGGATGTGGCAAGCAAGTTCTGGGAGCATTTCATGTACATCGCCAACGCGATGAACCATCGTGGCAATGACGGCATCGGTCTGTGGGACGAGAGGGACGGTTTTTTCTACGACGTCCTTAAGTTCCCGGACGGCAGCAAGTACCCGATGCGGGTTCGCTCGATGGTAGGCCTAATCCCACTGTTCGCTGTCGCGACGATCGAATCGGAACTGCTGGACCGCTTGCCCGGTTTCAAGCGGCGGCTGCAGTGGTTCATCGACAACCGGCCTGATCTGGTGAGCAATGTAGCTTGCATGCGTACACGCGGGATGGGGGAAAGGCGGTTGCTCGCAATTGTCTGCCCTGACCAGTTGCGGCGCGTGTTGCAAACCATGCTGGACGAGCAGGAATTCCTGTCGCCATACGGTATCCGCGCGCTGTCGCAATATCACCGCGAGCATCCTTACACACTGTCGGTGAATGGCATGGAGTACCGGGTTGACTATCAACCGGCGGAATCAACCACTGGCCTATTCGGGGGGAACTCGAATTGGCGCGGGCCGATCTGGTTCCCGGTGAACTATCTGCTGATCGAATCGCTGCAGAAGCTCCATTACTACTTCGGCGACGACTTCAATGTGGAGTTCCCCTCAGGTTCGGGCAACACGCTCACGCTCTGGGAGGTGGCCGCGGAATTGTCCCGGCGGCTGACCAGAATTTTCTTGCGGGACGACCAAGGCCGGCGGCCGGCGCATGGCAATGTGGAGAAATTCCAGACCGACCCTCACTGGCGCGATCTGTTACTTTTCCACGAGTACTTCCACGGGGACACTGGCGCGGGACTCGGAGCCAGCCATCAGACGGGTTGGACCGGTCTAGTCACCAAACTGTTGCAGCAGAGCGGCGAGTCTTCCAGGGGCGAAAAACGCCGGACATCGGCACCGGTTACGTTCGCCGAGTAAAGTTCGAAAGCCTGCGGAAAATGAAATGGCTGGTCGACTAGCGAGAGGAAAACATGATCCGTTTTGGACAGGACGTTTGCGGCGATTTGGATGCGGCTTTGCGTCGCGAATGGCTTGAGACCAATGGCTTAGGTGGATTCGCTTCGTCTACGATTGTTGGCCTGAATACGCGCCGGTACCACGGTTTGCTAGTGGCAGCGATCAAACCCCCGGTCGACCGCTATGTTCTTCTGTCCAAGTTAGAAGAGACTCTTCTGTTGGACGGCCGTGCCTTCGATCTCTCCGCGAACCTTTATCCATCGGTTGTGCATCCTCAGGGTTTTCGCTATCTCAAGCAATTTCGCCTCGATCCCTTCCCTATCTTCACCTATGAGATTGAGGGTGTTGAGATCGAGAAGACTGTCTTCATGGTGCAGGGCGAGAACTCGACGATCGTTCAATACCAACTGGGGAATAAGAGCGGTTCCAAGTCGCTCTCCCAAAAGATCGAGCTCGAACTTAGGCCCTTGATCGCCTTCCGCGATTACCACAGCACTACCCATGAGAACGGTGCTCTGAATTCCACCGTGGAGTCGGCGCCCGGGCTAGCGAGCATCACTCCATATGCTGGCCTACCCTCGCTGCATCTCGCGCACAACGCCGGGCAACTTGGAAGCGGCAGCAATTGGTATCGCAACTTCGAATATGATGCCGAGCGCGAACGTGGCCTTGACTTCGTTGAGGACCTCTTCAACCCGTGCGTCCTGCGCTTCGATTTGCGTGCGGAATCCGCCGCAGCGGTTATCGCTTCAACGGAGCGGCGCGATGCCGCGAAGGTGGACGAATATCTCCATGCCGAAATCTCCCGACGACGCTCGAACGCTAGGCGCGCTCCGGTGGAAGACGATTTCGTCAAGGCCCTCACTGCCGCCGCTGACCAGTTCATCGTCGCGCGGGGCGAACAGAAGACCGTCATTGCCGGTTATCACTGGTTCAGCGACTGGGGCCGAGACACTATGATTGCCCTGCCCGGCCTCACTCTCCCCCTGAAGCGATATGACCTTGCGCAAAGTATTCTGCGTATTTTTTCGCAGCACGTGGACCGCGGAATGTTGCCCAACCGTTTCCCCGATGCCGGAGAGATGCCTGAATACAATACTGTCGACGCTACTCTCTGGTTCTTCGAGGCCATACGAGCATATCTTGCCTATAGCGGCGACCTGGAATTTGTTCGCAACGATCTCTACAGCATTCTCACCGACATCGTCTCCTGGCATGTGCGAGGGACACGGTTCGGAATCAAGGTTGACTCAGACGGGCTGCTCAGCTCCGGAGAGCCGGGCATAGCACTCACGTGGATGGACGCCAGGGTGGGCGATTGGGTCGTCACTCCGCGCCGTGGAAAGCCCGTCGAGATTCAAGCTCTCTGGTATAACGCCCTCTGCGTTCTGGAGAATCTAGCACAGCAACTCAAAGACGCAGACGGCCGTAAGCGTTATGGTGCGATGGCGGCTCTAGCCAAGAGGAGCTTCAATCGGCTTTTCTGGAACGAAAAGAATGAGTGCCTTTACGATGTTGTGAATGGCGGCCCACCGGACTCTAGCATTCGGCCAAACCAGATCTTTGCCGTGAGTCTTCCTTACACCATGCTCAATCCGGCGCGGGCGAATCGCGTGTTAGACGTCGTCCAGGAGCATCTGCTCACACCCTTCGGCCTGCGAACCCTCGCCCCAAGCGATCCTCAATACCGCGGCCGCTACACAGGGGACCAGACCAGCCGGGATGGCGCTTATCATCAAGGCACGGTTTGGCCGTGGTTGATGGGTCCATTCCTCACTGCATACATAAAGGTTCACGGTGGCGGCGAGCCAGCCCGGAGACAGGCGGAATCTTGGCTCTCCGCATTCAAAGAGCACATGACGGATTCTGGACTTGGCAAAGTCTCTGAAATCTTCGAAGGCGATGCGCCCCATCGTCCGGTTGGCTGTATTGCGCAGGCATGGAGCGTGGCAGAACTATTGCGCGCCACGGTGGAAGATATTTATGGCGTCCGCCCAGGGCAGATAGAATCCGGCAAAGACATGCACCGCCGGGAATCGAAACTGCATCCCTTAAGCAGGTAGCCGAGGTGGGTAATTAACGGGAGGTCGTTCCGGGCGCCCGTCTCTGTTTCGCGGTTCACTGCGGCAGACGCCTCTGATCCACGGACAGGCCATTGTAGCGAAGGCCCGCAATCAGGGCCGCATAAACCACCGAGTAGAGGAGTTGAATCCCGGCAACGCCCCAGTCCTGCCGAAGCGCCGTTCCGAAAGTCAATGCCAGCATGAGAAGGGCGCCGGAGACAAGAGCCTCTCGAGTGCGAAAACCAATAATAATGAGAATACCGAGCCCGGCTTCCAGCCACGGCAAGGCATATCCGAATGGCACAACAACGGCCGTGGGGAGGAGAGTGTTTTGAAACATCTTAGTCATCCCGGTGACGAAACTGCCAACACCAGCCAGCAGGCGGCTTGTGCCATGCATGAAAATGTTGAGTCCCAGCGTGACGCGCAGCAACGCGTAGGCAAGTGACCTATCATCGGGGCGCCGAGGTCTCACATCCATAACGTTTCCATCTCCAAAGAGCCGCGTATTTGTCGAATGCCACACCGAGCGGCTTCTCTCGCCAGCTATCCATGAGATTTCGTGGCATCGAAAATAGATGCAGCATTCCTCTCATCCATAAATCGGGCAGTCTACCGGCTAAACAGGTCACAACCGACGAACGAGTCCGTATAGCGGACTCACAGCGGTCGCCGTTGGAGAATTCGCCATGTAACTTTTGCGGCTATTTCTCACTCTAAAGTACTGGCATGCATCGAGAATGGGATGCATCGAGAAAATGAAGAGATCAGGCTGGGCGATTACCATCGGCGCGGGAAGCACTGGAAACGCTCGGGTATCTGCCTAACCACAGCGCTAACTAGCTTCATGAAAGAAATGAGGACTGAAATGTCAGATCCAGTGTATGTGTCCAGCGTTCGGATCGAACGGCTGTCGGGGCCGCTTCGAATAGCGCACTTGCCAGGGGAATCGCAGCCGGTAGTCTTCAGCGTCCATGGAGCCATTGCCCAGCATTATGGCGTGGATCCAGCAAAACTGCGCGAATCGCACGCCTCCACGCTTGATTATGTTGTGGCCGCCCTTGGGGGTTGAATGCTCGGAACCTTCGGGGGCGCGCTGGAAGCGCGCAAAATAGATGCGAGCAATGGCCGGTTGCGGGCCGAAGTGAGAGGGGAGATCGAGTCTGATCAGGGGGTCTTGGTAATTCGCAGAGTTCACGTTCATTACTTACTTGATGGAGCCGAGCAGACCAGGGAAACCGTGGAACGCGTCCACGGCGTATACGCGGGAAAGTGTCCCGTCTACAAGACAATGCGGCCGGCTTTCGAAATTACCTCAGATTTTGAACTTACAGCAGCGACCGCGACGGAAGGCGCTCGATGACTCTTGCGCAAAAGATGGATGGCTTTAAATCTAAGTTCGAATCCGGGGGCCCGCCTCACAACGCTCCCAAGGCGGTAATCGAAGTCTTTCATCGAGCTACGGACGATTTGCGCCAGTCGGGATTGGCCGAACGTGCTTTGAAGACGGGCGATCATGCGCCAGCATTCACCCTGAACAACCAGGAGGGAAACTCGATCTCTTCCGCTGAACTCCTTGCAAAAGGCCCGCTGGTAATCACTTTCTTCCGTGGTCACTGGTGACCCTACTGCAACATGGAGCTGGAGGCTCTACAGACAGTTTTACCTGATATACAGCGGCTAGGAGCTAGCCTGGTGGCAATCTCGCCGCAATTGGAGAAGTACGGTCATTCGGTTCATCGTCGCCTCAATCTGGGTTTCGATGTACTGACCGACCGTGGTTTGCAAGTGGCAGGTCAATTTGGCCTCGTATTCACACTTCCCGATTACCTCAAAACGGTGTATGTGCAGTTCGGAAACAAGTTGGACGAGTTCCATGGGGAGAACGCTTTCCGCCTACCCATGCCTGCACGATACATCGTTGACCAACAGAGCGTGATTCGCAGCGCCAATGTGAGCCCGGATTACACCATACGTCCCGAACCCAGTGAAACCGTCGCCACGCTGGAGGAACTTACCAAGGAGAAAGGCTAACTCGACACTTAAAATAGCACCGTTGCGGATAGCCTCGGGCTGGGGCGGGTGGCGCTGCGAAACCTCAGTCGCACGCGACCTCTCGCCTAGGCGGCGTGGTTAGCGCGCGGTTTGACCGCGGACAAACCCTCGATGGCGCTTCCTGCCAACGAACCCAGCAACACTCCGTAGACTAGATGACCGAGCAATAACGTCCCTGCGGCCCTGATCCCACCCATTTGAGAACTGAACAACCCCGCTACGATCAGTGGCAGAGTCAAGAGTTGCGAAGCCAGCCATAGAATTAGCCCGAAGCTCAGCCCCTTCAAGTAGGCCGGACCCGGGAAAAAACGATAGAGGAAGCACGTGGACCAACATTCCCGTCTTCCAGCCGCCCAGCATGGTCGCTAACGCGTCCACGAAGTTCATTTTCACACCGATCAGCGTTGCGAGGAGATATACCGTTACTATCATGGCTGGTATTCCTACAAAACCTTCCACAATGGCTAACCCGAGATCCCCTCGCGGTCAAAAGCGAATCAATTGTTGCTGTAGCGCCGTACCCGACGACTGGCCAGACTGCACAGCACTCGATGTGATGCGAACGCTGAGAGCAAAGTTACTAGCCACTTAGCTCGTATCATATTTTCTGTTTTCCCAAGCGCCGAGGCGCTAAGGACGGGATGAATACGCGTGGGCGCGGGCGGTGGATTTCTTAGTGTGTACCACATGCGTTTCGGAACGTGCGCGCGGTTGTGAGACATGATTCGCAACGGGAGTTGTAACTTCTATAGCGTGCCTGAATCTGAGTGTGTTGCAGTGGAGTGGGTTAAGCGAAATGAATTCGCAGTTCAACGTTACCTCGTCATCCAGTGAGCCGCGCTTAGCGGGTCCGAGTGCGGCCTTGTCGATCACCATGCGAAGCGAAATCAATGCGATCTCAGGCGCTGTAGATTGGCTGATGAGCTGATCCAGGAATGCGATTGTGTAACTGGAGACGAGTGCGACGTTGAAATTGCACTTCGCGAAGCGTTAGCGAATGCGGTGCTCCACGGCAATCGACAGGACGCTGAGAAGAAGGTTCAAATCACTTGCCGCATTCAATTCGGTGGCGAAGTGTCAATCACTATCAAGGACGAGGGAAAAGGTTTTGACCGCAACAAGGTTCCGGATCCAACGGCCATCGTTAACGTCGAGTCCGGACATGGCCGCGGCGTTTACTTGATGAGAACACTCATGGATGAGGTCCATTTCGAGCAAGGCGGTGCTGAGGTGCACATGCGAAAGGGTTCAGCGCGCGGCCATCGAGAGCGTCGCTGACATTGCGGCCAGTGTGGTCATGGGAAACGAATATGTGGAACGCTTTGATAAACACGGCGCTGCGATTCTTAGATGTCATATTTGGTTGCTGGCATTTCAATACCAGCCGTCCATTCACCATCTCGGGACACACCTACGAGGTATGTCTGGATTGCGGCGAGGAATTCCCGTACTCGCTCCGCACAATGTCGTTCGCCGCTGACAGGGTTACGAGGCAGGCATTCACAGGCAGATCTCTCCTGGTTCCTAGCAATTTAGATTCCTGAAGCTTCGCGGCACACGGGACGCAAACGTCCTCTCGGCAGTGATCGCGATGTAAGCCCCAAAGGCGGGCGTTGAACCCAATGGCGAGCTGGGCGCTAAATGGAGTGTCGCGCTCCCGATCGCGCGACACTTGCTCCGCGGGCGTTCGGCTCTGCCTCCAATCCATTTCCCACAGCTGAAACCGCATTCTGCCGTGCACACCTTAGTTGGCGGTTACTCTGGTCAGTGCACGGATGTGGACGAGCTCTTCCAGTCGCCCGTAACTTACGCGATTGTTTGCGCATCTAGGAGAGGTCAGGCGATGCCATGAGAACCCCACTCCTTTCCGCTCTTGCGATTTTTGCCGTTGCCGCCTGGGTTTGGGTGCGTGCGGCGGAAACTCCACGTTACTTGGTCAGCCACAACCCGGTACTCGTAGAACTGTTTACCTCCGAAGGGTGCTCAAGTTGCCCGCCGGCTGATGCCTTGCTTTCGAAATTCGATCGGCAATCGAGGACAGGCGCAGAAATTGTCGTCCTCAGCGAACACGTTGACTACTGGAACGATCTGGGGTGGAGGGATCCGTACTCTTCGCACGTCTACAGCGATCGGCAAAGCAATTATGCCGACCGGCTGGGCCTGAGCAGCGTTTACACCCCGCAGATGGTCGTGGACGGGACCATCGAGTTCGTCGGCAGCAGCGCCCGGTCTGCCAATGACGCGTTCGCTTGGGCTTTTAGCCAGCCCAAGATTCCCATTCATCTTTCTTCCATCACTTTAGAGCAACCAGATATTTTGCGTGCCCATATCGAAACCGAGGCCCTGATTGATTCGTTCGGTGAGCGCGATCCGGAGGTCTACGTCGCTGTCGCTCTGGACCATGCCGAATCGGAGGTTTCGAGAGGGGAGAATGGCGGGCGGCGGCTGGCACACACCGCCGTCGTCAGAACACTTTTCAAAATTGGCTCTGTGCAACACGGGCAGAGCTTCGCCCAGGACGTTCAGTTGAAACTACAGCCTGGGACCGACCCCCACAACTTGCGGTTAATTGCGTTTCTACAGCAACCGCATCAAGGCAGAGTTATAGGAGCGGCTGTGCAATCCGTGAGCATGAACTAGGACTATAAGTACGCAAAATGTCAACTCTTCCTCTTCCGATCGCGGCCTTTTTTGGAGGGCTGGTTTCATTCCTGTCGCCTTGCGTGTTGCCCTTGGTTCCTGGATACGTGTCGCTGATTTCAAGCGTGGGAGTTCAGGAGCTGCGCTCTCAAGAATCCCAATCACTGCGCAAGGTGATGCTTAACTCGGTCGCGTTCATCCTGGGTTTCAGCATTGTGTTCATCGCGCTGGGTGCGATCTCGACCGAGGTTGGACAGTTGCTGGCGCAGTACAAGTCAACGCTGGCGAGACTCGCCGGCGTGGTTAGTGTCATTCTTGGTTTTCACCTGAGCGGAATTTTCCGGATCAATGTACGGGCCCAGGTGACACAAGCTCAGAACTAAATTAGCCTGGCGTCGGTGGTTCAAAAAATTGGTCGGCCCTAGCAGACGATTTTAGAACTCGTGTAATCTCTCGAGACGCCGGCGGCGTAAACGCATGCAAACTTCAAGCATCAGGGCGCTTGCTGGTCTTCGAATTGCCGTCGGTGCCCTGTTTGTCATCTTTGGCGAGTACAAAGTTGTTGGCACGCAGTTTACGCTCGGCGGTGGGTTTCAGTACTGGATCGGTCGCTTTCTTCAGGACGGAGCCTATCCGTTCATGGTTCCCGTTCTCAGGAATTTCGTTCTCCCCTATGCTAAGCCGATCGCGTTCCTGGTGGCGTATGGTGAGTTGGCCATCGGACTCGCACTCGTGCTTGGGATTCTGGTGCGTCCTGCGAGCATTTGCGGCATGATTTACATGTTCACCTTATTGTTTTCGGCCAATTATCCAGGCCCACATGCCGCTTTTTGGCAGTACTTTGGAGCCTCGTTAGAGCACCTCGTACCCGCACTATGCTTCGCATCGTTCGCATCAACGAATCCGCAAGAAGTTTTGTCCATACGTACTTACCTCCGGTCTCGTCCGTCGGTGTGAACTGTCACGAACGTAGGTATTCAGGCATCCGACTTGTTCTAAGGATGGCATAGGCCTACTTGAACTTGAATAAAGGCAACAGGTCCACGGCGTTGAATTCACCGTCGATTTCCGCCAGAAGACGGGTTAACTGCCCCGGGTCGGCAATGTCCGCGTTGCTCGGGATCACTTTGCCAAAGAACCTAATTCCAACTCGGTGGCCCGGAGCTTCTGCTCGTTCCTGCCGACGATACTTACCGCTTCGGCTCCCCGTTCAAGCAGAATTCTGCCAACGGTCTTCCCAATGCCACTGGATCCGCCCACGATCAGGCCAGTCTTCCCCGAGAATTCCTCGCGCACGTCCTACCTTCTCTTCAATGAATAAGATTCTTGAAGGTTTCGTTACTCACTGCCCAGCAGATCTCTTGAAGAGGTCTTCAATGATTCCGGAGTCCACTTCGCCGGCTTGGTTGTAAAGGGGCTCGCCTTGCGCATCCAGTACAAGGACATGAGGGATGTAGCCCTTGTAGTATTTCTTGACCAGTTCCTGCTGTTCGGGCGAGCGCTGCACGTCAAGATCGACGACCACAAAATGCACCTGCGAGCGGTACTTGTTGTACAGTTCGACGGTCCGACGGGCCTGCCTCTTTGAGTTAAAGCATCCCTCGCCGTACATGATAACGTAGTTGGTCTTGCCCGAAACAAATCCCGACTCGGCGTCTGATCCAGTAATGAGTGGACCGTCGGCGCTGTCACTGCCGTAGTCGAGATGCGGGTTGAGCTTCAAGTTATCGATTGCGAACAAAGTGGGCGCCGCCAGCAGCAACAAAAACAAAAGTCGGACAATCTTTTTCATGGTCACTTTGTAATCTCCAATTGAAAAGATCCTTCTTCGATTTTGCCCTTATCGGCAAAGAGCTTCAGAGCTTCTTCCGCTGCCTCTCGAAATGACGGTTTACTGGCCTTGCGATCAACCGGTAGATATCCCGCACCAAAGTAGAGCTTTCCGTCTGGCGTGATGAACGATGTCAGAGGCAACCCGGCGGGCAGGTTTAGCACAGCTTGGGCGCGTTGCAATTGTGCCACCAACTCCGGAGCAGAATCGAAGTCAACTTTTACCGAGACGAAGTGCTGATTGATGTAGTCCGCGGTTGCGGTGTTGGTGTAGGTATCGCGGTCCATGAGGCTGCACCACGGACACCACACGGCCCCAACATCCAACAGAATCGGTCGGTTTAGTTCTTTTGCCCGTTGAAACGCGTCGGCTCCCCAGGGATACCAATCGACAGGTTGGGAAACTGCTCGCTGCAGATAAGCAGACGTCTGCCCACTGAGGTGATTGGAGTTTGCCTGGGCTGGACTGGTAGCGACGATGGACGCCAAACCGAGCATCAGCAGTAAGATATTGCTGCGCATGTCAATCAGATTCAGACGAGCAGAAGAAGTTACAGGTTCTACCGGCGGCAACACGCGCCCGCACCAGGAAAGGTCGCGTCGCCGCAGGCTATTGTGCTTTCGTGTGGAATGTAAACACGTCGGGCCGAGAGTAATGCCCGGATACATCGAGGGTCAGGAATTCCTGGTCAATTTCGTTCAGATTCAAATCTGCGAGAATTAGCTCTTCGCGGTCATACACAGGTTCCACAATGTAGCGCGCGTCGGGCGCGATAATTGCACTGCCTCCGCGCTCCAGCCACCCCCCTCTGTGCTTCTTCGCGTCAGTGACAGCTTGCAGTTCGGCAGGGAGATCGCGAGGGTGCATCATCAAGCCAACTGTCAAAACGAAACAGCGGCCTTCAAAAGCATAGTGCCGGCTGCACAACTGGTGTAGTTCATGCGCCGTGGGCCAGACCGCAACGTGAATATGTTCGCCGGAGTTGTGCATGGCCATGCGGGCCAGTGGCATCCAGTGCTCCCAGCAGATCAGTCCCCCAATACGGCCGACTTTCGTCTTCACCGAACTCAGCCCACGACCGTCGCCATTACCCCATATCAGCCGTTCTGTGTGAGTCGGCACGAGCTTGCGGTGATGATTCGCCAACTTTCCCTCGGCCGTAATCGTAAGCAGACTGTTGTAGAGGGTTCCGTTTCCCGGGCCCGCCTCGACACGCTCGTTTACTCCCATCACGATGTCAATTTTCAGGTCACCGGCTGCTTCACACAAAGCAGCGACTTCGGGACCGGCAATCGTAACGCTGTTCTGCCTTAAGCGGGCGAACACCCGCTTTGTCGGGAGATGCTCCCATAAGCCGACGTTAGGACACACGTCGAGCCAAGCGGGATAACCTGGCAGCCAGGTCTCTCCGAATGCGACGAGTTCTGCGCCTCGCTTCTTCGCATCTTGAACGATTTGTAACGCCATGACCAGACTGGCCGCTTTGTCCAAGTAAACCGGAGCGAACTGCGCGATTGCGACTCTGCAATTTTGTTTGTCGAGCCGGCCGCGCTGGCGTCCTCTTTTTGACTTAAGATTGCGGGTTTTTGTCATTCGTCGTCTCTCCGGGACATCGGGACGCAAGCGCGTTTATTCGCTTTGCCCGTTTAAGCCACCACTTCTAAGACTTGAGGCAAGGGTTTCTTTGTGATTTGAGGCACAGTGGCTTCTGCAGCTGGGTAGCCAACCGGAATCAATAGATAGGGTTTCTCATTTTTCGGCCGGTTCAGAATCTTGCTCAGAAATCCCATCGGGCTGGGCGTGTGGGTTAAGGTAGCCAAACCAGCCATGTGCAGTGCAGCCAGCAAGAAGCCCGCCGCAATTCCTACCGACTCCATAACGTAATAATGCTTGATCTTGGTCTCGCGCCCCTCCGCATCATGGCTCAAACCATAGTCAAGCCGAAAAATAACAATCAGGTAAGGCGCGATCTCGAGAAACGGCTTCTGCCAATCTGTACCTAATGGCTGCAGTGCGGCAAGCCACTCGCGGGGAGCGCGTCGGTGATAAAACTCTCTCTCTTCGACCTCCGCTGCTTCCCGGATCTGGCGTTTAACTTCTGGATCGGAAACCACCACAAAGCGCCACGGCTGCTGATTGGCGCCAGACGGTGCTGTAGCTGCCGCCTTAATCGCTGTCTCAATTAACTCGAATGGCACGGGTTCCGGTGAGAACGACCGTACGGTGCGCCTGGCACTCATGGTTTGGAAGAAAGAAGAGGCCCGCCACAATTGTTCCTCCGTAGGAAGACGCTGAAAGCGGAGCGGTTGCATTTCGGGAAAGTGATTTGTGTCTTCTTCGGCTCGCATCATGGGTGTATAGGCCTTTACTTAAACAGAAAGTGAGCTTCGTGACCTGTTATTCGCCTGGCGGTTGTCCTGCCGTATGGTAGAGGCATCTACGCCAAGAAAAGTTTCAAATCGCCTCACACAGAGTCGTGAAATCATCGAATAAAACTGGCTCGCGCCACCAACGCTAGTCTAGTAACTTTATTCATTCTCCTGCATCCATGATGGGTGATTGAATATGAGCCCAAGCTCCAGCAACAACTGAGGCACGCAGATGGGTCTCCTCCTGGCGATTCCTCTGGCAGCATTTTCTCTCTGAGCCGGGCCTGCCAATGAAACTCCTATTAGTGCGCGTGTGGTTGATTGCGAGTGTGATCAGCTTTGTTCCCGTCACAACTGCGGCGCCCCAGGAAGCGGCGGCCAACGCCTCGCTGACCGCAAGGGCTGCCGGCGGGAACACTGCCGAAGCTCGCACTCCCGACCTGCTTCACCAATTCAATGACTCGCTGCAGGCACTGGCTGCCAAAGTGTCTCCTGCGGTGGTCCAGATCACCGTCACCGGATTTGGGCCCAGGACAAGAGTGACGACAAGAGTAAAGATGGAGCATCCTTTGTTATCCGGCAGCGCGCGATCGGTTCCGGAGTGATCCTTGATCCGAATGGCTATATTATGACGAACGCGCACGTTGTGGAAGGAGCGCAACAGATTCGGGTTGCGGGCTGGGAGTTTTTGCTGTGGACTTCACACCAGAGTTGCCATCGGTCTCGCCTGATGTTCGTTTTGCTTCTGGGGTCGTTGTGGTTGCATTGAGTCCAGGACCTGACACCCAAAGTCGCAGTATTCACGCGGGCGATATAATCCACGCCCTCAACAACGCTCCAGTGAAGTCGGTCGAACAACTGAGATCCGCTTTGCATCGCCTTAAACCCGGCGACCCCGTCGTGTTGCAGGTCGAAAGGCAAGGAAAGCTACACTATGTTGCCTTCGACATGAAGTAAGTCTGTCTCCAATGTTAGGCACTACTGGATGGTCCGCTACTCGTTTTAATCGTCACGCTCATCCTCCACGCAGCGGTCGTAACTTACTCCAATAAACATCATCGCTGCTCTTTTACCTTCCTGCAAAGCGAAAGTCGGTCAGCGATCAGGAGTGGCCTCACTCGTAACTTCCATCGTGGCGGAAGCATCTGAATGGCACGAACCATTGAGGTTCGAATCACTTATGTTTTTTAAGGAGAACTCATGAAGAAGCAATATTTTGCCGTTCTATCCACACTGATTTGCGTTCTTGGGTTGGGGCTGGGTGCTCGGGCTCAGGGAGGAGAAGACACTGTTCTTGGAAAGGTGCCGTACGACTTTGTGGTCAGAGGCCAGGTACTTCCTGCGGGAACGTATCGGGTTAGCCGTATAGACACATCGTCGCGAACGCTGGAGATTAGTAGCACCGAAGCAGGTGCAAGTGCGTTCCTTATCCCAACGTTTTTCGATGACACTCAAACCGGGCATGCGCAATTTAGTTTCGAACATGTCGGGAATATGTATTTTCTCAGCGCAATCGAGACACCGATCGGGACTTATTCCATAACCGTCCCCCAGTCGGCTATCGAACTTGCGCTGATGGAACAGCAGAGCGCGTCCTCCTCTGGAAGCAACTGAACCAGCCAAATCACCACTGAATTTCTGGCCAGGAGTTCACGCGAATGGAACTGCATGACAAGGCGTGAACTCCGACCGGAATCGCTCAAACGCTGATTGACAATTCGGTAGAAAAACCGTTCCCTCGAGTTTTGCCATGTCAATCTCCCAATCTTTAACAAAATTTCCTCGCCTAGACGTCCCCCGAGTGTCAATGGGGGCGTGCCCTCTCGACGAGAATTAGACATTTAGATGAACGAACGCTCGAAGCAATGTGTGAACTATTCTTTGCATTTCCTATCTCCACGTTTCATGAGTCGTGCTGAGTTACGGCCAGCACGCTGTCCATACGATTCGAAGGAAATAAGAAAGCTACAAGGATAAGTGGTGGCGGAGTCTGCTAATTGGATGCGTAGCGTGTCGGATCTTGTGGTTGTGACGCATTTGAACGCTTTCTGAATTCAGTGGGCGACAGGCCACAAAACACTTTGAATTCAAGACTGAAGTGGCTGCGGTCGATATTGCCCAGCATCGTGCTGATCTCCTTCACGCTCAAGAATGTTTCCGACAATATCCTCTGTGCTTCTTGCATTCTTAGTGTCTTCACATACTGGGATGGTGATTGGGACATCTGAGCTCTAAAAAGATGACTGAAGTGCCAACGGGACATATTTACAGAGCGCGCCAAATCGGAAACCGATGTATATGTCCGAAGATTAGCGTGGAGATTTTCGACCGCTGCTCGTATCCGGCGGTCTGTTGGCGCAAGACGGCGCTTCCACACCGTCAACCGGCGATCGCCCGAAGACAAATCGCCATCAACCTCGGGAAAGTTTGGCATGGAAATCCTCGTTCTTAGCCGACGGACGGGAGGGTCGACAGGCGCTTGCATTCCTCCAATTCGTCCCTGTATTTACTTGCGGCTTGCCCCACACCCGCTTCGCGCTTGATCAACAATTGTCCTCAGCGCGACCGGATCGTCCATCCATACCGATGTTTCTTCAACCATCGCCACTGTGAAAAGGAAAGAGCCTGCTTTCGAGTTGGAACCTCGGACGGCCTGCAGATTCGCAACTCTGAAATCTGCAGGCGCCGTGC
>JBAWBG010000298.1:0-4843 GCA_049589695.1 Candidatus Sulfotelmatobacter sp. | reverse complement strand
AAAAAATACAACCGCCTGGCGAAGTAGCGCCGGCATCTCGGCGGCTGTCGCGATGGCGTGCCACCATCGCCGACGCGCTCCCACTCACTCTGTCATTCCGACCGGAGCCGGAGCGCCAGCGACGGCGCAGTGGAGGAACCTGCTTTTAGCCTGCACCGTCACAACTCATGCGGGGATAGCCGCTCTCAGCTGCCTGTCCTGAGCCGAGCCGAAGGGTCCCGCGAGCGAAGCGAGAGCACTGTATCCAGTCGCAATGCGCTCTTGAGCGACGAAGCCTGGCGTTTGGGTGGCGCAGCGCTTCAGCGCTGCGATAAACCATATCTCAAGAAACGGCTTCAGCCGCTGAGGTAGACGCGTTCCCAAAATGGAACCCGCGCGCACTCCTTCCTGATTACCTTCGCTGCCCCACCCCCGTGCCTTTTCATCCCCGCGCAAAAGACTACACTCGAACTTGTGAAACGCCTCTACACCATCGGACGCATCAAAGGCGGCATGAAGTTTACCTGCTCGCACTGC
Organism: Candidatus Sulfotelmatobacter sp.; assembly: GCA_049589695.1. Taxonomy (GTDB): domain Bacteria; phylum Acidobacteriota; class Terriglobia; order Terriglobales; family Acidobacteriaceae; genus Sulfotelmatobacter. Next base: position 4,327 of record JBAWBG010000298.1, on the reverse strand, counting down.
GCTCACCACGTCACCACGCTCGACTTCGATCCCCGCGACGGCAACCTCCGCACCCAGGCCGCCACCGCCATCAACCAGCACGCCACCAAAGTGCACCACGAGCCCGTAATGTTCTCCTCCCTCGACGCCCAGCAACACATCTGGCGCGCCTGATCTTATAAACTCCTGTCACTCCGAGTGCGCGGAAGGCGGGCGAGAGCCTGCCCTGAGCAGAGTCGAAAGGAACCTGCTGTTCGGATTGATAGCGCAGCGCTTCAGCGCTACTCTCCTGCCCGCAAAAAAATAAGCAACGGCTTCAGCCGCCTACCTCTATACCGGCGCCGTGGCTTCGTCCGGAGGTGTCAGCGGCAGGCCCAATCTCAGCAGCAGCGTCTTCGCCAAACTCGGAGGCTCATCCTCAAGTCGTCTGGGTCCCGCTTTCTTCCGTTTCACGACAACTTTCTCCGGACGAATCTCCTCCCTCACCATCGGCGCCGTACTCACCCCCTTCTCAATCATCTGCTCCCGCGCAACCGGCGCCTGGACCACTTCCCCCAGAACTTCTTCACCATCGGCCTTTGCCATTTCATCCATCTCATCTTCTTCCACCGGCTCCGGCTCGTCCTGCTCGGCAAAATCCCCCGCAAACCACTGCGGACCGTTAATGCACGTCTGGCCCACCGAATTGCAGTCGATCACCACATCGGTCACCTTCTCCGCCTCGAATTTCACATTCTTCAGATTGGCGCTCGCCGTCTGCAGCCCGTAGAGCATGAGGCCCGCCGTCTTCGCGTCCATCTGCCCGCTGCCGAATATTTGCAACACCTGCATCACCGCCACCTGCACGGAGTTCGCATCTTCCAGCAAACCGATCGAGAAAATCGGAATCGGCTTGATGCGCGGGTCCGCCGCAAATCTCCTCTTCCCATCCAGCATGCGATGATGAAAATAGCAATGACTCTTGCGCCGCAACGCCGGAGACCCACACTGCGTCCCATTTACCTTCACATGCTGACATCGTGGAACATCGTCCATACCCATACTCTTCTCTCTCCATTTTCTTCGGCTCACCGAACTCTGGGGTACCCTCCCCCCCTATACCGCCTAATCCTTCGATACATGGGGTTAGCAGGAAATTCCCCGCAAAATCCGTTCGTCAAAGAGCTTAAGTATCAAAATCCGCGAAACAACGGACTTAGCGCCATTACGACTTGGCTTCTAAGTTATTTTCACGGTATCGACTATCATTTCGGAGTGAGGCTGTGGAAGACAAGGGCGGATGTCACAGGTTGGATGAAATCTTGATTGGAGATTCGAAGCTCCCCGCCTACAATAATATTTATGGAAATTTCCCTGGCGCCTGAGCTTGAAGCGAGTCTCGTCAGAATTGCTTCCGAAGCGGGTAAGGCGAATCAAGTCGTGGAGGAATTGGTCGCGGACTACCTGCGCCATGACGAATGGTTCAAACGAGGAGTGCAAAAAGGGCTGGCCTCTTTGGACGCGGGCAAGTTCGTGTCGCATGAAGAAGTGGGCCGCCAAATCGAGCGCATCCTCAGGCCTTGATGACGGTTCGCTGGTCTCCCGAAGCCGAAGGCTAAGCGAAGTTCGGACGGGGCATCCTCGGATTTAGGCTCGGCCACCCGCCCGGACGTCACAGGTTCGGGGAATGCTTAGTAGCGGATTTTGGAATGGGGAATGTCATGCTGAGCGTGGCCGAGAGGGCCGACAGGCGCTCCCGGCGCAGTCGAAGCATCCCTACATGCATCCCAAATCCGGACGCCATTTGATCGCGCTGTGACGCTTGTCACAGCCAATTGGAGCAATCTTCCCCAATCATTGCCTCATGCGCGACCCGCGCTACTATTGCGTCTACATCATGGGAAGCCTGACTGGGACTCTGTACATTGGAGTCAGCGGTAACCTTCACAAGCGCGTATTCCAGCACAAATTCCATCACCACGAAGGGTTCACCGACCGTTACGACGTGGTCCGCCTGCTCTACTGGGAATCCTATGACGACGTTCACAAGGCCCTGGCCCGCGAGAAGCAATTAAAACGATGGGCTCGCGCGAAAAAAAATCGCTTTGCTGGAGCGCCGCAATCCACAGTGGATTGACCTGGCCTCAGAGTGGCACCCCTGGATGCAGTCGAGTGAAGGTAGGGATGCTTCGACTCCGCGGTGACGATCGCTTCGCGATTGTCACCGCTGCGCTCAGCATGACAGGCTTTCTTGGACTCGCCTCGTTAGATGGCCATCGTTCGGGACTCCGTTTATCTTGCTGTACAGAGCTTTTTCAATTTTCGCTATAGCGCCATCGAAGTGCTAAGACTCCTTAGGTGGCCTTGCCTCTCTTCTGATGTTTCTTCCACTCATCTCTCAGTCCTTCCGCTACATTCATTAGATTTTCTTTATTGCCGAGAGCATTTCCAACAAACCACAGTCGCTCGTGCTTTTGTGGAGGAGCGGTGAGCGCCTTGAACAGCGGCGAGTAGTCATACTTTGCGCGCTTCCATTTGCGCGTCATTTCCAAGCGGATCAGAGAGGCTACAAGGTCTGAGGCTTGCAGCCCGAATAGCACCTTATCGTCATCGTCCGCGAAACTGATGGCGGCAAGCTTCTGTTTTGCCTCCGGCCATTTCTTCTTAACCTGTTTATAGAGTCTATAGAAGGGTACGACCGTTTCCTCATCCTCATCGAAGATGAGGCTCACCCGATCATCGTCTGGCGTGAATTCGAGTACTTGAAGAATGCACCGCGCAAATGCCGTATAGACCTGATCGTTGCCAAAAAAAGCGAAGTAATGCTGTGGTAGTTTCTTAAATACGTGGACATCGAAAGAGGCTGCAACTATAACCTGCAGGTATTTTCTGATACAGCCCACAAACGGCAGTACTGCTTCAATGCGGCGGTCGATTCCGGTATCTGTGTTTTTCTCACTAAGGGGTCTGCGGGCATTGAAAGCTTGCTTCGCTGTAAATTCTTTTAGCCCATTGGCCCAGAGTAAGTGGCCCCACTCCCTAGAGAACTCGGCAACCTGTTCAGCATACGCTGCGACCCCACCTATACTGACAACCTTATGATCCTTGAATTTTCCACTTTCATCAAAAAAGCAGGAAACTGTCATTAGCCTCGCCTTCCGGCTGCGTACGCGACATTCAACTCCAACCCAGCGCATGCCCTTGTCACAATGCGCTGCCAGCGAGTGTGTGCTCACATTCATTACTACGGTCAGAGTTCCGCCTCTGTCAAATGGCTCGTTTTGGTTTGACTCGGTAAGTATATTACTGCCCGCTTACCCGATCATTTTCACTCGCCCGGTGGTGTCCGGGCTGCGACAGGGGTTCATATACGAGCACGGCAGTGGGAAGATTGACAGTAGAGCAGATGGAAAGAGGCGGACAAGAGTGTCGGCCCCACACGAGCAACTACGTACCAGGTACTCGGTACTGGCCGCCTAGCTCACAGCCTTATCCATAATCTCCAGCCCGCGATCGATAATGGCGAACGCTTCGCGCAACTGCTGCTCGTTGATGCACAGCGGAGGATTGGTGAAGAAAGTGTTCCAGCGCACGAACGTGTAAAGCCCCTGCTCGCGGAAGAAGCGCCCGAGCGCGGCCATTTCATCGGACGTGCCATTGAACGGCGCCATTGGTTGGCGCGTCTTGCGATTGCGAATGAGTTCGATGATGCCAAATAATCCAATCGACCGCACTGCTCCCACCGACGGATGTTTCGCCTGCAGTTCGGTTCCGAGTTGCTGCAGGATCGCGCCCATCTTTTTCGCGTTGTCGATCAGCCCATCTTCTTCATACACGCGAATGGTCGCCAGCGCCGCCGCGCAGCCCATGGGATGGCTGTTGTATGTCAGCCCTCCATAAAAAACTTTGTCCTGAAAATGTTGCGCGATGGGATGAGGCATGCCCACCGCGCCGAGAGGCAGATAACTGGACGTCAATCCTTTCGCCATGCAAAGCAGATCGGGAACGACCTTCCAGTGATCGACCGCAAACCATGCACCGGTGCGCCCGAAGCCGGACATCACTTCATCGGCAATCATCAGGATTCCGTACTTGTCGCACAACTTGCGCACGCCTTCGAGATATCCATCGGGAGGAATGAGAACGCCGTTCGTTCCAGTCACCGGCTCAAGGATGAACGCCGCGATTGTGTTCGGGCCTTCGAGCTGAATCGTCTCCTCAATCATGGCGAGCGAAGATTCCGCCGATTCCCATCCGCGCTCGATGCCGTGATAAGGATCAAGCACATGAATCACGCCCGGAATGCCAGGCTCCGCGGCCCATCTGCGGGGATCGCCGGTAAGGCTGATCGCTCCCGCAGTCGCGCCGT
>JBAWBG010000297.1:0-2301 GCA_049589695.1 Candidatus Sulfotelmatobacter sp. | reverse complement strand
GCTCCGCGCCTTCGACCAGATAGGCGCCGCGGTTCCACTCCGCGGACCTGCTTGGATCGGGCTTGAACTCGCCCGGCCTGAAAAAGAGCTCGTTCCAGCCTACCATCGACTCGCGCTGATTGAACGGGAACGGCAACTGGTTCGCGACCACCAGGTTGCGGACAGGCTGCACGGTGGCGAGATAAGCGCGTATCGCAAGCACATCGGCGCGCGTCAGCTGGGTATAGTAGGTGTAGGGCATGGCGGGGTAGAGATGAATGCCGCCATGGCCAATTCCGTCTCGCACCGCGCCGACAAATTCGTCGTCGGTCCAGCCGCCGATCCCGGTTTGCACGTCCGGCGTAATGTTCGGAGCGAGGAGAGTGCCAAATGGAGTCTCTAGAGCCCCGCCTCCGGCGAAGGGTCTGCCGCCCGGGGCCGTGTGACATGCAGTGCAGTCCGAGGCTGTCGCCATATAACGGCCATGCTCGACGACCTCGAAGGACTGCTTGTCCGCAACCTGTGCGCGCGCCGCCATGCCGACTGCGAGCACCGGCGCCAGGGCGAGAGTGAGGAGTGCATATCGCATGGCGCCGCTCCTCATGCGTGAACCAGGGGCCCGGGGCTCTTCAGGTATTGCTTGTGGATCGCATCGAGCGACCAGTAAGTCAGCGCTCCGATTGTGCCGGTGGGGTTGTAACCAGCATTCTGCGGGAACGCAGTTGCGCCCATCACAAACAGATTGTGCACGTCCCAGCTCTGCAGGTAACGGTTGAGCGCACTTGTCTTCGGGTCGGCGCCCATGACCGCGCCTCCGCAGGTATGCGTCGTCTGGTAGGACACTATATTGAAAGGACCGGTGCGTGGCAGCTTGACAATCTCCCGGGGCCCCATGCGCTGCACAATTTCAGCAAGCTTATCCGTCAGGGTTCGTGACATCTTCAGTTCATTTTCGTGGAAGTCGAAAGTCAAGCGCATCAACGGACGACCGAAGCGGTCTTTGTAGGTGGGGTCGAGATCGAGGTAATTATCTCGGTAGCTGTAACAGCTTCCATGGACGATCGGGATGATCGTGCTGAGATAATTTATCCTTGACCGCCTTCTTCCACGCGGCTCCCCATTCCGGAGTGCCCGCAGGCGTCGGGGTCGTCTCTATGGGGCGCGCGTTCGTCTGCGCCATTGCGATGTAACCGCCGCCGACGAATCCGTGGGGGCCGTGGTCGAAATTGTCACCATTGTAGTCGTCGATGACCATGCCGCCAGCGCCGCTGGCGATGAAGGTGTTGAAGATCTTGTTGTCGAAGCGGCCGATCACGCCCTCGCCGGTTCTGGGATCGTAAGGCTGGCCGATACCGGAAAGCAGGAGCAACTGCACGTTGAACATCTGGAAGGCGCAGAGGAACACCATCTCGGCCGGTTGCTCCCATTCGCGGCCCTGCGAATCGACATAGGTGACCCCGGTGGCGCGTTTGCCGGTGCTGTCGAGATTGATTCGCGTGACCTCGCACTCCGTGCGCGCTTCAAAATTGTCGCGCCGCACCAGCACAGGCAGAATCGTCGTTTGCGGGCTGGCCTTCGAGTAGTTGCCGCAGCCGAACCGTTCGCAAAACCCGCAATAGGTGCACGGGCCGATTGTGACGCCGTCAGGGTTGGTATAGGCCTGCGACAGATTGCCTGACGGTTGAGGAAATGGCTGATAGCCCATGTCTTTTGCCGCCTCCGCCCACAACATCTGACCATAGGGCTGCTTCTGGGCCGGCGTCGGATAGGGACGCGAGCGTGGTCCCTCGAAGGGGTTGCCAGATGGCTGAATCTGCCCCTTCAGGTTCCCGGCGGTTCCCGATGTCCCGCACAAATACTCGAACGTGTTGAAATGCGGCTCTAGCTCGTCGTAGGTGACGCCCCAGTCCTGGATGGTCGTGTGCTCGGGAAGGAATTTGGCGCCGTAACGCTGGGTCAGGTGTGTCTTGAGCACGAAATCGGTCGGCAAAAAGCGCCAGATCTGCCCGTTCCAATGCACGCCCGCGCCACCAACCCCGTTGGGCAGCAGGAATGCGCCCCACTCGCGTATCGGCAGCGCTGTCTGATCTGATTTGTTGCGGAACGTCAGCGTCGACTGCGCCGGCCGCACGAACAGGTCAAGTCGCACCGCGTAGCGGAGCTCGTCCGGGGAATAAGAGGGGGGAAAGTCGCGGTGTCCCGCCACGGCCCGCGCTCAATAGAGACGACTCTCAGACCGGCATCCGTCATGGATTTGGCGACCATCGAGCCGGTCCAACCCAATCCGATGGTCACGACGTCCGTTGGTGGCAGCCTTGTTGC
>JBAWBG010000296.1:0-6030 GCA_049589695.1 Candidatus Sulfotelmatobacter sp. | reverse complement strand
GCGCTGTCCCGAACTTGCCGCGGCTGCCGCCGCAGCTCCCGCCACGCTTCCCGAATCCATCGGCAACTGGCTTCGCCCCGAATCCGTATCTCGCTTCAATCGCTGCAAATCACTGCGCATCTCAGATGCGTGCTGATAACGCAGCCCGGCATCCTTTTCCAGTGCTTTATTGATGATCTCTTCCAGCCGTGCAGGCACTTCATGATTCAGCCGCACCGCTGGCACCGGCGCGCGATTCATAATGGCTTCGCAAATCACCGCCGAACTTTCCCCGTGAAAGGGAACATCTCCTGTAGCCATTTCGTAAAGCACGGCGCCAAACGAAAACAAATCGCTGCGTGCATCCAGTTCGCGCCCGCGCACCTGTTCCGGCGACATATAAGCCACCGTCCCCAGCATCGTTCCCGGGCTGGTTAGGTGAGCCTCGTCCAAAGTTTGCGCGTTGTTACTCAGGCCTTTTGCCCCGCCACGCCCGGCCCCAACTTTCGCGAGACCAAAGTCGAGAATCTTGGCGTGGCCGCGCTTGGTCACGAAAATATTCGCCGGCTTGATGTCGCGATGCACAATCCCTTCCGCGTGGGCTGCGTCTAGCGCATCGGCAACCTCAATCGCCAGGTTTAGCAAAGTGTCATTCTCCATCGGACGTGAGCCGATGGCATGTTTCAGGGTCAGACCATCCAGAAACTCCATGGCGATGAATGCCTGGCCGCCTTGCTCGTCAATCTCGTAGATGGTGCAGATATTGGGATGATTTAACGCGGATGCTGCCTGCGCCTCGCGTTGAAAGCGGGCCAGCGATTGCGGATCTTTGGCAACTTCGTCAGGCAGAAATTTCAGCGCCACAAAGCGCCGCAGCTTCAGGTCTTCTGCCTTATAGACCACGCCCATGCCACCACCGCCCAGCTTTTCAAACAGTCGGTAGTGGGAAATAGTTTGCCCAATCATTCGAGAAGAATGCTACGTGGCCGGGTTAGGCAAGTCAACGAACCTCAAACGCGCCTGTAGTAGCTCGGCGTGAGCCTCTTTCCGATGGTGTCATCGGATGGTGTCATCCTGAGCGTAGCCGCTTTTCAGGCGGAGCGAAGGATCTCCTCCAGCACAGGCCCTCTTTCAGGGAGATCCTTAACCCCCGGTAGGAATTCTTTCGACTTGAGCCGCTATCACGGCTGCGATTCGATCACACTCTCTCGATCGTCACCTTCTTCAGCACCACATCCTTGTTCGGCTTGTCCTGTCGTCCGCGCGGAACTTCGGAAATCTTCTTCACGATATCCTGACCCTCGACCACGTCACCGAAAATGGTGTGCTTGCCGGTCAGCCAGGTCGTCGGCGCAACCGTAATAAAAAATTGCGAACCATTCGTGTTCGGCCCGGCATTCGCCATCGCCAAAATCCCCGGCTTGTCGAGCTTGTGAGGCGAGCCCTTAGTCTCATCTTCAAACTGATAGCCGGGCCCTCCCGTGCCGGTGCCTTGCGGATCGCCGCCCTGAATCATAAAATCCGGAATCACGCGATGAAAAATCGTTCCATCATAAAGACGTTCTTTCGATTTCTTGCGTGTCGAAGGATGCGTCCATTCCCGCTTGCCCTCGGCAAGCTCCACAAAATTGGCTACAGTTTTCGGCGCTTCTTTTTCAAAGAGCCGGCAGACGATATTTCCTTCGCTGGTTTCAAGCGTTGCGTAGAGTCCCGGTTGGCGAGTCATGAATTCCTTTCAGTATTGTTGTTGTGCTATGTAACGACAGCCCCCAAGCCTGCCCTGAGCTTAGCCGAAGGGGCTGTCCAGCCAGGCAAAGCCAGGCAGTTTGCAAAAGTCAAAGGTAAGGATTGTCGCTATTGTGCCTTGGTTGCCGCCGCTGCGGACTTTTTCGCCGGTGTCGCGGACGTCGCTGCCGTCCCAGCTCGCACGATCTTAATATGAATTATTTTCACCGGACGAAACGGCCGGTCATTGCTCGGATCAGTCGCCATGTGCGCAATTTCCTTCACCAGCGCAACCGTTGCTTCGTCACACTGACCGAAGATCGTATAGTTCCCGTCAAGATGCGGAGTGGCCACTTCAGTAATAAAAAACTGCGAACCATTCGTGTCCGCCCCGGCGTTCGCATAAGCAAGTCGGCCCGGCTTATCGAATGTTAGATCAGAAGAAACCTCATTCTTAAACTTATACCCCGGATCGCCCGACCCGTCGCCCTTCGGATCTCCCCCCTGGATCATGAACCCGGGAATCACGCGATGAAAAATCGTGCCATCGTAGAGCGGCACTCCATGCTTGGTCGCTCCACTGATCGGATTCTTCCAGTCCTTCTTCCCCGTGGCGAGCCCGATAAAATTCTGCACTCCAATCGGCGCCTTGTCAGGAAACAAAGTGCAAGTCATGTTTCCCACGCTGGTTTGAATAATTGCCATAGGTTCGCCCGTCGCCGCATGGTGCACCGGTGGCTTAGCGGTCGCAGCGCTCTGAGTACTCCCCTGAGTCCAAGCCAGCATTCCCGTAAAAAGCAGAGTGCCGGCAAGAAAAACATTCCGCATGATTACTCCTCGCATATTCAGATCACGAAATGTTGAACGCAACGTTGCATTGTACGATAGAGACGGCACAGAAGTCAGACGAGGGAATTGCACCAATAAGCCCTTTCGCTTGTCATCCTGAGCAAGCTTCCTGAGCAAGCGTCCTTTGCGCAAGCGTCCTTTGCGCCTCGCTTGTCATCCTGAGCAAGCGTCCTTTGCGCGCGAAGGATCTCCCTTTGCACAAAAGCGTCGGTTCTTTTCGAACACCTACTCAACGCCCCTGCCCCTGCATTTCCCGACTAACGCGCTCCACTCGGCCAAACACGCGCAACAAATTTCCCCCGAGAATTTTCTTAATATCCTCCGCGCTGTATCCGCGATCAAGCAGTCCCTGCGTAATCTTTGGCAAGTCCGCCGCCGAGTCCATCCCCTGCGGCGTAGCTCCGCTCACGCCGTCAAAGTCCGATCCCAGCCCAACGTGGTCCACACCCGCAACCTTGGCGATGTGATCGATATGGTCGATCAGCACGCTGAATGGCGGACGCGGAATCTTCGCCATCCACTCCCGCTCGATGCGATCAACCTCAAGGTAGTTCACCGGCTTACCCTGCGCCTTCAGTGAATCGATATATTTCTGAATCGCCGCCGCCTGATCCTTGGCCTGCGCCTGCTCGGCCTTGCGGAAATTCTCATCGTCAAAGCCAGAGAAAAAATTCACCTGCACCACGCCGCCATTCTTGGCCACCGCGCGCAGCATGTCATCGGTCATATTCCGCGGCGCATCCACCAGCGCTCGCGCCGAAGAATGCGAAGCAATCACCGGAGCCTTCGTCGTTGCAATCGCGTCCCAGAAAGTCTTATCCGCCACATGAGAAATATCGACCATCATCCCCAGCCGGTTCATCTCCAGCACCACCTGCTTGCCGAAATCCGTAAGCCCGTTGTGATGCTGAATCTTCGGATCGTCAATGTCGCCAGAGGAATCAGCCCATTCATTCGTGTTCGACCACGAAAGCGTCATGTAGCGCACGCCGAGCCGGTAATAGTCGCGCAACAAATGCATGTCATTCTCAATCGAATGTCCGCCCTCGATTCCCATCAGCGCGGCCAGTTTGTGCTCGCGATGCGCGCGCTCAATGTCAGCCACGGAAAAAGCCATCATCATGCGGTCCGGATGGCGCGCCGCCTGCTGGTAAACCGAATCGATCAGATCGAACGTGTGCTGCGCGAAGTGTCCCTGATTGGTTTCCGGATCCACCCAGATGGAGAAAAATTCCGCTCCCAAATTGCCCCGCCGTGCTTTATCGAGACTCAGATGGCCAACATCATTTGGATCGGTTGACCCAATGTCGAAGCCCTCATCAAGAAATCGCTGCGGTGTGTCCGCGTGCGTATCCACGACAATGGCCGATCCCTGAATCGCCCGGGCGTGTGCGCTGATCGAGGGGCCAGATGGGTTTGTGGAATTTGCAGCTTGCCCTGCTGCGAACGTAGCGCAGGCCATGCACGAAAACAAAACAACGCCAAAACGAGTCATAGATTATCGATTGCAGATTTTCATTGAACGCGAGCACGATTGTATAGGAAATCGCTGTTCAGAAAGCAATTCAGCGAACGGCCGCGAGCGCCTGCTGCAGACATTCTTCGATCGGCTTACCGGTATCGATCACCGTTTTCGGCAAAGTAATAGCCTCAAATCTCGATCGCACTTCAAGATAAAGTTTAAAGTCTCGATTCGCCGCCGGATGCTCCTGGTCGTTGTCCTCGAGACGCTGCTTCACCACTTCCTCCGCACACACGCATTCCAGAATCCGCCATTTCTGATGCAGGAACTCTGCGGCACTGACGACATTCTCAATCTGATAGCGTCGCGAAAACGGCCTTCCATCCAGAAAGATGATCCGCTCTCGATCTTGTTGCAACAAAAACCCGGCCGTTTCCAGCATAACCTGCAGACAGAAATCATCCTGCCGCGTAGAGTATTCGACTTCTTCCACTGAAAACAGCGCATGGCGTATTTCGTCCTTGCTCAACATGCGGCCGCCGGTTCGCACGGCCAGTTCCCGTGCCAATGTAGTTTTACCGGTACCGGGCAGTCCCGCCATCATCACGATCATCGCATCATTAAAGCACGATCCCCTCAGTGCATCGTTCGTTCATGAATCCCGCCGAACCAGGAAAACATCCATTCGAAAAGCAACTCTGCCAATCACAGCATTTTCGATCACGGGAGGCCGCAATGCCGCTGGTAAGAATTTCGTTGCGCGAAGGGAAGTCCGATCAATACAAGAAGGCTCTAGCCGATGGCGTGCATCGAGCCATGGTGGAAGGTGCCTCCGTTCCTGAGCAGGACCGATTCCAGGTGGTCACCGAACACTCGCCCGGCGGATTAATCTACGATCCCACGTACTTGGGCATACAGCGTACCGACGACGTTGTCTTCGTCCAGATCACGCTCTCCACCGGACGCAAATTGGCGCAGAAAAAGAAACTCTTTCAACGTATGGCGGAAATTCTGGCGGAGAATCCAGGCCTGCGGCCGCAAGACCTGATGATCAATTTAGTAGAAGTCGCCTGGGAAAACTGGTCCTTCGGCAACGTCGAAGCGCAATATGCTGTGGGATGAGTTAGTTCGATTCTCCAACGTCGGCTGTTACCGTTCCCGGCTCAGGACGCTCCATCGGAACGATATCCTGCGATTCGCGCCAATCCGCATAGCGGCCAGAAACCATGATATGGAACACCCACTGGTGCCGCTCTTCTTCCGGTTCCACCAGGCCCAGAGCCTTCATGTAGAACAGATAATGCTCCATCCAGTGAATCTGCTCCTGGCTCATACCGCGCCGCTGTAGATCGACCGTCAATCCCGCCAGATGGGACGATGCCGTATCTCCCTCAGACGGAGCCGCATTGCGATTATGCCGTCGCAATTTTTTCTGCACCTTTACTGTTCGCACCGCTGAATTCACCTGAATCTGCTCGTGAAACCGGTGATAGTAGGCCTGCGAAATATCCTGCACAAAATCCCGCGTCCACGGACGGCAGTACCGCCGCGAAGGATCAAGCCGCGGATCAAAGCGCAACGACTCGCCGGCGATAATCGGCTGCAGCGCGCCGCTCGCCTTCAGCGCTTCCAGTTCATCGTCATCCTGAATGCGCGGTAATTCCAGCCGGTCTATTTCCGCGTTCTGTATCAAAAGAGATTCATGCGACGGACGGAACATCGGATTCCACCGCGTCCAATGCAGCCACGGACGCCGGAAGTGATGCACACGCTTATGCAAAGTTGTGGTGGTCGTAGCCGCAATCAACGGGCTGCCAACCGAGGCCAGAAATAAAAGCAACATCAAGCGGCGCTGCATTCGTGATTTCAGAAATTCTCCGTAGCCGGTCCCAGTGCTCAACCCCGCAACTGTCCGGTCATTCTAAGCCATGCTGTCAAGCCGTCCAACCAATCCTTGAAGAACAGCCGTTACCAGCGTTATCTGGGGCCATTTCCAACCGCTGGTTACCTCATGG
>JBAWBG010000295.1:0-15129 GCA_049589695.1 Candidatus Sulfotelmatobacter sp. | reverse complement strand
TATCCCGTTTATGCAGCGCCCTACTATTGGCTGACGGACTATTTAATCTCACAGCAATTGCAGGCGGCGTATGCGGCAAGGCAGGAGGATAATGCGGACGCCGCGGCAGCGGATGCGGCGGCCAGCGGTGGTGGCGACGCGGGTGGAGATCCCGCTCCTGCAGCAGCCCCGGCAGCTTCCGGTCAGGTGGCCCTGACGCCTGAGGTAAAGGAAGCAATTGCGCAAGAAGTGAAGGCGCAATTGGCCGCGCAGCAGGCGCAGGCGGGGCAGGATACGGGGAGTCAGGCTTCGGCTGCGGCTCCGGCGTCCTCTACCGACACACCGCCGCCCGCGCTCGATCCCTCACAGCGCACATTTGTAGTGGACTCCGATGTGACAGTGGTTGCCAACGGTCAGGAATGCGGCTTGACGTCGGGTGATGTAATCACTCGGCTCACCGACACTCCGGACGGGGACAATCAGGTCACGGCCAGCGTTTCGGCGAGCAAGAAGGGCGATTGCGGTTCAGGACAAACCGTTGCCGTGAAAGTGGATGACTTGCAGGACATGTACAACCACTTCCAGGAGAACCTCACGAACGGAATGGGCGAACTGGCAAAGAAGCAAGGTACGAACGGTATGCCGAAGGCACCCGATACGGGCACAACCAATGCGTCCGTGGCGCCTCCGCCACCGGATGACACTGCAGCAAAAACTCTGCAGGACCAACAACAGCAGGCGGACCAGACCGAGTCTCAGGTGAAACAGGAAGCTTCAGCTGGAGGGGGCCAGTAAGACCAGCGCTCGACGGAGCGCTGCCACGTAACCAATTTAGTTGAAGGGGGCGACCGAGCAGGGCCGCTCCCTTCTTCGTTCTTTCTTCTCTCTTCTCCTTTTTCTCTCATGCTTCTCCCCCGGGAGAGAAATTGGACTAAGAATCATTTCACTATGCAGTGGACGGTCTGAGTTCTAGCAGAGCAAAATCGGGAGGCTTATTATGTCGCAGAAATTCGGCATTCTAGTTTCGGGCCTGGGACTTCTTGCTGCCGCAATCTTGCCGCTGCCGTTGGCCAATGCGCAGGCGCCGGTGTCGCTGCAGGAACAACTGGCGGCGCAGTACAAACTGGCCAAGATGGGGTCGGATTCGAGCGGATGGTCGGTTGTCGAAGAGGGTACGCTGCTGAGCATCCAAAAAGGGGGAATCAAAGGGAGTCCTTACAAGACTTCGTTCACGCGCTTTGCGACCTTTCAGGACGGGACGGTTCATGCGGCTGCCGACCCAGCCTCTGGAAAGGTTAGTGACATGAAGAACAAACTTTGCGGCGTTTTCAAGAAATGTCCCACAACGCCAGATGCGGTGAATGACGAATCGACGACCAAGTTGTTCGCGAAGGGTGACAAGGTCTACCCGACCAAGATTGATGTGAGCTTGGACAAGGACACGGTTACGCTGGGCATCGTCGCCTGCGATACCTGCAACAAGACCGATCCGCCGACCTACAACAAGGCGAACGTGGTTTTCGTGTTTCCAAAAGGTTCGTTAGCTGCGGCGAGCGCGGGCACGGTGGAAGATACGATCGGGCAACTGCTCTCGATCAGCACTGACGATGCGAATCAGGGAGATAGTGGACAACAGGGAGATCAGCAGCAGGGCGGGGATCAGGGCGGCCAGCAGCAGGCCGGGCAGCAGCAGGGAGGTCAGCAGCAGCCCACGGCTCAGGAGCAACCGCCAGCCGAGCCGGCCAGCATCGATAAGGGGATGACGACTGACCAGGTGCAATCGGCGATGGGGAAACCGGACAAGATCGTGAACCTGGGAACGAAGACGATCTACTACTACAAGGATATGAAAGTGATATTCCTGAGCGGCAAGGTTTCGGATGTGCAGTAGGAACGGCAGCCGTCTGGCGCAATCACTACATCATTAGTCTAGCTTCGAGCACTGGCTTAGCCTGAAGGCGCGGGAAATCCATCCTGTTTACCACGTGCCCGTGCAATTCGCAAATACAGGCCAACAAAGCACTTGAGCCTGCGTCGTAGTACTTCCGTACCGTGTCTAGTACTTCGGTTACCGCTCTTCAAGTGACTCTTCAGTATTCGTCGGCGGCCTACTTCTAATAGTGTGATCATCGCAACAAGCCCCAATATATAGAATCAGGCCCGTATCGTCCGTCCTCTCGTTTCCAGAAAAACCCTAGAAAACCCAGCAAAAGCAGGTAATTCGCTTGGGCGCGGGCTTTTTCCGGGCTGATATATGCTCGGGACACCGAAAGCCCTCTGACAGGCATAGAGGGCGCGGCGTCTCCTGAGATTAGCCTGCGTGGGGGAAATGCGGCGCAGGAGATTCTGGAGGAATAGGGCAAGGGAAATATGGCCGACTCGCGGGAAGTGATGAACATTCGCCAGGCGTCGCAGTACCTGGGGGTGAGTCCGGACACGCTTTACAAGTACGTTGGGGAGCAGAGTATTCCGGCATTCAAGCTGGGCAATCGCTGGCGTTTCAAGAAATCGAAGCTGGATCAGTGGATGGAAGAGAAGTCGAGTCACATGGAGTCTGGAGCGAAACGGAAACCGAAGGCGGCGATGAAAGCTGCCGGGTCACAGTAGTTGGAACAGCCGGCGGGACGCCGGCGCAACAAAAACCGGCCACGCCGGCGCTATGAAAGGGTGGGCACATGTTTGGAATGGGATCGAAGACGATTGTAGGTCTGGATGTGGGCTCTTCCAGCATTAAGGCCGTGGAGTTGAAAAAGAAGGGTGGGCAGATTGAAGTGGCGCACCTGGGATTGGAAATGCTGGCCTCTGACATTGTCGTGGATTCGATGATCGTGGACTCGGGAACGGTGTCGAGCGCGATCTCGAAGTTGTTTGCCGACTGCCTGATCAAAACCAAGGCGGTGGCGACGGCGGTGAGCGGCCACTCGGTGATCGTCAAGAAGATCTCGCTGCCTTCGATGAGCGATCAGGAATTGGCGGAGACGATCGAGAAAGAAGCGGCGCAGCACATTCCTTTCGACCTGGCGGACGTGAGTCTCGACTACCAGATCCTCTCGGAGGAAGCGGGCAGCCCGCAGATGGATGTGCTTCTGGTCGCAGTCAAGAAGGACAAGATTTTGAACTACACCAACGTACTCTCGATGGCGGGACGCACCCCGGCTATTGTGGACATCGATGCGCTGGCTTTGCAGAACTGCTACGAGTACAACTATCAGCCGGCGCCGGGCCAGGTAGTGGCGCTTTTGAACCTGGGCGCCAGCGTGATGAACATCAACATTGTGAAGGGCACTACGCCGCTGTTTCCGCGCGATGTCAGCGTAGGCGGACATCAGTACACGGATTCGCTACAGAAAGAACTTGATCTGAACTTCGAAGATGCGGAGAAGTTGAAGCTGGGTGAGAAGGTCGGCACAGTGAGCGAGGACGCGAAGGCGCCGATCCTGCAGCAAGTGACTGAAATCATCGTCCTGGAAATTCAGAAGACGTTTGATTTCTTCCGGGCGAGCGCTGCGGGCGAGCACATCGAAAAAATCTATCTGGCCGGAGGCTCGGCGAAAGTGCCGGGGTTGATGGAAGCGTTGCGGCAGGAATTTTCTATGCCGGTTGAATTGTTGAATCCGTTTCAGCGGGTAGTGCCGCCGGCGGATGGCCCTGGAGCGGAGCTAGTGGAGCAGAACGCGGGCCAGCTGGCGGTAGCGGTGGGCTTGGCTTTGAGGAGCTTTGAATCCCTATGATCAAAATCAATCTGCTGGAATCGTCTAAAGGGAAAAACAAGCGCGGCGGCAGCAACGTACCGTCCATGCCCACGATGGAAATGGGCGATATGGGATCGCCCAAGCTGAAGGTGCTGGTGGTGCTGTTGATCGCAGGGCTACTCAACTTCGGATATTGGTACCGACTGGATCGGCAGGGCAAAGCGATTGCGGTGCAGATGCTGGCCGCGGAAAAACAGAATCGTGAACTTAGCGACGTAAAGGTTCGCTACCTGGAACGTCAGACTCAGGCTAATAACTATAAGCGGCGGGTTGATGTGATCGAACAGTTGCACACTGCGGGTCAGACGGGTCCGGTCAACCTTCTCGCCATGCTCGGTGAAACGGTGAACGGAACGGAGGCGGTTTGGTTGAAGAGCATGGATGACACGGGTCAGAACGTGAGTCTGGAGGGCACTGCGCTGAGCGCGGATGCGGTGGCCAACCTGATCGCAAATCTGCAGAAGACGGGTTTCTTCAAAACGGTTGAGATCAAGGAAACTTTCCAGGATGACACGATTAAGGACATGCAGGCGTTCCAATTCACACTGACCTGCGAGAAGGGAAAGTCCTAGAGGCGCACTTATGGCTAATTTCAGTGAACTGTCGGGTCTAAAGCAATGGGGAGCGGTCATCCTGGGGGGCGCGCTGGTTACGACGGCGCTGTACTTCACGGTGTTCAAGAACCAAAGCGACAAAAACACGGCGGCACAACATGCGTTGCAGGACAAAGTTCGCGAGAACAACGAACTTGAGTCTTACCGTCCCAAGCTTAAGGACATGGACCGGCAGCTGGCCAACTTGAAGCAGCAACTGGAAATCGAGCGGCGCATCGTTCCGGATGATAAGCAGGTGGATACCTTTATCGAAACCCTGGATGGCGAAGCGGCGAAGGCGGGCATTGAACTGCGGCGCTATACCGCCAAACCCGTCGTTGCCAAGGAATATTACTCGGAACTTCCATTCGATCTGGAGTTGGACGGTCCGTATTACTCGATGCTGAATTTTTTCGATCGCGTGGGCAAGCTGGAGCGGATCGTGAATATCAGCGGTCTGATGGTCGCGAATACCAAGAATCCTTCAACCGCGAAAGCGAAGCATACATATCAGTACGCGCCCAATGAAAGTGTGGTAGCGACGTTTACCGCGACTACGTTCTTCAGTCATGACTTGGAGCCAGCGGGCGCGGCACCAGGAGCCAAGGCGGCAGGCGGGGGCAAATAGGAATCGCTATGAACCTAACTACATGCATTCTGGCAGTGGGAATGATGACGGGCGGACTCTGGGCACAGAATCCCAACATCATCAATAAGGTGCAGGCCACCATGAATGGGGTGCAGCAGAAGAAAACGGATGACTCCAACGCCGCGCTGGGAATTTCCAGCACACCGGTGGTGAAGCCGGTAGCAGCAAAGCCGGCTGCGGGAGCCGCCGCGAAGCCCGCGGCCATTGTGCCTGTTTCGGGAGTGAAGAGTGCTCCCGCTCCAGCCAGTGCCGTTGCCAAACAACATACTGCACCGGCTGCCAAGAAGAAGGTGTCGGTAATTGTGGCGAAAGACACGGCGCCAAAAGCTCCAGCTAAGGCCGCGCCTGCCGCCAAAGCCAAAATCTCGCTGGATGCCAAAACGGACGATATCCCCAAAATCGCCGAGGCTCCGAAGACGCCGAAGCCGGAAGAAAAAAAATGGGCGATGACCGGGAAACGCGATCCGTTTTTCAGTCCGATCGTGCAGGAGCCTTCTGGCTCGGGTTGCTCGACCGGGAAAAAGTGCCTGGAGATCGGGCAGATCAATCTGCGTGGCGTGGTGAAGTCGGAGAATGGCTTCATCGCGGTAGTCACCAATTCGCTGAATAAGGCGTACTTCCTGCGGGAGAACGACCCGGTATTCAACGGATACGTAGTGAGAATTACCGGCGACACGGTGGTGTTTCAGGAAACGGTGCAGGACAAGTTAGGCAAGGCGATGACGCGGGAAGTGACCAAGCGAATTTTCACGCCAGCTGTTTAGTGTGGGCAACGGTGCTCCGGGAAAGCCGGAACATCAACAAAATCGAGTTCCAGTAAGGACACGCGGGGTAGACCCGCGAGTTGGGGAGAAGCGAAATGCGAAAGCAACTGCTGAGTGTAATCCTACCGCTGATGCTGCTGGGGCTGATGGCTTCAGCCGCAGAGACGCCGGCATTACCGGCGGCGAGCCAGCGAAACGAGCTGCAACGAGTGAACGTGGTCCGCGGCACGGATGAGATCCGGGTCGAGATCAGCGCTCGTGGCCCAGTGACGCCCAAGCTGAGCACGGCGGACTCGCCGGCGCGCCTGATCGTGGATTTGCCTGGGACCGTCATGGCGACCGGGCAGAGCCGTATCAGCGTCGGCAGCGACGGGGTCAAAGGGGTGCGCATCGGCATGGATGGTCACACTCCTCCAACCACACGGCTGGTGATCGACCTGGAGCACGCTTGCCGCTATGAATTGAATCCGTCGGCCGACGGAAAGCTGGTGTTAACGCTGCATACGTCGCCTGCGCTGGCGGCGAGCGCACATACGCCGAAAGCGGCTGTGACGGAAGTCTCCCCAGTAGCGAAACAAGAAATGTCTTCGTTTGCACCGCGCGTCATTGAAGCGAAAACGAAAGCGGAAGTGAAGACGGATGCGACTGCGTCCTTGGCCAGTCATCCGGTTGAGCCGAAGGCGGTGGCAAAGAGTCTGGCTCCGTCCGTTCAGAAGACCGACGCTCCTGCGACCAGCGATTTTGTGTTCGTGGAGCCTAAGTACGCGGCCAAGACCAGCACCAACGATATGGCCGAAGAGCCTGCCGGACGTGCCCAGGAGGCGGCAGCGAAGTTTGCCGACAAAACGGCAGCGGAGTTGCTACCGGTGAGCATGAATGCGTCGCAGGCGTCGCAGAGCGTCTCGTCCAGTACCGGCATCGAACCTGCGGTCAATCTTGCGGCAGAGCAGAGAGCTCAAGCTGGACAGCAACCGACTTCGGTGGGCCCGAAATATACGGGTGAACCGATTTCGGTGAACCTGAAAGATGTGGATCTGAAAGATTTCTTCCGCCTGATTCACGAGATCAGCGGTCTGAATGTGGTCCTGGATCCAAATGTGCATGGCACCTTGACGGTTGTGTTGGACGATGTGCCGTGGGATCAGGCTCTGGACATCGTGCTCAAGAACAACGATCTGGCCCGCGAACTGGAAGGCAATGTCCTGCGCATCGCCACCGTGGATACTCTCAAGAAAGAGGCCGACGGACGGCGCGCCCAGGTAGAGTCGGAGGCGATGGCGGTGGAGAAGGTTTCCATCACGCGTTTCCTTAGCTATGCCCATGCCAAGGATGTCATGATCACGGTGAAGAAATTCCTCTCGCAGCGCGGTGACGTGGTTGCGGATGAACGTACCAATGCCATCATCGTGAACGATATTCCGAAAGTGATTCCAATCATCGATCGCTTGCTGACGCAGCTTGACCGCAAGACACAGGAAGTGGAAATCGAAGCACGCGTAGTAGCGGCAACCCGGACGTTCGCCCGCGACATTGGCACACAGCTCGGTTTCGGCTGGGGCGACGGACACAGTGCGATCGGGGGTGCCTCAGCAGTGGGAAGTTCGCCCACCACCGTAGGAGGCTTGACGCCAGGCTACATCACAGTGCCCAGCACTGGGTCGACAACGGGATCGACGATTCCGTTGTTCTCCAATCTGGGTTCAACCTCGCCCACTAGCGGCTTGACGTTCCTGAATGCCAGCAACACAGTGCGAATCGACGCCGTACTTTCGATGGCCGAATCGCGCGGTTTGCTGAAGGTTCTGTCGCGTCCGCGGGTAGTTACCCAAAACAATATCCAGGCTCTGGTGAAACAGGGCGTGCAGGTGCCGATCGTGACTCAGGCGCAGTTGGGCGGTCCCCCGACCGTGACCTATGTCAGCGCCTTCTTGCGGTTGACGGTGACGCCACAAATTACTTCAGAGAATACAATCTTCCTGAATATCGATGTGGAGAACACCACGCCGAACTTCGGTCAGCAAGTGCAGGGTAATCCCGAGTTGATTACACAACAGGCGACGACCCAGGTGCTGGTGACGGACGGTGGCACGGTGGTGATCGGCGGCGTGATCCAGACGCAGAACTCGATCAACATCACTCAGGTTCCGTTGCTAGGCAACATTCCGGTGCTCGGCAACCTGTTCAAGCATACGCAGGTGAATACATCTAACCAGGAGTTGATCTTCTTCATCACGCCGCGAATCATTCAGACATAACTGCGTCAGACATAGCAGCGCTAAGTTGAAGATTGAAAGCCGCCGGCCTGAAGAACCTGTCAGGGCCGGCGGTTTTGTCTGGGAAGTTCTCAGTTCTCTGAGAACTTCCAGCATCTGCCTGTTAAACTCAGCGAGCATGAATTTCCTCTTTCGCCAGAAGAAACTGCGGGAGCATCTCGCCACAACACGGTTTGACGCGCTTCTAATCAGTCATCTCCCTAACATTCGATATCTTTGCGGCTTTACCGGCAGCGCAGGGTTCCTGCTGGTGGAGGGATCCGGCAGTGTGTTCTTCACGGACGTTCGTTACGACACGCAGGGGCGCGAGGAGGTGAAGGGCGCGAAAGTGGTCATCGCCCGGAAAGCGGTGTTGAGCACGGTGGCCGAGTGGATTGGATCCCGCCGGCGGCGGTCGAAGGGATGGACGATCGGCATTGAATCAGAACACATGACTGTGGCGCAAAAAAAAAGACTAACGGATTTGCTGCCGAGGGAGCGGAGGATTCAGCATGCGTCTGCCGTCGTGGAACGCGCGCGAATGGTGAAGGATGCCGACGAGTTACAGAAGATTCGCGCGGCAGTCCAGCTGGGTGCGAACTTGTTCGATCGCGCTCTTAAAATGTTGCGCCCGGGAGTAAAAGAAACTGATGTGGCGGCCGAGATGGAGTATGCAGCGCGGCAGGCGGGAGCAGTGGAGATGTCGTTTCCTACGATCATTGCTTCCGGGGCAAGGTCAGCTTTGCCGCATGGCCGGGCGTCGGACCAAGTCGTCGCCCGCGGCGGATTCGTAGTGTGCGATTTCGGTGTTATACTCGCAGGTTATTGTTCGGACCAGACCCGCACTGTATGGGTAGCGACTGGCTCCGGAGTTGTCCCGAAAGACGCGCGCTCCGCGTACGAATCGGTGAGAGAGGCGCAGCAGGCAGCGATTGGGGCTGTGCGAGCTGGAATTCGCGTAGCCGAGGTGGATCAGGCGGCGCGTAAAGTGCTACGCAAGGCGGGGTTGGGCCGCTATTTCACGCATTCGACCGGTCATGGCGTGGGCCTCGAAATTCATGAACCGCCGCGAATCGCTGCCCGGCAAGAGGAAATACTGCGGCCGGGTATGGTTATCACGATAGAGCCGGGAGTATACTTCCCCGGCAAATGGGGCGTAAGGATCGAGGACATGGTGGTTGTAAGCGACAGGGGTTGTGAAGTGCTGACGCCCACGAGCAAGGATTTCCTGGTGGTTTAGGTCTTTTTAGGATTGAAGCAGGACGTCCGAGACAGAAGCCTAGCTGTTCCTGGGACGGCAAACGGTCCTACCTTATTTATACGAATGAACCAAAAAGAGCTGAAGGAACTCATTGAGTTCTTAATCGAAAAAGATATTGCCGAGTTCGAACTGGAACGCGGCGATGTCAAAGTGAAGATCAAGCGGGCTGGCGAGCAGACCGTGGTGCATGCGCGCACGGAAGTGCCTTACGTGGCTGTGCCCATGCCTCAAGCCGGCCAGGGTTCTACTGCGCCTGCTGCCATCGTCTCGCCGACCGTTTCCAGCGAGCCGGCTCCGGAAGAAAACCTTCACATGGTGAAGTCCCCGATTGTTGGGACATTCTACGAAGCGCCCTCGCCGGGCGCGCCGCCTTTCGTGAAAGTCGGGGATACGGTAGAACTGGGACAGGTGCTGTGCATCGTCGAAGCGATGAAGTTGTTGAATGAGATCGAGTCGGATGTGGCCGGGGAAATCGTAAAGAAGTTGGGCAGCAACGGCCAGCCGATTGAATACGGGCAAGAATTGTTCGCCATCCGGGCGAAAAAGTGAGAGGTTCGAGAACCAGGCGCGCGTACCTCGCGCGCTTTTTTGTGTCTGAGGAGGCGCGGTTAAGAGGCCGGGCTGTGCCGGCGGAAAGCCAGCCGTTCCCACATTTGATTTAGCAGTTGTCTCAACATTTGATTTCGATGTTTAAGAAGATCTTGATTGCGAACCGGGGAGAGATTGCACTGCGCGTCATATGCGCGTGCAAGGAACTCGGCATCCGCACGGTGGCCATTTATAGTGAGGCCGACCGACATTCCTTACCAGTGCGTTTTGCGGACGAAGCCATTTGCATTGGGCCGCCACAATTGGCGTTGAGCTATCTGAACATTCCTGCGGTGATTAGCGCGGCTGAGATCGCCAATGTGGATGCCGTGCATCCCGGATACGGGCTGCTGGCGGAGAATGCCAACTTCGCCGAAGTGTGCGAAACCAGCGGGATCAAGTTCATCGGTCCGCGGCCGGAAGTGACACGGTTGATGGGGGAAAAGGAAAAAGCTCGTTCTGCCATGAAGCGCGCGGGCGTGCCGATTTTGCCGGGCTCGGATGGAATCATTGCGTCTGATGGTGAAGCGATTGAGTGGGCGCGACAGGTTGGTTTTCCTGTAATTGTAAAGGCTTCGGCGGGCGGAGGCGGGCGTGGGATGCGCATCGTCCGCAACGAAGAAGAGCTGCCGGGTTTATTCAAGGCGGCGCAATCGGAGGCGGCGGGTGCGTTTGGCAACGGCGATCTTTACATGGAGAAATACGTCGAGCATCCGCGGCACATCGAGTTTCAGGTGCTGGCGGATGAGCACGGCAATGTGGTGAGCCTGGGAGAAAGAGAATGTTCGATCCAGCGGCGGCATCAGAAATTGCTGGAAGAATCGCCGTCCACCCAGGTGACGGGCGAGTTGCGAGATCAGATTGGCGCGGTTTTGTGCAGATCGTTGACGGATATCGGTTACACGAATGCGGGAACCATCGAGTTCCTGATGGACCAGGACCGGCGGCTGCACTTCATCGAGATGAATACGCGTATTCAAGTGGAGCACCCCGTGACGGAGATGGTGACGGATGTGGATTTGGTGAAGAGCCAGATCATGATCGCGGCGGGGGCCCACATGCGGGATGTACTGCAGGGGCCGATAGTGCATCGCGGTCACGCCATCGAGTGCCGGATTAACGCGGAACATCCGGAGAAGTTCACACCCTCGGCGGGGAAGATCACGGCATTTCATCCGCCGGGAGGGACCGGGGTGCGCATTGATACTGCGGCCTACACGGAGGGCGTGATACCGCCGTATTACGATTCGCTGATCGCCAAGTTGATCGTGCGCGGCAAAGACCGGGGCGAAGCAGTTTCGCGGATGACACGGGCTCTGGAGATGTTCATTGTCGAGGGTGTGTATACAACGATTCCGCTGCACCGAAGGATTATGGCTGATCCGGACTTTCGCGCCGGGAAGTTTGATACGGGATTCATTGAGAGGTTCTTGGCTGCGAATAAAAAGGAATCGGCGGCGTGATCGTTGTTCCTCGTCTTTACGCCATTGTAGATGCTTCGTGCTTTTTGAGAACGGAGGACCTGGCGGCGTACGCGGAGGAACTTGTAGCGGGCGGATGCAGGTTATTGCAATACCGAAACAAGAACGGAAACGGACGCGTAATGTTGGAGCAGGCGCGCGAACTGAAGCGGCGAGTCGGTGGCAAAGTTAAGCTGATCATGAACGACCGCGCTGATCTTTGCCTGGCTGCGGAATTCGACGGCGTTCACGTTGGGCAGGATGACCTGTCTCCGGAATCGGTGCGAAGGATTGTCGGACCTGTTCGCTGGCTTGGGGTTTCCACGCATAACGCAGGGCAACTGCAGGAAGCCGATCGGACTTCAGCCGACTATCTGGCGATTGGTCCTGTATTTTCTACGTCGAGCAAAGAGAAGCCTGATCCAGTGGTGGGTCTCGAAGGAGTCCGCCAGGCTCGGTCGTTCACCAGAAAGCCGTTGGTCGCCATTGGTGGGATCACCCGGGCCAATGCCGCTTCGGTGATTGCGGCAGGGGCCGATTCCGTGGCGGTGATATCCGATCTGATACGGGAGCCACAAAAATCAGCAGAGGAATTTTTGCGCATCTTGAGGTAAAGTCATTTGACCTTGGGTTCAGCGCGCTGGGATCATTGGCGTGCCTTTATGGCACGGCTAAAGCCGTGCCCTTCCCGTTCCACTCCAAGGCGAAATGTATGGTCGTGCAGGAGGGTGCCTGAGTACACCGACAACGCGGCCGGCCGCGAGCAGCGACTGGGAAATTCATAGCCATCAGGATAAGGAGCTGGTCAAAGGCCTCGGGCTCACCAGTGCCACCATGCTGGTCATGGGGTCGATGATTGGCTCGGGAATTTTTATTGTCTCAGCGGAGATTGCCCGAGAAGTAGATTCGCCGGCTTTGCTCATCGGTGCGTGGGCAGTGGCAGGCTTCATGACCATCGTGGCCGCGCTGAGCTATGGCGAACTGGCAGCGATGATGCCGCGGGCCGGCGGTCAATATGTTTATCTGCGCGAAGCGCTGGGGCCGTTGTGGGGCTTTCTCTACGGCTGGACTTTATTCCTGGTCATTCAGACCGGGACGATTGCAGCGGTGGGCGTGGCTTTCGGCAAGTTCCTGGGAGTTTTCTTTCCTGCCATTTCTTCTTCAAACTGGATTTTGCATCTCTGGAAGGTGCCGCCGATTCGTCTTGGCCCCATGGTTCTGGGCAACATGGACGTCGGAATCAACACGCAGAATCTGGTCGCTATCCTTCTGGTCGTTTTCCTTTCCGTGGTGAATATTTTTGGATTGAAAACTGGAGCGCTCATCCAGAATGTGTTTACGGCGGCGAAGGTGTCGGCGTTGCTGGGATTGGCATTGTTCGGATTGGTGCTGGGGCGAAACGCTCACGCGCTGGCGGCAAACTTCAGCGGACATTTCTGGCGAAATGCCGGATTAAGCGCGCAGCACGCAGTACAGGTGGGAGTAGGCGGTCCGGTGGTGATGGTGGGTACGCTGACGATTCTGGCGGTGGCGCAGGTGGGGTCGTTATTCTCCGCGGATGCCTGGAATAACGTCACCTTTACCGCGGGCGAAGTGAAGAATCCAAGCCGCAATTTACCGCTATCTTTGGCGTTGGGCACGGGCGTGGTGATTACGCTCTATATAGCGTGCAACTTCATCTATCTGACGACTCTGCCGCTTGATGGAACCGCAAACGCAGCCACGATTCTAGGACGGGGTATTAAGTATGCTGCCGAAGATCGCGTGGGTACAGCGGTCATGACGCAGATGTTCGGGGCTGTCGGCGGACTGCTGATGGCTGCCGCCATATTGATTTCAAGTTTCGGTTGTAATAACGGGCTGATTCTTTCCGGCGCGCGCGTTTACTATGCGATGGCGAAGGACGGGTTGTTCTTCAGCAGCGTTGCCAAGCTGCATCCAACTTATAAGACACCCGCGGTTTCGCTGATGGTGCAGATGGTCTGGGCGTGCCTGTTGTGCGTATCAGGCAGCTACGGGCAGCTTCTGGATTACATTATTTTTGCCGTGCTGGTTTTCTACATTCTGACGATTGTGGGATTGTTCGTGCTGCGGCAAACGCGTCCCGACGTCCCGCGCCCCTATCGCGCTCTTGGCTATCCCGTTCTGCCGGGGATTTATATTGTCATGGCTTTATTTATCGATGTCATACTATTGCGCTATAAACCGCAATTCACGTGGCCGGGGCTGATTGTGGTACTGCTAGGCATCCCGGTATATTACGCGTGGTCGAAGAGTTCGAGAACGACGAACGCATCCTAGTTCCGAGGAGAAACTGAGGCATGGCGAATCTGTTCGCGAAGAAGGACCTTCCCACACTGATGAAGGAAGCGGTTGAGGTTGAAGGCGAACAAAGCCTGCGGCGCGCCCTCGGTCCTCTGAATCTGGTGACACTGGGCATCGGCGCGATTATTGGGGCGGGCATTTTCGTCATTACTGGACAAGCCGCGGCGCAGTTTGCCGGACCGGCGCTTGTGATCTCGTTCGTGCTGGCTGGTGTTGCCTGCGCGTTCGCGGGACTTTGCTACGCCGAATTCGCTTCGATGATTCCTATCGCAGGCAGCGCGTATACGTACTCGTATGCTACGCTGGGCGAACTGGTCGCATGGATTATTGGCTGGGATTTGATTCTGGAGTACGCGTTCGGCGCGGCTACGGTTGCAGTTGGCTGGAGCGGCCACTTGCGGGCATTCCTGCACGATCTGGGCTGGAATATGCCGGCTCTTCCCACCTCCGATTTCGTGCTTTTCGGGATGCCGGTACATCTGAAATACGATTATGTGGGGTTCATCGTCATCATGGTGATCACCACGATTCTGGTGATCGGCATCAAGGAATCGGCGAATTTTACCACCGCCATCGTGATTATGAAGGTTGCGGTGGTTTGCATGTTCGTGGTTCTGGCCACCGCGTTTTTGTATTCGCACTCCTGGAAGCCAAACTACTGGCACCCATTCATTCCGCCAAACACGGGGGAGTGGGGACACTTTGGATGGTCGGGAATTTTGCGGGGCGCGGGCGTCGTCTTCTTCGCATACATCGGCTTTGATGCGGTTTCAACTGCGGCGCAGGAGGCGAAGAATCCTAAGCGAGATATGCCCTTTGGCATTCTCGGTTCGCTGGTTATTTGCACGGTGCTTTATATTTTGGTTTCTGGCTTGCTCACTCACCTGGTGCCTTACCAGCAACTCAACGTTCCAGATCCCGTGGTCGTGGGGATTCGCGTGGCGGGACAGCAATGGGCCACTTTCTTGGTAGAAATTGGAGCGCTCGGCGGTCTGGCGACGGTGATGCTGGTCATGTTACTGGGCCAGTCGCGCGTTTTCTATTCCATGTCGCGCGATGGTTTGCTCTGGCCATGGGCGGGAAAAATTCATCATCGCTTTCGCACGCCGTATCTCAGTTCCATCGTAGTGGGTATTTTTGTTGCGATCCTGGCCACCGTGATTCCCCTCAATGTGCTGGATGAGATGACGAGCGTGGGGACGTTGCTCGCCTTTGTACTGGTGAGCGCAGGAGTGTGGGTGATGCGCCGGACTCATCCGGAATTAAACAGGCCGTTCAAGACACCGCTGGTGCCGCTGGTCCCCATTCTCTCGATTCTTTTTTCGGGGGCGCTGATTGTTTTTCTATCCCCGGCTACGCAGATCCGGCTTGTAGTTTGGCTGGTGATTGGGCTGGCCATTTACTTCAGCTACGGACGCAAGCACAGCAAGGTGCAACAGGCGCTGCAAGCAGAGCCGGTTTCGAAGAGTGTGTCCTAGGGAGTTTTTCTCTTGCAGTTACGGGCTC
>JBAWBG010000294.1:0-1623 GCA_049589695.1 Candidatus Sulfotelmatobacter sp. | reverse complement strand
TCAAGGGGGACCAGCCTTCGCGGCCGGCATCCGGCCTGGCGATCTCTTGCTCGAATGCGGGGGACGAGAGGTTCGCCCCCCAAATGACCTAACCTTCTCAGTCGGCGAATCCGCGAATCTTCTTATTGAAAAGCTCCACGGCGAAGTGCAGAAGGTCAACGTCCAATTGCCGATGCCCAAATCCCAGAAGCACCCAGTTACGGCGCCGCAGGCGGTGACCACCGACAGGCTCAGCGATGAAATTGGATTGCTGAGAGTCGCGATGTTTCCGGGCGCTATCGGAATTGACGTAGCGAAAGACATCGACCGCGGCATCGCCGTACTCGACGGATGCAGTCGGCTCATCGTCGATCTACGCGGCAATACTGGGGGAGGAATCGGCGGGCTACGCCTGATGAGCTATTTGACACCCGGAAAGCTTGAGGTGGGCTACAGCCTCACGCGGAAACGTCGCGAGCGCGGTTATCGTCGTGAGGAACTGACTCGCTTCGGGAGAATTCCGTCCCACAAGGCAACTCTCATATGGTTAGCGGCGCGATATGCCTTCGTTGAAAAGTCTATCCTTGTGGTCACCGAAGGACTCGGCCAGCAGCGATTCCACGGTCGAGTCGTGCTGATGGTAAACGAGCACACCGCGAGCGCCGGCGAGATGGTGTCGGCGTTTGCGGAGGAAAATAATCTGGCAACCATCGTGGGAACGAAAACGCCCGGCCGTCTACTCAGTGGCAGCGCATACAAGGTTGGCCACGGATACATTCTTGGCCTCCCGGTTGCCGCCTACCTGACGTGGCAAGGACGCATGCTGGAGAACAATGGCATCGCGCCGAAGTTTTCTATTGAACTCTCGCGAGAAGCATTGAAGCAAGGAAGGGACACGCAACTCGGAACCGCAATCGACGTGGCGAAAGCTCTCTGATCGCCACTGCGTTACCTAGCTCGCCGGGAGGAACCGCCCAGATGCCTTAACCGACCTTCTGCCACGTGTCGAACTCACCCTCTCGTTTCTCTCCTAGCTTGAACTGTCGCACCGCGATCCCACTGAACAGCTCGACCTTCAACGGAATTGCTGCGAACACGTTGTGGTAGATGGTCAGTCCATCACTGTCGAGCACGGACACTGCGCTGATCGTGGTATTGAACTGATTGCCCATCTTCCGTCCCGGTCCCGATTTTCGGTCGAGGAGTCCCGGTTTCTGTCGCATCTGGACCGGTGCGAGACCCAGGATGACAGTATCGAAGCCATGCATAGCCGCCTTGATAGCGTGAGGTTCTGTGTGGTGCCGCAGGAGGAACGATGGGTTGTAGATCACGATCATGGCTGGGCATTTTCCCTTCGCCATCCGTTTCAGTTGCTTCGCAGCAGTTCCGATGATGTCTCTCGCGCGGTCTCCGACTTTGCCGCTACCGAAAGTGCTCCACCCAACTTCTTCGAGTTTTTCTCTTTGCTGTCGCTCGAATGCATTTTCCTGAATTTCTTTTACTTCTGCGATGACCTTGGTCTCCCTGGGGAAGATTGCGTAGTCTGGAGTCTTTACACCGTCCGCCGATTCAGTGGCGATTTGCTCCCATCGCACTCCATGTTGTGTGCAGAATTGCTCGAAGAAGGTTTCCGAAGTGGTTTTC
>JBAWBG010000293.1:0-4979 GCA_049589695.1 Candidatus Sulfotelmatobacter sp. | reverse complement strand
AGAAAGCGACAATCAGCGATCGTAGCCCCCAAAGACAGCTTGCGGGCCCAGAGTAATTGTCAACTATGCGGGGATCGGGTCCGCAGTATCCTTGGGTGATGTTGCCATCGTGCAAAGCATTGTTTCGTATGAAATAGGTCCAGGTCAGATCAAGCGCTCGTCGACCGACGGCGGGATTCACCTCGCTGCCAAGTTCACCAGCGCCGAAGACGAGCGGCGCGACCCCCGCCATGCGGTAGCAGATGCTTCGCCCGAAAATCGGAACACCTGTTGAACCGACAAGATACTGGTATGAAGTGAGGAATTGCCGCCGGACATTAGTAATGAAGTCTGGGTCCCAATCTGGCGACACTTGTTGCAGCCAATAGAGCTGGTAGTGAATGGCCCAAGCATTATAATAGTCGAAGGCATTTCCAGGTCCGTCACTAAACCAACCATTGCCACGGTAGAACTGCTTTAGCCTTTCATAGTTCTCCATAGCAAGCTTCAGATTCGCTGGGCATCCCAGTTTATCCAAGACCACATTTACAAAAGTTATGAATAAGTGCCAGTTATTGTCTGGGATATGCTTTCCGTTCACTTGGAGCAGCCACCCCGAAACTTGTCCCTTTTCCGTTGGTGTGAACTGTTGCCAGACAGTTCCGCGGAAGAGCCACAGGCTTAACGCTATGTCGGATGCCTCTACAATGCGCTGATTATCGAAATAGGGAATCGTGCCCCAATATTCGGGCGAGTTGGGATCGGTACCGCTTAAGATACCTCGTTTGAATGTCTCTCTCAGGTCGAGGGTGTCACCCCCCGGAAAGCTGACTACCGGGGGCCTTCCAGATGAGACCCAGGCTCCCCACATTGGTGCCATCCGCGCGAATCCTTCCATTCCATCCGCGGTCGCCCCGTGGCGGCTAGGTAGCCCCGGGAATATCGCCATCGAACCGTTGGGTGTCCGAAAGGTCTCGAAGCCTTGAACAAAATAGAGAAACAGATCGTCATAATCTTGGATGGTGGGGGGGCGTTTAGTACGAAAGTCGGCTAATAGTGCCTCGTCTCCAGTAGGAAATGTCTTTCTAATAACATGCGACTTGCAGCCGACCAGTGAAAAGATCAGCAGCGAGGCGACGGCCGCGAAAATGGGCGCACGCATTAAATCGTCCTTTGCACTTGGCGCATCCGTTCTGCGCCCTTTGCTGGCATTCTTTCGCGTGAACGGTAAGCCCGAGCAAACCGTTCCAACTTTTGGTGCGCCTTGGGTGGAAGGAGTACCCGGGCAGTCAGCGCGGCGGCAAGCACCCACATTCGACGATCATGCACTAGATGGAGGAAGCCGATTGCCAAAGCCCCAGCAAGCAGCCGCCAAGATTCTGAGTACTCTCCGCTTTCGTAGGCAATGTATGCGAGATAACGATAGAGGTTTGATCGCGCCCTCGTTTCGACGGCGCAAACCTCGCCTGGGGCCAAGCGCCGCATCTTCTCAATCAACACGCGCCACGACTGCTCCATGCGACGCCAGTCCTTTGTTACCTGCCCCGCGCGCATCCGATAGAAAGTCAAGACCTTCGGAATGCCGTACACGTTATTGACGCGCGCTATTGCGACCCGCAGCCAAACGTCATGGTCGACAGCGGCGCGAAGGTTGACATCGAACCAGCCTGCCTTATCTAGAGCTTCCCGTCGTACTACGACTGCAGACCCGTTGTGGACGAAATTCTCAATCAGAAGTTCCCGAAAGGAAATATATCCACTCACGCGGCGGCTGGATCGCCCCGTTGTGGCCCCGCTCTCGTCGATGACACTAGACTGTGAAAAACTCAGATCGATCTCAGGATGGCATCCCAAAAACTCCAGGTGGGTGGCGAGCATCTGCGGCTCCCAAAGATCATCACCGTCGATGAACGCAACATAGGGTGCCGTAGTTTGCCGAAGGCCTGCATTGCGAGCAGCGGCTGATCCGGAATTTGCTTGCTTCAGGACACGCAATCGGTCATCGCGCAGTGGTTCCAGAGCCTCAATTGTCCCGTCTGTCGAGCCGTCGTCTACTACGACCATTTCAAACTGTTTGAACGTCTGGTCTAGCACCGATTTCACGGCAAGCTTAATAAACGGAGCAACGTTAAGAACAGGCATCACCACGCTGATTACGGGGACTTTTGGGTGAATATCTTTCATGATGGTACTCTCGCGAGAATCGTGGGCCGCGCATACACCCATTCGTAGCCTACCCCTGCCACGATCGAAAGCGCTGTCAGTGCTACCACCGCTCCCCACACACCCTGCCATTTGATTAAGAAATAGAAAAGGACTCCGGCACAAAACAGCTTCATTGCCCCAAGGGCTGTTGCGGTCGTGACCCGACCCGAAGCGCGAAACCCCTGATCGTACAAATTATTCTTATATCGCCAAAACAGTGATGCAGAAAGTAGGCACATCATTGGGAGAATCACCGGCAGGTGGTAAACCCAAATAACTAGAATTGCGCTACAGGATGCGCACAACACGCTTGCAACCATGGCCAATCTTGTGACTGTACGTTCTACGGAAACGAAGAATAGCTGATTGCTGCGAACCAACCTTGGGTACATCGACTGTACATATGACCATCCAGGTGTATCGCTGGCGTTCAGCATCTGCTGACACAGCCTAAAAAGCCCCAGTTCCGCGCGAGTTGTAACCATCTGCAATATAAACGGGGCGATTTGCTCGGAAAGTGTTGCGATCGCATCCGGGGCAAGATAGCCTATGCTTCTCCGGAAGACAAAAGTCAGCCGACGCAGTGACATGGGAGATATTTGCATCCCCGACCAAACTAAAAGTGCACCAGCGAGACGGGATAGAAGCATGTAAGCCGCGACCGTTTTGGGGGATGCGATGCTAAAGGCAGCCGCGAAGATCGCAACCGTTTCAAAAAGAGGAGCAACAGCTGCAGGATAAAACCTCTCCACCATAATCGAAAGCATCAGCCCAGTATTTGAACTTCCAATTACAAATCCGGATAACGCTACCAGAAAGACAATCGGCACCTCTTCGGGGGTTTGTGCAAACAGCTTGGCATACACAAGCAGCATGCTGACGATGATAGGTAGAAGCGCAAGATGGAGCGTTATGCCAGCAAAGCAAAGACGTGCATGTGGTTGTCTTACCCGAGGCAGAAATGACGGAAGCCCGAGCGGCGATACAGTCGATAGAACGGTAACGGCGACAACTCCGACCGCAAATGTTCCCATCATGCTCAGGCCGAAGCGCTTGAGCAAAACAACGGACCAGCCAAATGAGTTTAAGAGCTGTATCGCGCGTCCGGTCAGCAGGAGTGCGGCACCGCTTTCCAATAGGCTCCCGCACGAATTGAAGAGCCGTGAACACCGTCTGGTCCCGGCAGATATCATTTAAGGCTCCAATCCACCGCGCTGCGCCCTTAAGTTGCTCTCAAACGCTAGATAGATCGTTCGCGTCACTGCGCGAGCTGACTTGTAGATGCTCATCTTGCAGCGTCTGGGTAAAGGGAAGGAAAGTAGATGAATCAAGAACAGACCTGCTGCTCGTATGTCGACGAACGGGAGCCATGGACAATGTCGCAATGCATCCAGCAACAACGCCCGAGAAAGCTTTATATTGCCATTCGATAGGGCCTTGCGACCTGCAATTCGAAGGCTCTCTGCATAACAGCGAGCAGCGTCCGCGGTAGACAGTTCGGGAAGATATTGCCTGATGCGTTCAATTGCGATTCGCGCTTGCCCGGTGAAAATCTCATACGAGCTCGTCATGCTTCCAGGACGTACGCGGTATCCTGTGAGAACCTCGGGAATCAGTCGCACCTTCCACTGAGTACACGCCGCTATACGAACCCACATCTCGTAGTCTTCGCAACTTCGAAGCTCTTCCGCAAAGAGTCCCGCCTCTTCAAAGCATTCCCTCCTGAGGATCGGATTGCTTCCATTTCCGATGTGATTGCGAAGCGCCAGATCCTGCGCTTTCGGCTGTTTACACCTAGAGATCAGAAACTGCCCACTCGGGGTTCCATCCTCGTCAAGGTACGCGGAATAAGAGAATGTCACCCCAATTGTTGGATCCGCATCCATCGCCGCCAACTGCTTTTCGGCTTTCTCTCGATACCACACGTCATCGGCGTCCAGGAATCCGATATACTTGCCCCGCGCGAGCAGAATCCCGGTATTTCGGCAACCCGCGAGTCCACGATTGGCCTGCATGACGATCGTTACGCGCGGATCACTTATACTCTCAAGTTCTTGCTGCCAGTCGTCTGTTGAACCATCGTCAACCACAATCACTTCAAGCTGCGCATAGCTCTGCGCCAAGACTGAGTTCACCGCAGCGTTGACGTATTTTGCCGTGTTGTAGCCGGGAATGACGACAGATAGTGTGACATCGCGCTGCAGCGCGAGAGCCCCTTTCACGAATGTAAAGTTCCGACCTTGCGCGTGCCCGGCTAAGACGGAAGAGCGCGCATGGACTAAAGGTGAGGCATGTCTTTGCGGCAGCGAGTAGCGTTTTTCAACTAGTGCAAAAAAAATTACAGCTACTGCAAGGCTCAAGACAAATACCAAAGGGAACGAAAGAAGCAGTGTTGCATATGGATGTGCCTTCACTATTTCGTAGCGCAGCACGATGAGGCGATACGCGTTGATCCCTATAGTGTGAGTTAAATAGAACGAGTAACTGATGTTTCCCAGCCAGCGGAGTTCAAAAACGTTAAGAAGATTGTAAAAAAAACCTTTGGTCGCACAGCAACATAGAAGAATGGATGGGAATATTGCAAGCAGTACCAAGGTCCGGCGCGCCTCGTATTGAGAAAATGCAACAGACATTGTTATTACCCCCGAATAGCGCAGCTCAATAAGAACGAGGAGACAAAAGCCGACTATTGAAATGCCTATGGCACCTCTTTCGAGACGGTGCCAGAACGACGCGGCCATCAAGTTCTGACCCTGCAAGATGTCATATACAATCATGCCGCCAACGAACATGAC
>JBAWBG010000292.1:0-17765 GCA_049589695.1 Candidatus Sulfotelmatobacter sp. | reverse complement strand
CGGTATGGGACAGCACCTGGCGCAAGTAATAAAGGTTGCGGGGATCGCGTACTGCGACCAGAATGTTTCCCGGCCGCACACCCATGGCGCCGCTGCCGAGCTCCTGATTGCCATATACGCGGAACTGGTCAAGCTGCTCGGGTTTGCCGTGACGCTCTTTGGCAACGTGCCGTTCAGAAAGAGTGAAGATGGTGAAAAAGACGGCGCTGAAAATCACGCCTGCGATGGTGGCCTGATACTTGGTAAACAGATTGACAACTGCTGTGGTCAGCAGCACCCCGGAAATCAAAATCAATCCTACGGGAATTTCAGTCTTGCCGATGTGGAGGTTTCCCGGAACTTTCCACGCCCGGTTTCCCGGCTCGGTAAAACGCAGCACGAGCACGGCGATCGACTTCATGGCGAAGCTCCAGATCACGCCGAAAGCGTAGAGCGCGGCCAGCACGTATACGTTTCCCAGGCTCAGGATGATGGTGAGCAACTGCAGTCCGACGATTAGATTAATGATCCGGTAACTGGTACCGAAGCGGTGGTGCGGCTTTTGGAACCAGCTGGTCAACACGCCGTCTTCAGCCACACGATTCAGAACACCATTAGCGCCGACGATAGAAGTGTTCTGCGCGCCAGCCAGAATTAATACGCCCACCAGCACCACGAAAGCGTGGAAGAGCAGCTTAAGGCTCTCCGGACCTGCCAGATACATGGCGATGCCGCCGATCAGGTTGGCAAAATAGTCTGGCCGAACCTTGTCGGGGATAATCATGACCGCGAAGAAGGAAACCAGGGAGGTGAACAGCAGGCTGTAAATAAAAATCACCAGCCCAGTCTTCTCGAGATTCTTCAGCTTGGGATGCTCGATCTCACGATTGACCTGCGCCAAAGTCTCCTCGCCGCTCATAGCGAGTACGGAGTGGCCGAAACCCACGAACAGAATGATCCAGGTAATGTGGGAAAACCATGTTCCGTAGAGCCAGCCCAGCGATTCCTTGTTCAGGGGAACAACGCCCGGATGCAACGGGTTCGGGGGCAACTGAATGACGGGAGCGCGCAGAACCGTGATGGTGCACCAGATGAGGAGAATCACCACCATCACAGTGGTGATTATCATGATCTGTAGGGCCTTCTGGCTGGACTCGTGCATGCCCTGTGTATTCTTCCACCAGAAATAGGCAACAACGACTACTGCCAATCCAGCGGCGAAATGATCGTCAGAGAAATGCAATGGGCGATGCATGTATACGCCCATGTCCTTGATGAAGCCTGCCAGATATTGGCCCGCGGAAACCGCGCTGATGGGTCCGGTCAGCACATAGTCGAAGAGCAGCGCCGAGACGGAAAACTTGGCCAGCGTTCCTCCCATGGCTTCCTTGACCACGCGATAGACGCCGCCGCGGACGAACATGCTGCTGGATTCGATGTAGAGCGCCCGCACCGCATAACTGAATAGCATCACGGCGAGAATGAACCAGGGAGCGCTCTTGCCGATCACTTTCTCGGCGTCGCCACCGGCGTAATAAGCGGACGATGCTAGGTCAGACAGGACGATGGCGGAGGCCCGCCAGAAGGAAATGAACGTCAACATCACCGTAGTGGCGACGAAGACTTTTATTGCGGGCTTGGAACCTTCAACGGACGTAGGCATGCTTCAGAAGAGCGCTCGACCCCAGATGGGAATAAGCCTTGAAGATAGCACAGCTGCGGCAGGTTCGAGCGGAGTAGAGGCTTGAGTCCGCAGTCATGCTTAAGTCTTACTCTTAGCCCATGCCCGAGCTTTACTGAGCTAACGGTTCAGGTCATCCGGCACATGCTTTAGCGGAGCGAGGTAAGTATGGGTGATACGGTCATGCCAACAGAGCGAGTCTTCGTCGAGGAAAACCCAGATGTATCCCATGCAAAGAGATACGGCCGAGAGAAAGGACGCGAGTACTCGCCAGCGACGCAGGCGGCGGGACGGCCGTCTGTCATCGAAGCGGAGCAATTTAAGTCCCGCAACGTGCAGGCCTGGGGTTGTCCCCGCATAAACCATCAGCAGGTATTGGTAAGCCCCCCACAGCACGAAGCACAGACCCGCGAGAACGCCTGCAGCCTGTAGGAGCGGTGGGCGAACGCCCGTTAGCTTCCAAAAAATGACAGCAAAAACAGAACAGCCGGCCACAATGATCAGATCATCGATCGCTGCCGATAGCGCTCGGCGCTCCAGTGTCGCAGCCTGCAGCGGTATGTCGATGCCGGGGCGCTTCTCCTCGCTGGGTTGCTGCACCGGTTCGATCGTAATTCCACCCAGCGCCGGGGGCGGCGGAACAACTTCCGGAACTTCCAGAATGCGAGGGCGATCGATGACCGGGTCAGCTAATTCATCAAGAGCGGGCGCAGGAGGTGTCCACGAGCGCGGGAACTCGATAATCTTCGCTGTAACTGGAGAAGCGGCCGAGATAATCGCCGCCTGATTGGCATGTTCTTCAGCGTAGGAGCCTAAAGCGGCCTCGCCGGCTAAATGAGTTGCGACCGCGTTCAACGGCCGAGGAGACGCGGGAGCGAATTCGTCCAATACCAGGGCGTGATTTGAGGTCAGCACAGGCGGGAGAATGGAAGGCTCGGCGGCAATGCCTGTCATCTCTGGCGGTTCGAAGTGCAAGCGCAACGAGGGATACCGAGGAGCACGCGGCTTGCGCCGGGACTGATATCGATTCAGCCGCGCCGCTACTTCTTGACGCCAGCTCGAGGAATCGTCGGGCGCAGAATCTAGCTCCGGAATCTCGAGGGAACGCGTCTTAATCTCTGGTTCGGAGCGTGGCGAACCTGTGGAATTCTCCCGGGTGGAGCAGCGGCAGATGTCACCACAAAGCGGACAAGACATGAATCAGATCTCAAAAGAAGCTCGAAAGCGGGGGCCACCGGATAACCGCGAAGACCACGCCGGAATCTAAACCATCGACCTGCTTTGCCTCGCAAGGCACGGCCATGCTAAGTTCACCACGACTGCTGCCGCTATAGGCGTCCAAGCGTTTCTTTCGTGCGCCTGGGATGATCGCGTTCTAAACGACCTTGGTCCGATGACTCTTCGCAACAGATTCCTTATCACGGCGGCAATGCTTTGTCACCTGCTTCTCGTACCGCCATTAGTTACCAGCCAGTTGCCGCCTTCGAGTTCTTCTTCTGCAACGCATTCCGATGGCGGCGCGAAAAAATCGGCAACTGGACCCACCACGCCTTGCGCGCGGGCGTTTGCGGAATCGTCCAATAACCGTCCTACGATCTGCGCCATCCAACAAGAAAGAGACGGCGACGTCTATAAGTTGCACGGCGCCGTTGAAATCTACTACGAAAGTTATGTTCTGAACTCCGACGAAGCGACTTTTAACGCGGACACCAACGAAGCGACGGCCAACGGGCATTTTTCCCTCGACGGCGGTCCCAACGACGACCACATTCGCGCCGACCACGGTACTTACAACTTCGCTCTGGAAACTGGAAAGTTCTACGACGTGACCGGAACCACCGGGCTGCGCTTCCGCGCCAATCGCGTGATTCTGACCTCTACCGCTCCCTTTGCTTTCACTGGAAAGTTGGTCGAAAAAACCAGCCAAGACCATTACCTGGTATATGACGGCACAATTACGACTTGCGAGTTGCCGCATCCGAACTGGCAATTCGACGCACGCAAGGTGAGTGTGGACGTGGGCGGCAACGCTAAAATCTATCGCAGCACTTTCGACCTGCATGGCATTCCAATCCTCTGGCTACCTTATGCGACTCATCCAGTAGAAAAGGAGTCCCGGCAGTCTGGATTTCTGATGCCATCGGTAGGTCACTCTTCGACCAACGGATACATGGTGGGCGATGCTTACTATTGGGCCATCAATCGCATGATGGATGCAACCGTGGGCGCTGAGTATTTCTCTCTTCGCGGAGGTTCGCAGCGCGGAGAGTTCCGAGTCCGCCCCAGCGAAACTTCCTACGTTGACCTCAACTATTTTGGCGTGATCGATCGCGGCATCGGTACGCCTCCTCTCAAAGAAGGCGGAGAGAATGCGCGTTTGAATGCCGCCGGGAATATTGACGGGTTCCGCGGCGTGACCAACATCGATTATCTGAGTTCATTTCTTTTTCGTCTAGCTTTCAATGAAGTTTTCAGCCAGGCAGTTTATTCGGAGGTGAAATCGCAGGCATTTCTCTCGAAGTCGACCGACGGCTTTAGCATTAATGGTTTTGCAGAACGTTATCAGAACTTTTTGAGCACAGCGCCGGGCCAAGTCATTACAATTTTGCACACCCCAAGTGCCGATTTTTCTGGCGTAGATCACCAGGTTTGGCGCACGCCGCTTTACTGGTCCTTCGATGCCTCAGGAACCGGATTGTCACGCAGCGAACCCGCCGAGTGTTCGACGGTGGGTTCGGTTCAATCGTGCACGCCGGCTTTCCGGACGGCGAACCTGCTTGGACGGTTCGATCTGAATCCAGAGATTTCAGTGCCCCTGCTGTTCCGCGGATGGTCGCTGCGCCCGGAGCTGACGCTGCATGAAGCTTATTACACCCAAAGGCTGGTTGGCGAGAGCGGGACGAATCCCGGGCAGGCGGTAAGCGATCCGATCGATCGGCACGCGGTGGAAACGGCAGTGGAACTGCGTCCGCCTGCGCTCGAGCGGGTATTCGATAAGGAATTTCTGGGGAGAAAGTGGAAGCATGTTATCGAACCGCGCGCCGTCTACCGTTTTGTTACTGGAGTAAACAATTTTGGCAATGTTGTAAAGTTCGACGAGCGCGACATCCTGACTGACACCCATGAAGTGGAGTACGGCTTCGTGACTCGCCTCTACGCCAAGCGCACTTCGAATCAACCAGAGGATTGCAGCAAGATCATGACGGCACTGACAGTGGGCGGCGCTGCGCCGGAATCGACTATTCCATGGCAGCATACCAATCCGCTGGCGGGTCCCGGTTGTCAGCCGGGGCCGCCGGTGCGTGAACTCGTAACCTGGGAACTCGCTCAGAAATACTTCCTCGACCCCACTTTCGGTGGAGCGCTCATTCCTGGGCAACGCAATGTATTCGCGACCACGATTGACCTGACGGGAATCGCATTCCTCACCCAGCCCCGGCACCTTTCGCCTTTAGTCTCGCGATTACGGGTTGAGACCAGCACGCGCACCGATGTGGAGTGGGACATGGACTTCGATTTTCAGAACAATCGCACCAACGCCAGTACTTTGCTGGCCAATTATCACATCGGCCAGGTCACGATCGGCGGAGGAGATGCGATCTTACAGATTCCTGGGCAGACTGCAGCGGCCTCCTCCAATTTGGCGGATATCGCCCACTTCAACCAATTTCGCGCCGCCATGGGATACGGTAGCGCGATCAAGCGCGGCTTCAGCGCTGCGGGGAGTTTCGGATTTGACGCCGATCTCAGTCAGTTGCAATTTGTCAGCGCGCAGGCCACTTACAACTGGAATTGCTGCGGCATGACGTTGGAGTATCGCACATACACAGTCGCCAACGTGCGCAACGAAAACTTGTTTCTTTTCAACTTCAGCCTGGCGAACATTGGCAGTTTCGGGAGTTTACGGCAGTTGGGACGGCTTTACTAAAAGTTTTCCCTGTTGCCTCGGAGAGCCGGTAGCGCATCTAATTCTGCTAACATGCCGCCTATGTCGTCCCCCACCAACGAGCTTGAATCCAAGAGGCTGCTGCTTCGTGAGAACCTGAGCAGACTTGGACGGCTGCTCATCGCGTACTCCGGCGGTATCGATTCAGCCTATTTAGCCTGGCTTGCCCATCGGATGCTGGGAAGCAAAATGCTGGCGATCATCGCGGACTCTCCCAGTCTGGCGCGCACGCAGCTCGATGATGCAGTTGCCTTCGCCACGGAGCAAGGCATTCCGCTGGAAGTGGTCGCGACCTCAGAGCTGGATCGCCCGGAATATGTGCGAAACGATTCGCAGCGCTGTTTCTTCTGCAAAGATGAACTTTTCACTCTAATGGAGGATCTGCGCGCTGCTCGCGGCTTTAACGCGATCGCGTACGGCGTCAATCTGAACGACCAGGGCGACTTCCGTCCCGGGCAGAAAGCTGCGGCCAATCATCATGTGGTTGCGCCATTGCTCGATGCCGGGCTTTGCAAAGACGAAATCCGCATTTTGGCTCGGCAGGCGGGCTTACGCGTTTGGAATAAGCCGGCTTCCGCTTGCCTGTCATCCCGCATTGAATACGGGCGCCCGGTTACGCGCGAAGCGCTGGCGGTGGTAGAGCAGGGCGAAGACGCCGTTCGTGCCTTGGGTTTCCAACAGTTTCGTGTCCGGCATCATGGTGAAATTGTTCGCATTGAAATCGCGCGAGAGGAGTTGGCGCGGGCGCTCGATCCGGCAATGGCCGCGCAGTTCACTGGTATTTTTAAGAGCCTAGGTTTCAAGTTTGTGACCCTCGATTTGGAAGGTTTTCGCTCCGGATCCATGAACGCATTGTTGCCCGCGGCGGATTTGCTTCGGCGAACGGGCTGAGTAATTCCATCCTCAGGTATAGCCTTCGCTGCAGGCGTGAATGCTGCCGATTCCAGCTTCCTTGTTCTCGCGTCCGGCGGGCGCTGTGAGATAATCAACGTTACTTTCCATGTTCAGGCGGTTCTTAGTGATTTTATTGCGACGCTCTTTTCTTCTCCTGCTGATCGTTTGCTTAGGCTGTGTTGCCCAATCCGTCTCGCCCGAATTAGCCCAAAAGATTGAACGGCAGGTCCGTTCCTACTACAAAGTTCCGGCCGAGCTCAAGGTGCTGGTAGGGCCCGCTTCGCCGAGCCCAGACTTCCCCAACTACGAGTCCGTGGTAGTCACGATCGACAACGGCGAAAGAAAACAGGATCTTAATTTCCTGGTTTCCAAAGATCATTCTTCGTTGATCCGAATGAATAAGTTCGATCTGAACAAAGATCCCTACGCGGCGACGATGAGCAAGATCAATACCGCCGGGCGGCCTACGCGCGGAGCGAAGGCATCCAAAGTGGTAGTGGTCAACTTTGACGATTTCGAATGTCCGTTCTGCTCGCGCATGCATCAGGAGCTGTTCCCGGAAATTCTGAAGGAGTACGGCGACCGCATTACCTTTATCTATAAAGATTATCCGCTGGTGGAAATTCATCCATGGGCCACGCACGCAGCCGTGGATGCGAATTGCCTGGCCACGCAAAATAATGACGCTTATTGGGATTTCGCCGACTACATTCACGCCAACCAGCACGAGGTGAGCAACGAAAAAACTCCGGCGGCGCGTCTGGATGCGCTCGACAAACTCGCTATGTTGCAAGGCCAGAAACACAGTCTGGATACGGTTAGACTGCAGTCTTGTATTAAGGCGCAAGATGATAGCGCGGTGAAGGCGTCGATGAAAGAAGCGGAATCGGTTGGGGTGGAAGCTACTCCGACCATGTTCATCAATGGCGAAAAAATCGATGGCGCTGTCCCCCCGAGTGAACTGCGTGCTGCTCTGGATCGCGCGTTAAGAGACGCCAATCTGCCGGTGCCGGATCACGCGGTCGCATCAACCGCGCCAGTCGCGAAGTGATTGCTGGTCGGAAGTGGCGATGTTTGCCAAGTGAATTCAGGAGACCAACTCTTTTGAAAAGAAATCTAGGAGTTCCGCGGCTGGCAGTGTTATTCGTCACCGCCGTCGTGCTGGCAGCGATGCTGGGCTGCAAGTCTCAAGTCAGCGGAGACGTGATGGCCACGGTGGATGGCCGCAAAATCTTCCGCTCCGATGTCGACAAGTATTACGACAATCAGATTGCCAGCGCGCAACAGGCGCCCGCCGGGGAACAAGCTACCATTCTTCGCCTCAACATCCTCCGCCAACTGATCGACGACGAAATGGTAATGCGCCGCGCCGAAAAACTGGGTCTGCTGGCCACGGAAGAGGAGGTCGACCGCAAGCTCAACGAGGTCAAGTCGCCTTACACGCAAGAGGAGTTCGATCAGCGGCTAAAGGAAAAAAAGATCACTCTGGAGGACTTCAAGCGCGACATCCGCCGTTCGATCACTGTCGACAAGGTGATGAATAAAGAAGTGGCCTCGAAGATCAACGTGACCGACCAGGACATCAACGACTATTTTGCCGCACACAAATCGGAGTTCAACCTCATCGAACCGCAGTACCACCTGGCGCAAATATTCGTCACTCCGACGCCGAATCCGCAAGTACACAACCAGAACAACAAGGCACAGAACGAGGCCGATGCCCGGAAGAAAATCCAGATGATTTCCAATCGCCTGGACAGTGGCGATGACTTCGCTACGCTCGCGATGAATTATTCGGAGGATCCGGAAACCTCAGGCAACGGCGGCGATCTGGGCACGGTTCCCGAGTCGTCACTGCGCAATACTGATCCCTTTACCCGCGACGCGGTCATGAAACTGAAGCCGGGTCAATACAGCCCGATTATCATCGTGTCCAACCCAGCCACCAAGCAGCCGCTCGGCTTTCGCATTGTGAAATTAGTTTCGAAGGAGCCCGCGGGACAGCGCGATCTATCTGATCCTCGCGTGCAGCAGGCTATTCGCTCGCAGCTGCACGATCGGCGCGAGCAATTGTTGAAAGCGGCATACTACGAAGTGCTGCGCGACTCGGCGAAGGTCGATAATTACTATGCTAAGAAGATTCTGGACAGCAATGGCTTGATGAAGTAGGAAGTTTTCAGATGGCGCGTACGCTGAAATGCGGGCGATGCCATCAGTGCACGATGACGAGGACGTCGCCCGCGTTTACCGCCGCGCCCTCAGTCACCAGAACCTTCTGGACGGTTCCTTTCTTGGGCGATTTAATTTCGTTCTGCATTTTCATCGCCTCGACCACAGCCATGCCTGCGCCCAGCTCCACATC
Organism: Candidatus Sulfotelmatobacter sp.; assembly: GCA_049589695.1. Lineage (GTDB taxonomy): Bacteria > Acidobacteriota > Terriglobia > Terriglobales > Acidobacteriaceae > Sulfotelmatobacter. Next base: position 8,903 of record JBAWBG010000292.1, on the reverse strand, counting down.
GTCTCCTTCTCGTACCAACAGGCGCACCACCTTACCCGGCATGGGGGCGGCTATTTTCTTCGGGCCTTGATCCTCAGCAGCCCGCGTGCGGCCGCGCAGAGACCGAGGGTCCCGCACTTCGACCGCGAATCTCGTGCTACCGACCCACAAGTGCAAATCGCTCCCCACCCGCTCGGATTTAATTTCATAAGCCAGGTTCCCGACGCGAAGAGAAAGAACATCCGGACGCGCGAGAACAGCGTCGACTTCCAGGTCACGACCATCCAGGCGGCAGGACCAGCGTCCCTCGGCGCGGTTCAGATCGAGCCGATACGTTTTACTGGCGATGGTTACTTCGTAGAGCATAAAGATCAGTCGGTTTTTCTATTCATTCAAATCAGCTGAGTCTATCGCAAGGCTTCTCTGCGGCTCGTATTCTTCCAATTCGAAACCGTGGGGCCGGCAGCGCGCGAATCGGCAGCACCAGCGCTTTCAGCGCCGGCGCCGATTGCTGCGAACATTCCGGCTGCAATGGCGGCGACCTGCGCGGCTGCGGTATCCACAGCCGTATCCTCGCTTCTCTTCAACATACGGTCGAGGAATCCAGTATCAAGTTTTGCTGCGCGGAAATCGGCATCGCGCAAGACCCGTCGAAACAAAGAAATATTCGTCTTGATTCCACCGACAAAATATTCGCTCAGGGCTCGAGTTAATCGCGAGATGGCCTGATCGCGATCCGTGCCGTAGCCGATCAGCTTGGCCAGCAGAGGATCGTAATCGATCGGCACATTCCATCCCTCATACATTCCGGTGTCTTCGCGTACGCCTGGCCCCGACGGTGCCAGCAGCAGAGTAATTTTGCCGGGGCTGGGAAAATAATTATTGTCGGGATCTTCCGCATATATGCGGCACTCGATGGCATGGCCACGAATAGTGATGTCGTCCTGCGTGAAGGGCAGTGGCTCTCCTGCTGCAATGCGAATCTGCAAGCGGACCAGGTCCAGCCCAGTGATCAGCTCCGTCACTGGATGCTCTACCTGCAACCGAGTGTTCATCTCGAGGAAATAAAAATTCTTTTTCTCGTCGACCAGAAACTCGACCGTGCCAGCATTGGTGTAGGCTGCGGCCCGGGCCACGCGAACCGCCACTTCACCCATCTGGCGCCGCATGTCAGCATCGACGACGGGAGAAGGCGCTTCTTCCAGCACCTTCTGGTGGCGCCGCTGCAGCGAGCATTCGCGCTCGCCAAGATAAACTGTGTGGCCGTGTTCGTCGGCGAGAACTTGCATTTCGATGTGACGGGGATTGACGATTGCCTTCTCGATATAAACTTCGCTGTCGCCGAAAGATCTCTGCGCCTCGCTGCGAGCGGCATCGAGAGAGGATTTCAAGTGCTCCCGCGCATGTACCAGCCGCATCCCTTTACCGCCGCCTCCAGCGGCTGCTTTGAGCATCACTGGATAACCAATGCCTGCGGCCACTGTTTCCGCCTCCTGCAACGACTCCACTCCTCGCGACGTGCCCGGCACGAAGGGAACGCCGGCTTTCTCCATGGCTTGCCGGGCACGCGTCTTCGATCCCATTGTTTCCATCGCAACGGCGGTCGGGCCGATAAATTTCACTCCGGCATCGGCGCAAGCCTGCACAAACTTCGCATTCTCCGAAAGAAATCCGTATCCAGGATGAACGGCATCCGCTCCGGAGCGCTGCGCCACTTCGAGAATTTTCTTGATATTGAGATACGATTCGGAGGCTGCTGCCGGACCGATGGGGTAGGCTTCGTCAGCTTTGCGGACGTGCAGCGAAGCACGGTCCACATCCGAGTAAACCACCACCGCGGCGATGCCCATCTCGTGGCATGCGCGCAGCACACGCACTGCAATCTCTCCCCGGTTCGCGATGAGGATCTTCTTGAACATATTTTTGGGAGCGACAAGGCGCCCGCGGCGAACTCAAGATTCTACAGTAGATTCCGGCGTTTCAGAATTGGCTGCCAGCGAGGCTGACCGTTTCCCGGTTTGCAGCAACAAGAACACGGCCAGGATCAGTAACTCGGGTTCAATCGGGTGACGATAGCGGGCATGTGGAAAGACAAAGTAATAAGTTGTCGGGTAGGTCAGAATGAGTCCCGCAAAGAGCCACGCTCCGCGGATTTTCATTCGCACCGCGCGGCCCGCGCCCCAGATAGCCAGCACTGACCCCGCTAGAAAAAGTGAATTGCGAAAATCCCAGGGAGCGCGGCTATCGGTGGGTTTGGGTACACCATTCCAGTAGTAAAAAAATCTCCTCAGGCTGATGACGGCGAAACGACCGGGATTTTCGCGAATCCACTCGAAGGCCAGCCGCTGGCACTCTTTCGCATAGGCAAGTTCGCCCATGCGCTGGAACTTTTCGAATTCGAGCTTGTTTAAATTAGGCTGCAGATAAGCCATCAACATGCCTTCCGCGCTGTTCGAATTGCCCAAGCGGAACTGGAGGCCGAAATCGTCCCGCAAGAAAACAAATTGTCCGAAGACTTCATAGTTCCGGACAAGCCACGGGGAGAGCACCAAAAAGAAAATCGCAGACGATACGACCACACCCGAGAATGAGGGTAATCCATTCTTGAATCGCTGCCGCCATATCCAAAGCCCGCAGAAAGGGAGAAACGCCAGCATCGATGGATTGGCCAATGCAGCGACGCCCCACAAACAGCCAAATATCAACCATCCTCGAAAGCCTTGCCAGTCCTGCAGTTCGAGAGCCACCAGAAAAATCAGACTTAAAACCAGCGGAGTGAATGTGGTATCCCAAATCCAGTGAATCGACCAATACCATATATAAGGATTGAGCGCCCATCCCCACGTCGACCAGCGCGCCACACGATTACCGAAAGCTCTCTGAGCGATCAGAAAAATTGGAATCGTTGTGAGCGAAGTGAAGAGGCAGTTGATCGTCAACAGAACCCAGGCCGAGGCATACGTGTAAATGCCAAAGAGTTTGAAAACGCCGGCCATCAAATATGGATAAAGCGGCGGTTCCCAGGCCGTAGGACCTGTATTACCACCGTAAGGATTGCTGAAGCCTTGTCCCGCTGCTATGGATCGAGCCACACGACCCATCTCCCAACCGAAAGCAAAGTGATCTTCGATCGGCCGCGTACGATACTCGCGGAACACGCCGATCATCACGACCTGCAGAAAAAAGGACACCAGAACGAGCCAGAACACAGACTTAGGAATCGGAGGCAAAGGCGGATTTTCCATTCAGCGGGAGTGTATCAGGAGGAACAAACGAGTCGAAGAAATTGGCAACAGCGAACGGGGTTACGGCTCAGGGAGGCGAACAAGGCTCACCATAAATGACTGCCGGGTTTGATGTTCAGCCCCTTTTATCCATCGCGAGCTGCGGCCGAAGCGGTAACGCAGCAGCGTCCAGATGGCCAGCCATCCATCAGAGTGGCGAATCTTTTTGCCTTCTCCTGCCGAACGGGGGACATAAGAGATGGGAACCTCAGCGATCTGCTCGCCCAGGCGGCATAGCTTTGCAGTGACCTCGGGGCAAAACTCAAAACGGCGGCATTGCAAATTGATTTTCGATATCAAAGACCGGCGGAAAACTTTGTAACAAGTCGCTTCGTCGTGGATGCCTGCTCGATACAAAAGATTTGCCAGATGAGTTAGGAGCTTTGCGCCGAGGAAAAATCGCAGCCCGCGTTCAGGGCGGTTAGGACGCACCCCGTAGACGACGTTCGCTTCTCGGAGCTCGAGCGGACGCAGCAACGCTGGGTAGTCCTGTGGGTCGTATTCCAGATCGGAATCCTGTATGAGGATGTACTCGCCGCGGGCATATTCGAGCGCCGTGCGAATGGCTGCACCCTTGCCGCAATTCCTTTCGTGGAAGATCACGGTGACGTCATCCGCAAGCGGCATTGCACGGAGCTTTTCGCGAGTGCCGTCGGAAGAACCATCATCCACGATGATAATTTCCTTTTTTACAGGCGAGGCATGGATGGCCCGCAGCAACTCGTCGACATGCGCCGCCTCGTTGTAAACGGGCACAATTACCGACACACATCCCGCCCACCGGTCTGCCGGAATACTCACGTTGCTGTGCGGAGATGGTTCCAATGAAGCTACACCCATTGTGCTCAAGCCAGGCGTTGACTGCAGCCCGCTAAATCTGTGTCCATCAAAATCTAGGCTATTCTAAGGATAATATCATTTGAAATCGCGCCCCTTAACCTACGACTCATGCCCTCTGCTATAGACCGCGCAAGAAAAGAGGCCGACCACTCGCGTCCCGCACGACCTGCTCAGGCGCTTTGGACCCCAGTTTCAATCGCCATGCTTACCTTGCTGGCCGCGGCTGCTGCCGCATTACGTATTTCATTTCTTGCAGCGAAACCGTTTTGGTTTGATGAATGTTTCAGCGTTGAAGTAGCCCGGCTCGGCTGGACTGATTTTTGGAGGCTCATGTGGCGGCGCGAAGCCAACATGTCGCTCTATTATTTGTTGCTGCGCGGGTGGCTGCATTTAGGCTCCAGTCCATATTTTATTCGCAGTTTATCGGTGATCATTTCTCTCGCCTCGTTGCCGGCAATTTTCTGGCTGGCATCACAGCTCTTTGATCGGCGCGCAGGATTGCTGGCCGTCGCGCTGATGAGCTCTAATGCATTTCACATTCGCTACGCGCAGGAAGCGCGCAGCTACTCCCTATTTGTACTGCTGGCGATTCTGTCGAGTAGCTTTTTCGTCGCAGCTTTGAAAGAGCCATCTCGCCGCAACCGTGTGGGATATGTTCTGGCCAGCGTTCTTGCCGTCTACGCTCATCTTTATGCGTTGCTGTTAGTGGCAGCGCAGTGGCTGTCGGTGCGGGGTGAGAGCGAGAATGCGCATACACGTCCTGTACGCCGAACTTGGATTTGGATTGGCCTGGCATCGTCGCCTTTGATAGTTTTTGCGGCCAAGACCGGCGCTGGTCCTATTCGATGGATACAACGGCCGGGCTTTCATGACCTATTGCACTTCATAGAGCAGATGGCGGGGAATGCTGGATTGCCTCTCTTCTTTCTGTATGCCGCAGCTTGCCTGGTTGCAATTCTGCCGTATGAAGGCAAGACGGGGTTGTTCCGCACCGAGGCTAAGTCCGATGGCTGGAGTATCCGATTCCTCTTGATCTGGCTGCTGTTTCCAGTAGTGCTTACACTATTGCTCTCGCTGGCGCGTCCGCTCTTCCTGGGACGCTACTTCATCTTCTGCCTGCCGGCGCTGGTGATTCTGGCAGCGGCCGGTTTGGCGAGGCTGCGTCCGGTGTGGCTGCTGGCTGTGGGACTCGGCCTTATGCTTTTGCTTTCGTTGGAAGGAACTTTTTCTTATTACGATCACGATTTCGATCTGGAGCGGGATGGCTCCGAAGCAGCCGCGAGCTATATCCTGGATCACGCGCGGCCTGGCGATGCCATTCTATTTCACATCGCGGAAGCGAGGGTGCCTTACGAATTTTTCGAGTCGTTGAGGGCGAAAGCATCGCCACCCGAGTCTTCTGCGGGGCCTGAGGTTATCTATCCCCGGCACGGTGTTCGCCTCGACTATCGAGACTTTAGCGGCAAACCTGGCAGCGTTTTCGTGCATTCGATACCCGATCGTTACTCTCGAGTGTGGCTCGTACTTATGAACAACCAAGCGAACGGGCATCCTGATCCGACTACCCTGATGCTGAATCGAATTCTGGGCGAGTCTTTCCCGAGAGTCGAGGTGGTGCAATTCCCCGAGGTGGACGTGCGGCTCTACAGCAAGCTTCGGTCTCCGGAGTCGAATAACTAAACAATTCCCTGCGTTTTTGGCGCAAGACTTTGCACCTCGCTAGTGGCCTCGCCTGCGCCGAACTGCCGTGAAAACAACCAAAACGGGCGCAGATATCAATCCCAGGTGGGAAAGGAGCTAGTGGCATGTCATCTGCTGCAAGCTAGGCAGAATAAGTGTTCCGGGAGGTTTTATGAGCAAGTTTGCGGTACTGGGTTCCATTCTTCTTTTATCAGTTTTAAGCTACGGGCAGGATTGGCGCGGCGTTCCGGGGTATTGTCCGTACGGTTGCGGACCCTATATTCCACTGATTACTACTCCGAGCCTGGCGCTTACGACGTTTTCTCCAAATCCTGTGGGTGCTACCAACGCTACCGGCGGCCTGATTGCGGGCGCAACCAATTCCACACTCTCTGAGGTCACCGGCGATACTGATGCGGTCTACACAGTGCCGGTGTGGTATTCCGGGGGGCAGACTCCGATCATCTCTCCCATTGCATCATCCGGACAGGATCATCCTGGGCGGGAGCGGGGAATGCGTGAATTCGAAGCTGAAAACCGGCGCGAGCACGAGCGCGGGATACGGCGCATGGAATCGGGAAACCAGCTGGAGCACGGGCGCATAATGCGGCGTATGGAGCCGGAGCAAGAAATGAACGGCGAACAGCAGGCTCAGCCGGTTTGGGTCTTCATTGGTGCCTCCCAGCAACCAGCGGTCACGGGTAAGTGGAAGCCAGCAAAGCGGACCTATACGAATGACGATGTGACGCGGCAAAACCAGCAGAATGGTGTCGTGAAGTACGACGACAAAACCGAGAAGATCTAGCCGGAGCTTACGCGGGTTGGCGAATTCGTCGGTAGCTTTGCGTGCAAGATAAAAGGGGCGGACTTGGTGTCCGCCCCGCAAAGTCCGGTTAGATTAGTTCGGTTGATCTTATTTCGGTTGATCCATTGTGATGCCTTGTTGTTGCCCGGGCTGCTTCTCGGCCTTGGCCTTCTTGGTGGCCAGAGTCTTATCGACCCAGTTATCGGCTGTCTTGAGATCTTCCTGACGCTGTGCGAGGTCATCGCACTCTACGTCGGCTTTTTCGCGATACATCAGGTTTAAGTAAGCCATGGCATCGTCGTAGTCCGGACGAAGCTGGATCGCCTTGTTGAGGTTGTCGATGCCCTCCTGAATCGCGGGCATGTTCTTCGTCTTGAGTTCTTCGCAAACCTTTTTCTGATCTTTGTTCTTGGGGTTTAGATTCTCGTCTGGCTTCATGCCAAGTTTGGCACGCTCTTCCATGCGCGGGGCGTAGCACTCAGCCCAATCAATGACGCCGATCGAGTAGTAAGGATCGGGATCATTCGGATCGATATCAGAAACCATATGGTTGTACTTCTTGGCCTCGTCGAACTTCTTCATGTTGTAGTAAAGCGACGCGATGCCCTTGGCGGCGTTTTCTTTCTGATCGCGCGGTGCATTCATGTCAAGCACTGCCTGGTATTGCTTGATTGCTTCCTCCGCCATCTTGTTGTTCTCTGGCGTATCGGCGCCTGGAATGTATTGTTGCGCGTAGGCGGTGGCCAGATACATTTTGGCGTTAATCAGCGAAGGATCAAGGGCAGCGCTTTGCTGGAAATGATCGATGGCTTCTTCGAACTTGGCATTCTTGAATGCGGTAACACCTTTGTTGAGCTGGTCCCGGGCGCGCAGCTTACCGCAGCCCAGGGAAGATAGGATCGCCAGCATCGCCGCCGCCAGCGTCAACAGTCGGATAGATTTATTCATTGCGGTATAAGTCTCCCTTGCCACAGCATCCTAGGCCCAGAGACATCAATTTGACAAGCGATGGGCAGCATGCTCCTAAGCGAGCGCGGCACAGGAACGTTGGTTCCCGTGCGCGATGGAAGCGATACGCCTATTCCGGGCGCTTGCAAAACTTCGACCGGCGTTTTTAACCACCAGCCTCAATTTTCGCCGTAATCAGGCCAACTTTATCGACTCCCGCAGCATGCGCGATGTCGATCACATTGGCTACGTCTGCGAAAGGAATGGCGTCATCGCCCTTCACGAACATCACTTTTTCCGCGCGAGTCTTGTAGATATCAGCCAGACGGCCTTGCAGATTATCCCAAGTAGCATCTTCCTGATTGATCTTCAAGCCGGGATCCTGACCGGCACCGCGATCGAGAAGCTGCACCACGATGGTGCGATCGGGTGTGTTGTTTTTTGGCGCGTTAGGTGGAGGCGGTTGAGGAACCAGGGCATCCAGACCTTTGGGGGTAAGCGGCGTGATCACCATGAAGATGATGAGCAGCACCAGCAGCACGTCAATCAGCGGAGTGACATTAATATTTGCGCTCTGGCCTCCGCCACTTCCCATTGCCATACTCATAATCGATCTCCTCTTAATCTCATGTACTTCATTGCCCGGTCGCCGGAGCCGGGGTTGGAGGCGGAGCGTTTGGAGTGCTTTTCCGCTGATCGGTGAGCAAGCCCAGATCATCCACGCCCGCGGCGCGAACCGCGTCCACGACCTGAACCACGTTCCCGTAGTGGGCGCGAGCGTCTGCCTTTACGTAGACGCGCTTGTCGGTGCGATTGGCCAGGCGATCCTTAACTTTGCCGGTCAAACTGTCCACGGCGATTTTGTCAGTGCCGAAGTAGATAGTCCCGTCGCGCATGATGGATACCAGAAGGGCATCTTCTTTATCCGCGTCCGCCATAGGCGTAGGGTTATTTACTTTCGGCATGTCCACGCTGATGCCTTTCTGCAGCATGGGAGTGATTACCATAAAGATAATCAGGAGCACCAGCATCACATCGACCATCGGGGTTACGTTGATGTCCGAATTGACCTTGGCGCCTTCGTTTCGTTTTGCTAATGACATAGTGTGACTCTCCGTTACTTCCACGGCATTCGCAAGAGAGGGAAGCCCGGCGCCAGAAATCAATCCGGCACCGGACGAAGCAACTCAAGCGAAGTCCAGCCCTACAACTTGGACCTAGGAACGGCGAACGTCGCGCCGCTTCAGGAAGTAGTCGATCAGTTCGCTCGATGAATTGTCCATCTCCACATCGAACGCTTCAACGCGGCCGGTGAGGTAGTTGAACATCATGACGGCGGGAATCGCGACCAGCAAACCGAATGCGGT
>JBAWBG010000291.1:0-8411 GCA_049589695.1 Candidatus Sulfotelmatobacter sp. | reverse complement strand
CGCCTGATCATTTCTGCAGGATGGTGGTTATTTGGTTTTCTTCTTTGACGCTTTGTGAGACATGATGAGCGGCCGCACTACGAACATGTGCGAATGGGCTATTGCCGCAGAACTCGCGGAAGGATTCTGCAGGACGATAACGCCGGTAGAGACCTGGCCGCCGTCTAACTCGATGAACGGGAAGGTGGTGCCGTCGACGGCGTAGGTGGTGAGGGTGAATCCGCCCAGCAAGGTGCCTGCGTTGCCGTTGCTGGTCACGGCCGTGGCTGCGAGCCCGTAGCGACCGTTCGAATCTATGGCACCGTAGGAGCCGCTGGTGAGCGGGATTCCGAGCGTGGCGCCTGAAGTGCCTTCGGTGGGATCGTAGTTTTCATCGATGATGCCAGTCAGGGTTCCTCCGGTGGCGGTGGTGAATTCTGCGATGTCATCCACCTCGACGGGTCCGTTCCCGATTCCGCTCAGATTTACGCCTGAGAGATTCATACCGTAGCCTTGCGACGCCGCGAGTACAGCGCCTGGAGTTTGCGTGTAGGCAGCACCGAACGTAATTCCCGTGGCGTCGGTCTCTAACAGAAGTAAGCCGCCGCTGGAGGGATAAGCGGCATAGCTTGTGCCTCCAACAAAAGTAGTGAAACTTCCCAGAGTGAATCTACCAGCACCAGCGGCTGTGAAGGCGGCGCTAAAGGCAGCAGGCGCAGTCTGCGACGAGAGGTTCGTGCCGCCGACGTTATAGTCTTCGCTCCCGGTGATGGCACCGGTGGCGGCAGTCGACATGAAGCCTCCGGCCGCGTAAAGCTGCCCTGAAGAAATGCCGTCTAACGTGAAGGCCAGCGTCCCTGTTGGGAGGGTAGCGCTCGTTTGAGAGAACGCATCTCCGGATAAAGTGGCAGTTGCGTCCATCTCAATAAACTTGAGATGCGTGGCGTCAATCGCGATCGTGTCGAATGTTCCGCTGAAAACCGAGCTGCCATTGTTATTGATGCTGAGCGTTGTGGCGGGCGTCGCAGATGGTCCCAGAACCAGCGAGCCTGAAAGCGTTGAATTCGCGTAGGGCAGAATGCCCCCTTCATTGAGATCGTCGAGCCCAGCTATCGTTGAGCCAGTGACAGTGAAGTTACCGACTGTGGCCCACGAACTGTCGGTAGAAGTGACGCCAGAAAGGCTGAACGCGTAGGTGCCGGTGGGGGTGGTATTGGCCGCCTGCAAGTCCAAGGTTCCGCTGCCGCTGCCGAAGCTATCGAACTCGGTGATAAGTCCATGAGTGCTGTCGGTAAGGACGAAATCAAATGTAAGGTTGGGGAATGTTTGGCCGGGGGTGCCGCTGGTGATGTTGGTCCCGATGACGGCTTGTCCACGCCCATCTGCCGTGACGCTGTAGCTGCTGTTATTGTTGATCGATACGCCCGCCGCCGGCGCACTGAACACGCTGCTATCGTTGATATCTAAAGTGCCACCCGTGATGCCGCCTTTGCCGTTGCCACCACTGCCGTTGGCCGTGAAGGTGCCGGCCATCGCATAAGGAGCGCCGTTAACGTCGGTGCCGGAAATGGAGAAGACGTAGGTACCGTTCAGGTTGCTGTTGCTGAATGCTCCGCTGGGCGGGGCCACTGGGGTAGCGATGCTGGTGCCGTTGCCGCCACAGGCGGCCAGGAACAACAGAGTGGAGAGTGCGACGAGCAGGACGATACCGTTGCGGACTGACATAATTCCCCCTGGGAGAAAATCGGGCATGGGACTGACGATATTTAGTTTTGAGGTTAGCACAAGCGAATTCAGTTGCTTCAACCCGTACCAGCGGAATAAGTAGCGCCAGGCACGAGGAAAAATTTGGGGCGGGACCGGATATACATATCTTTACGTTCGCCGGTTGAAAACAACTTTTCCGTCAGCATCAATGCGAAGGCTTGAACAAAGTTGGATGCACGAAATTGCGAGGACGGAAGTGAGAGTTCCGGTAGCATGGTTGAAGCTCGCGTGGGCGGTTGCCGGCAGCTGAGTACGATGCGGAAGCAGTTGCGGCGCAGGCAAGTTGCAGAGGTCCTTCTCTTCGCTCAGGATGACAAGGATTTCAGCTGGCATGGGGTGATAGAAATTGGGAAATTTTAGAATGGCAAAGCTCGCGCAGGGCGCCGTCTTCCTTCTGGCGGTGTGGATGGTGATAGCGGCTTGGGCGCCGGCTTTCGGGCAGGAGAATCCGCCGGCGTCGGCGACGGAACAGGGCGATGGCGAAACAGGGAAGGCAACGGATGAAGGACTGGTGATTGAGCCTGAAGAGTTGCCGCAAACCTATCCGCACGGAGACTATCATGTGCAATTTCAGGCGGGGGGAAATTATGTGCCGGTGCTGCAGTGGCGGGTTGAGAGTGGGGCTCTGCCGCCGGGAATCCGGCTTGAGGAGCATGGGCTGTTGCATGGGTCGGCGGAGCGGGCGGGGGAATTTCACTTTGTGGTATCGGTACGCGATGGCGGCCAGCCGCGGCAGGCGGTGCAGCGCGGGTATGTAATCAAGGTAGTGGATGCGATGACGGTGGCGTGGAAGACTCCGCCGCATGTGGCGGGAACCCGGATCGAAGGAAGCGTGGAGGTTTCGAACACGGCGGCGGACGATATGGATTTGACGTTTGATGTGAAGGCGGTGGCAGAGAACGGGCGCGCGACGGAAATTGGATATCAGCACTTCCCGCTGAAGCGGGGCACGATGGGAATGAGATTACCCTTTGGCGAGAATTTGCCGCATGGAGCTTACATGGTGAACGTCACCGTGGTGGGCGAAGTGGCGAGGAGAAATGCAATCTACCGGGAGATGCTGGAGACTCCGGCGCCGCTGCAGGTGACGGTGGGGCCTTAGGGCGGTTGCATCTAAGTAGGACAGCAGTTGCAGAGCCAGGGTGTGCTTCGGGAGATCCCCTTCGACTTCGCTCAGGGCCGGCTCTCGTCCCGCTGGTAAAAACGCGGGACTTCGGGATGACGCACGGAACTGCGGTACGATGGTCATGTTGACTTGAATTTGAGGTTTCTGAAAAACTAAAGTGCTCTTGCCGTAATTCTCGTTTTAATTCTTGAATGGAACTGCTGCTGAATCTCGTGTGGTTGCTGCTGGCGCTGCCGGCTTATTGGCTGTGGCGGCGCGGTGAGGGAGCGCGCGCGGCGCGCCGGATTACAGCTTTGCAGTTCCTGCTGGCGCTGGGATGCGTGCTGGTATTGCTTTTTCCGGTGATTTCGGCGACGGACGATCTGCACGCGATGCGCGCCGAGATGGAAGAATCGGCAACCAGCAAGCGCGCAGTGCGGCAGGCGGGCAGCGAAAAGCATTCGACATGGATCAACCGGCTGCAAGGGCCTCCGGCCGTGCTGGCGAATCTTGATTGGCTGCCTGGTCCGCAAGCTGGGCTGCTGGAAGTTTCTGTTTTGCATTTGGCGCCGCTGGCGAAGGCTTGCAGCTGGCATGCTGGACGCGCGCCTCCTGATTCCCTCCTTGGGTAGTTCGCCGAATCATCCTTAGATCAACGTTTGCTGGCGCGCTGCCGGGAAGCAGCAGTTTCCCCAGCGGACTTTCTCATCTTTAGGAAATCCTCTTCTGAGAGGCATCGGTCTGGACGTGTTACGCGGGTGCCCGCGGCACAAAGCCGGCGCGGGCCAGTTCCGAGCAAAGCGAGTGGGGCGGAGTTCACTCATGCATTGGAGTAATTGATGAGAAGAACGTTGCGACGGAGATGGGGCGTGGTGGTGGCGCTGGGCGCTTGCGTGGGATTGGGGGCCGCGCAAGCCGCGGCGCAAACGGCGCCTCCGGCAAATCAATCCGCTCCGCAGGCTGCGCCCCAGGCATGGACGTGGGAGCAGGTGAAGGAACGATTGGAGTTGAAGAATCCCACATTGCTGGCGGGAAAGCTGAACATCAGCGAACTGCAGGCGGATGAGATCACGGCGCATTTGCGGCCGAATCCGAGCCTGGGATTGCTGTCGGACCAGATCGATCCTTTTAATGTGGGACCCGGGCACGGGCCGTTTGCTTACTGGCTGCCTTCGGCGACGGTGAGCTATTTGATCGAGCGCAGAAATAAACGCGGGTTGCGCACGGAGAGCGCGAAGAAGGAAACGGCGATTGGAATTTCGCAGCAGGACGATCTGGAACGAGGGCTGTTGTTCAATTTGCGCAGCGCGTTTGTGCAGACGCTGCAGGCCAAGGCGGTGCTGCAGGTTTCGAAAGACAATCTGGCTTACTACGACCACGTGCTGAAGATCAGCAGCGACCGCTACCAGGCGGGCGACATTGCGCAGATCGATCTCGATCGATTGCAGTTGCAGCGGGTGCAATACGAATCTGACGTGCAGACGGCGATTGTGAATTTACGGACGGCGAAAATCCAGATGCTGATGCTGTTGAACGACCGGACTCCGGTTGACCTGTTCGATCTGGTGGGCGTGTTCGATTCGAGCGATCAGGTCGACGCGTTGGATACTTACCGGCAAATCGCGCTGGATAATCGTCCGGATTTGAAGGCGGCGGTGCAGACGGTGGACAAGGCGCAGACGGACTACAAGCTGGCGGTGGCGAACGGATCGACAGATCCGACCGTTAGCTTCGACGTGGGGCGGAATCCTCCGATTGATCTTTATTTTGGCGTCGGCGTGGATTTCCCGCTGCGCATTTTCGATCGCAACCAGGGGAACAAGTTGCACACCAAGCTGGAGATCGCGCGCAGCGAGAGGCTGCGCGATGCGGCGCAGGCGCAGGTTTTCAACGATGTAGATTCAGCGTATACGACGCTGGTCAGCAACTTGACGCTGCTGCGGGCATATAAGGCGAAATATCTGGCGCAGGCGGTGCGGGTGCGGGACACGATTTTATTTTCTTACCAGCATGGTGGGGCGTCGCTTCTGGACTTTCTCAACGCCGAGAGCGATTACCGCAGCGTGCAACTGAGCTACGTGAATCTGGTGGGTTCGTACCTGACGGCCGCGGCGCAATTGAACCAGGCGGTGGGTAAAGAGGTTTTGCAATGAAGAACGGATGGATGTTGTGCGGAGAGGTTGAGCAGGCGAAATCTAAGCTGCCGGCAGTTGTGGTGAATTCCGCCTCGCTTCGCTTGGCGGGACGGGCGAAAGCGCCCGTCGCCACATGTGCCGTGGTCGCGCTGGGATTGCTTTTTGTTGTTGGGTGCAATGAAGGTAAGCCTGATCCCAAGGCCGAGGCTCCGCCAGCGGCCAGCGTTCAGCCAGATATGGACGCGAATAATTTCAAGGTCGATCGTCCTGAACTATTTCCGTTGGTTACGGCAGTGGCGTACAAGGCGGCACCGGCGCTCGATGTGACGGGCGTCGTGCAACCCGATATATCTCGCGCCGTACCCGTGATCTCGCTGGCTGCGGGACGCGTGGTGGAAGTGAAGGCGCGGCTGGGCGATGTGGTGAAAAAAGGTCAACTGCTGCTGCGCGTGCAGAGCAACGATGTTTCCGGAGCCTACCAAGGCTACCGCAAAGCCGTGGATGACGAACTGCTGGCGCGACTGAACCTGCAACGGCAGAAGATTCTTTACGAAAAAGGCGCCGTCGCCAAGAGTGCACTAGAGCAGGCGGAAGATACCGCTAAGAACGCGCTGGCCGATCTGGATGCGGCTACAGAACAGTTGAAAATTCTCGGTGTGGATAAAGATCATCCATCGGGAATTGTGGATATTCGCGCTCCGATTTCCGGCGTGATTACCGACCAGCAGATTACGAACGCTTCGGGAGTGCAGGGACTGGGGTCGCCGAATCCGTTCACCATCTCCGACCTTTCTTATGTGTGGATCATTTGCGACGTTTACGAAAACGATCTGGATGCAGTGAAGGTCGGCGAATTTGCCGACATTCGGCTGGGCGCGTATCCGAACAAAGTTTTCAAGGGACGGATCGACAATATTCTGCCCGTGCTCGATCCGACGATTCGCACCACGAAGGTGCGGATTGAAGTGCCGAACCCTGGATTGATGCACGTGGGAATGTTCGTGACCGCGACTTTTTATGGCAAGCAGGCGGTGACATATGCAGCGATTCCGTCTTCTGCAATCTTGCACCTGCATGATCGGGAATGGGTCTACGCGCCGCTTGGCGGGGGACACTTCAAGAGGCTGGAAGTGGTCACGGGGAAAATGCTTCCCAATAATCTGCAAGCGGTGGTTTCGGGCATGAAGCCGGGAGATGAAGTGGTTTCCAATGCGCTGGTGCTGCAAAACACGGTGGAGCAATAGATGATTCGGCGAGTCGTCGATTTTGCTCTGAACAACCGCATGCTGGTGCTGGCGTTTGCGGTGATCCTTTTTGCGGGAGGCATTGTTGCGTTTCGCGATCTTCCGATCGAGGCTTATCCGGACGTAGCCGACAACTATGTTGAAGTGATTACGCAGTGGCCGGGAATTTCGGCGGAGCAGATCGAACAGCAGGTCACGATTCCGCTCGAGGTAGCGTTGAATGGCATTCCGCAGGTGGTGCATCTTCGTTCATTCTCGTTGTTCGGGCTTTCGGATCTGAAGCTGATTTTCGATGACGGGTCGGACGACAACTGGAACCGGGAGCGCGTGCTGGAACGATTGAGCCAGGTCACCTTGCCGCCGAATGTTGTGCCGCAGATGGGCACGGACTGGAGTCCGGTTGGACAGATCTATTTTTTCACGCTGCACAGCAGCAACCCGGCTTATGACGCGATGGAATTGAAGTCGCTCGAAGACTGGGTCGTCGAAAAGAGTTTTAAATCAGTGCCGGATGTGGTCGACGTTTCCAGTTTCGGCGGGCCCACACGGGAATATCAGGTGCGCGTCGATCCCAACAAACTGATCGCTTACGGCCTGAGCCTGGCGCAGATCGAACAGCAACTCACAAACAATAACGCAAACGCCGGCGGAAGTTTTATTCAGGAAGGTCTGCAACAGATCAACGTGCGCGCTGTGGGAATGGTTGACCGGTCGCAGGATATTGCAGAGACGGTGATCGTCACCAAGAATGGGACGCCGCTTCGGGTGAAGGATATCGCGGTCGTGTCGCAGGGTCCGAAGATCCGGCTGGGACAGTTCGCGAGAGCCATTCACCGCGAAGATGGAAAGATTGTCGACAATGACGATGTAGTTTCGGGCATCGTGCTTCTGCGCAAAGGCGCAACAGCGGAGACCGCTCTTGAAGGCATACACAAAAAAGTGGAAGAACTTAATGACCACATCCTGCCGCCGGGAGTGAAGATCGTTCCTTTCCTCGATCGCAGTGATCTGGTTCACTTCACGTCGCACACGGTGCTGCACAACCTGACTGAAGGCATGATTCTGGTGTCGCTGATTCTGCTTTTATTTCTAGGGAATATCCGCGGCGCCCTGATCGTAGCAATCACGATTCCTTTCGCGCTGCTGTTTGCCGCCATTTGTCTGGAGTTGATGCACATCCCCGCCAACTTGCTATCACTTGGCGCACTGGATTTCGGCGTGATCGTGGAAGGCGCCATCGTGTTGATCGAAAACATCGTGCGCCAGTTGAGTCATTCCGACGGCAGCAAGTCGTCGAATGAGACCATCGGTTTTGCCTCGCACGAAGTGCAGCGTCCGGTTTTCTACGCCATCGTCATCACCATCACTTCCTTCCTGCCTATTTTTACTTTGCAACGGGTGGAAGGCAGGCTGTTTCATCCCATGGCCTGGACGGTGGCGTTCGCGCTGGCGGGGGCTTTACTGTTCTCGATTGTTGTTGCGCCGGTGCTGGCGAGTTTTGCCTTCGCGAAAGGGACCAGCGAGTGGGATAACCCGGTCATGACTTATGTGATCGAACGCTACCGCGATGCGCTGCGCTGGGCGATCCGACATCGCACAATCACAATCGGAGCGTGCGTAGTCATGGTGGCGATTGGAGGTTATCTCGCCTTCAGCGGCGCGATCGGTTCCGAATTTCTGCCGCACTTGGATGAAGGCGCGCTGTGGGTTCGCGGTACTCTGGCCCCCAGCACCGGACCTGACGAAGGCATACGGGTGGCGAATCAGGCGCGGATCGTGCTCTGCTCGTTCCCGGAAGTGCCGCAATGCACCAGCCAGGTAGGGCGTCCGGATGACGGGACCGATAACACCGGCTTCTTTAACACCGAGTACTTTGTCGACCTGAAACCGAAAGAAAACTGGCGCCCGGTATTTCATCAGAATAAGGATGAATTGATTGCCGCCATGCAACGCGAGCTGGATAAAATCCCCGGAGTAACGTGGGGGTTTTCGCAGCCGATTGAAGACAACATGGAAGAGGCGGTAAGCGGCGTGAAAGGAGCGCTGGCCACGAAGATTTATGGCGACGACTTGAAAGTACTGGAGGCCAAGAGCGATGAGGTCGTCAACATCATGCGCGGAATCAGAGGAGTTGAGGATCTAGGCGTGTTTCGCGTGCTGGGACAGCCGAATTTGAATGTG
>JBAWBG010000290.1:0-1655 GCA_049589695.1 Candidatus Sulfotelmatobacter sp. | reverse complement strand
GGCGCGGGTGCCGCCAGGCGGGATTCAATTCTGGCCCTCGAGGAGAAGTTTGGTTGTCTCTGGCGCTACGAGCAACGGATTCGGCAGTGCCACTCGAGGAGGAAAAAAATTATCCGCATGATTGAGCAGCGGGTGGGACAGGGGCATGCACTGCAGGATGTGCTTGCCGATCTCAATGCGACAGGAAAGTCGCTAGATCGCATACGGAAGGACCTGGAGAAGGGTGTCAATCTTTTTTCAAATGTTTATTAGTTTAATAATGATTTCGTATTCTACTGGGACTGGTCTTGGGTCATTCATTAAGTTTCACGAAAAGAAAAGTCTAGCTCACATGGTCATGGTCCATTCACTAAATAATAAAATAACGTGCATCCCTGTACATAGGTCCTTAATGGCTACATGTATATCGGCCTTGAACAGACTAGATCGATGGAGATTTCACTCAATATCGAGAAGGAAAGTAGAACAAACCGGTCCTCAGCACGTCAAGATGTCTCCAATCACGATCTTGTGAATCTGTTTTATACACTGGCAATGTTACAAGTCATTTTTGCTGGAGACATCTATTGATCCATTCTTGAACTTCCCAATGAAGCAGTTATACTGGAACCATGTCGATGATATTGAAGGTTTAAGAAGGAGAGATATATACCTGTGAGTTAAATTGGGGGGAGGACTCGGAATCGGAGGACTTGGGATCACGGATTTTCTACCCACTTCTTCCTACCGTAAAATCTCTGAAGATTCGCTACGTGCTAGCAGTTTAGACTGGTTTTTTGAAGGCTCTGAGTGGTGAGAGATAGGAGCGGCGCCCTATTAGTGCCCTACTAGCTAGAGTTAGCTAGCCAGCCAGAGAGACCCCATTCGGAATTGAGGCTTGGATTAGCTAGAATCAGTCAGATGCGGAGATCTCGTTTCTCTGACTGGCCAACAAACCCAAGCTAGTAGGGACGCCGCTCCATCCTCCCACCACTGAGAGCCTTCTAAAAATCAGTCTAAACTGCTAGCACGTAGCGAATCTTCAGAGATTTTACGACTTGACTCGGCACTAGCAGGAAAATGGTTAAAAAGCAGGCTAGAAGAATCCCGCCAAAAAAATGAACACTCACACTTATTAGTAAAATTAGAAGAATAGATAAGTGCTTTTCTTGCTGGAATTGAGCAGCATGTGGGGCACTACTTCACACGACTCACGAGGGCTTTCTTAGTTCTAATCGATCGAATTCGAAGCAGAACCTTGATACCGCATCAACTGGGCGAAGAGGATGGCGAGGAATCATGGACGCCGTATATAATTACTTAGAATATAAAAAGACACCAGTGGAAGCTGGGCGTACTGATTACATGAGCCACCGCCAGACTTCCACTCCTGAATTAGTATTAGGCAAGAGTCAAGGGGAGCTAGGGACGATCGTTGATTGATGGCATATTCACTATAGCCTCCAGGGCTGTGTTTGCGTGATTGAATGCGAATGCGCTATCCCGGGCATTCGGCAAGTCCCTGGACTCGCGATTGATCGTTGAGTCATTGACAGCTCAGTTATGGGAGGGAGGTGTTAGTGGAGGCCTTCCGGTCAACAGCTTTGGGCAGATCTGCAATTCAATCACATCACAGGGTTATTTTATGGGTCCAAGGTTATCGACCAGCTCTTTTG
>JBAWBG010000289.1:0-12728 GCA_049589695.1 Candidatus Sulfotelmatobacter sp. | reverse complement strand
GCTTTATTAAGAGCAACGCACTCGCTCGCAACAAACGTAATTTCCAAAGACGCTTATCACGCGCCACTTCAGACGACAGCGGGTTCCTCACGGCTGAAGCCGTTTGGGAATGACAGCCCTTTTTTGCGCCGGGCCAGAGCACATGAACTCCAGCACGATGGCGTGATATGCTTCCCAGTTTCGTAGAGGAGAAGCACTCCATGACTTTCTCGCGCCGTAATTTTGTTAAGACTTCCGTTCTTGGTGCAGTCGCTGTTGGAGTTGGGGCTGAGGCTCAGGGCAAAGAGGCCAAGGCACATGTTGTTGCCGTTCAAGATCGCAGTACGCCATCTGGGACACAGAAGCGCCCCATCATTGTCTGCGCCAACAATGGCTACGCCTACCTGGAGAATGCGTTTGCCTTTTTGAAAGGCGGAGGAGACACGCTCGACGCCGCGCTCAAAGTGGTGAGAGGTCCGGAAGACGATCCCAATGACGATTCCGTCGGCCTCGGCGGAATTCCAAACGAAGAAGGCGTGGTTGAACTCGACGCCTGCTGCATGCATGGGCCGACGCGCCGCGCGGGATCGGTGGGCGGCGTACGCAATATCAAGAATGTGTCGCTGGTATCAAAGGCGGTGATGGAGCATACCGGCCATGTGATGCTGGTGGGGGAAGGCGCGGAACGGTTTGCGGTAGCAGTTGGCTTTCCGCGCGAGAACCTGCTCACCGAGCGTTCGCGCAAGATCTGGCTGCTATGGAAAGAGTTTCACTCGAATGATGACTGGTGGGGACCGGGCATCGCCGACCCGCACTGGCAGCCTCCCGTGACGGAGCCTGGTAAAGATAAACCGCAGGCGGAGATGTGGAAAGAGCGCGTCGAACGAATGCAGGCGCTTGCCGCCGATCTTGGCATCGAGCCTGAATTTCAGCTGGCCGCGCTGCGGAAAGTTTTGTTCCCGCCTACTGGCACCATTCATTGTTCCGCACTCAACGACAAGGGTGAGATTTCCGGCTGCACGACTACGAGCGGATTGGCGTTCAAACTGCCGGGCCGGGTCGGCGATTCGCCGATTATCGCTGCCGGCTGCTATACGGATCAGGACGTGGGCTCGGCTGGCGCGACGGGCAGCGGCGAAGAAAATATCAAGGTTGCGGGCGCGCATACGATCGTCGAAAATATGCGGCACGGAATGTCTCCGCAGGAAGCCGGCATGGAGGCGCTGAAGCGCATCGTCCGCAATTACAACGGCGACATGAACAAGCTGCGCTTCATCGATATGACTTATTACATCCTGCGCAAGGATGGCGCCTACGCCGGCGTTTCGCTATGGGAAGGCTACTCGAAGGGGCATCCGCATAAGATCGCGGTGCATGATGGCACGCTGCGGGCAGAGACGACAGTCAGTGTGTACAAGGGATATTCGCAGGAGTTTCCGCCGTTTCCCGATATTCCTGAGGATTTGAAGAAAGGCTCGGAGTATCTGAAATAGAGCGGAGTCCTACGCGAATCTCACCTTCACATCCGGCCCTTTTTCCAGGTGGATGCTTTCGATGAACCGCACCTTGCCAGTCTGTTGAGTAAGGATGACTGAAGAAGTTCGCGTGCCTTCGCCGAAGAAGCGGACGCCTTTAAGAAGGGCTCCGTCGGTAACGCCAGTGGCGGCGAAGATGAGTTGCTTGCCGGGGGCAAGGTCTTCCGCTTCGTAGATCCGATTCTTATCCTTGACGCCCATGCGGGCGAGTCGCTCTTCCTGGTCGGGCTTCACCACCAGGCGACCCAGCATATATCCATTCAGGCAGCGAATGGCGGCGGCGGTGATCACGCCTTCTGGCGCGCCACCCGACCCCATGACGGCATGCACGCCAGTGCCGATTACAGCTGCAGCGATGCCAGCCGAGAGATCGCCGTCGCCGATCAGCCGAATGCGGGCCCCCGCCGCGCGAATATCGGCAATCAACTTTTCGTGGCGCGGTCGGTCGAGCACAATCACCACAAGATCTTCCACGTCACGTTCTAATCGCTTGGCGATGTTTTTGAGATTGTCAGCGACCGGCGCATCGAGTTCGACTGCGTTCTTGCAGGAAGGTCCGACGACGATTTTTTCCATGTAGCAGTCGGGAGCGTTGAGCAGGCCTCCGCGTTCGGAGGCGGCGAGCACGGTAATGGCTCCGGGCGCGCCAGTAGCGCAGAGGTTAGTGCCTTCGAGCGGATCGACGGCGATGTCTACCTCCGGCACTTCGCGTCCGTCGGTGAATTCCGCACCGACTTTTTCTCCGATGTAAAGCATGGGGGCTTCGTCACGCTCGCCCTCGCCGATGACAATAGTTCCGCGCATGGGGATGGAATCCATCGTGCGGCGCATTGCCTCGGTGGCCACCTGGTCAGAGAGTTTGCGCTCGCCCTGACCCATGGTTCGCGCTGAAGCGATTGCGGCAACTTCCACCACGCGCAGGAATCGCGACGCCAAGTCGCTTTCGATGTTTTCCCCGAAACTACGGGCCTTGGTTTCAGGACGAGTTTGTGTGGACATCAGGAGCCTCCGCGGTCCAGGCGACGATCGCCGCCCGAAGAGCACCGCGCATGATGATCCATCAGGCAGGGTCGCGTCAAGAAGGTGGAGGCTGTATAGAGCAGCGATTTGCCGGGCAGAGTCGAGCGGCAGGGAGTCGTTTGGCTCCGGAGGAGTACATGGCCAAGCGGTCGTGTCCTCACGTGCGCGGCAATTGGTTCGTCAAGTGCAATTCCTTTGCTTCGTTAAAAGCCTTTCACTTGCTGTGTTAAAGACCTGTTACCGGGATGAAATTTCGCATTTGGTGACTGGCCTTGTGGCGTTTTTGGTAATGACCTTCGGAAATCTACGCGAATCCAGTCTGGGAACTCAGACTGAGTTCCGTACAGCGATACGATCGGCCGCAGATTTTCTAGAGACCCCATTATGGCAAGACGCACTCTTACATTTCACTCCACAAAGAGCTCCTGTGCAGGTGTAGCCCTGATTTTTCTAGGCGTGGCCACAATGGTTGGCTGTCAGGGGTTCAGCGCTGCGAAGCCCGCGACGACGACCCAACAAACGCAAGTCGGTGGTTTAGTTTTAAGCGGCGCCAGTCTCGATTTCGGTACGGTCACGGCGGGCACGAGCAAGACCTTAACGTTGTCTGCGTCGAATACGGGTGCAGTTCCCCTGAGCATCGCCAGCGTATCGATTTCCACAAAGTATTTCACGTTGAGTTCGCCCAGTCTTCCGGCAGTCGTTGCGGCTGGTCAGAATTCCACTATCAGTATAGTTTTTACTCCCAATGCGGCCGGCGCCTTCAGTGCCACGGCTTCCATTGCCAGTAACGCCTCCGACAGCTCAACCACAGTTTCCCTTTCCGGAACGGGGGTGAGCAATGGTCAACTCGTCCTCAATCAGACCAGCGATAGCTTTGGCAACGTGACGGTGGGGAGCCAGAGCAGTCAAACCGTTACCCTGACCAACAACACCGCTTCGAGCGTCACTGTTTCGCAGGCCGTCGTGAGCGGAACGGGATTCAGCTTGAGCGGGCTTTCCACGCCGCTGGCGCTGAACGCTGGCGCGAATACAACCTTCAGCATCATCTTTGCTCCGCTATCTGCAGGCAGCGTGAGCGGCAATCTGGCAATCACTTCGAATGCGGTTGACTCCGCGTTATCCATGACACTATCGGGCGCGGGAGTTGCGCCAGGCGCGCTCGGAGCGAACCCCACAAGCCTTGATTTTGGAACCGTACAGGTAGGTAACAACCAGGCCCTGTCAGAGACAGTGACGAACACGGGTGGTTCGAGTGTGACGATTTCTCAGGTTGCGGCGAGCGGCACAGGGTTCAAGTTGAGCGGACTTTCTACGCCAGTGACTTTGGGGGCGGGACAAAGCACGAACTTCACTGTGACCTTTACTCCCACGTCGGCGGGCAGCGCCAGTGGAAACGCGACCGTCACTTCCAATGGAACCAATCCGAGTTTGAGCATCCCTCTAGCGGGTACGGCGACGGTCGCAGCCGGACAGTTGAGCGCCACGCCGGCTACCCTGGCAGTGGGGAGTGTATTCGTCGGCGCTAGCGGAACTGCATCGGGAAGTCTTAACGCCACTGGAGCAAATGTTACGATTACCGGCGCCAGTTCAAACAACTCGAATTTCACCATAAGCGGATTGTCGCTGCCAGCCGTCATTACAGCCGGACACAGTGCCGCATTTACCCTGACCTTCAGTCCGCAAGTGGCTGGCGCGGCAAACGCGACTCTGACGTTTACCAGCAATGCTCAGCCTGTGACGACCACGGCGGCGGCTACCGGCACGGGCACGGCCGCGCCGACCCATAGCGTGAGCTTGTCATGGGGTGCAAGCAGCTCACCGAATATTTCCGGATATAACATTTATCGAGCGATCTACACCAGCTCTTGCGGCGCTTATTCGAAGATCAATGGATCTACGCCGGACACACTCACCACATACTCCGACAGTTCCGTAACCGACGGCACGAATTATTGCTACGCAACCACTGCGGTGAATTCCAGCAATGAAGAAAGCAGCTACTCGAACATCGTTTCCAATGTTCAGATTCCCGCGCCATAAATAGCCCTGTTGTTTTCTTCTCCGCCCCACGGTATTAAAACCTTTGTGTTGGAATGTGCGAGACCTCGCGCCCACCTTCTAAGCCTTCTGAGCATCGGGCCAGCATGCGGTCTTTCCCGCGCAAACAGTGCGATTTCAGCAGAATCTAATTTATCCCGCTTCGGGCCTATGTACGAACGGCCAAGTACATACATGCCCTCCCGAGACCTTTTCAGTTTGCGGAATTCATTTCACACTGCTCGCCATGAGACTCCCCCGGTCCATTTCTCAGCCCCTTTCTCTTCGCGCCCTCTTCGTCGTCCTTGTGACCGTATTCGCCACAACGTCCTCCTGGGCGGCGCAGACTGCGACGAAACAATTAACCTGTAGCCCTTCGGTTTTGCGCTTTGGTACCGTCCCAGTCGGACAGACAGAAAGTCAGCTCGTCACGCTAACCAACACCGGTGCGACCAGCGTCAGTCTCACGGCTATGAATTTCGTTCGTGAAGGCCAATTTGGTTTTCCCGAGATGAGCTTGCCGCTTACGCTTTCCGCAGGACAGAGCATCGAGCTTAGCGTTACGTTTACTCCGACCGCGACTGGCTACGCTGGAGGAAATACGACGTTCAAGAGCAACGCTTCCAACGCCACCCTCCAGCTTCAGTTTGAAGGAACGGGAGTGGGCAGCGACGTTGTAGTGCCCAATCCTTCCAGCCTTTCGTTCGGGCAACTAGCGGTAGGGTCTAGTTCCAAGAAAACAATTACTCTGACGAACACTCGTTCCTGGAAAGTTCCGATATCGAGTTTCCAGACGACCGGCAGCGAATTTGCGGTTAGTGGGCCAAGCACGCCTCTCTCACTGGGCGCGGGCCAAAGCGTCACCTTGCAAGTTACGTTTACTCCGCAATCTGCAGGCCCTACGGGCGGATCTGTCCTGATTTCAGGTAACCAGACCCTGAACGTACCTTTCAGCGGCACCGGAACCGCGGCAGCCGCTTCAAGCCAATTGACCGTTAGTCCGGCGGCCATGAACTTTGGCAGCGTGCAGGTGGGAAGCACGCAGACGAAAACGATCACCATGAGTGCCTCAGGAGCGCCAGTTATTGTTTCCGCTGATAGCAGCAGCAATTCGCAATTTGTTTTGCAGGGAGCTAGTTTTCCTCTAACCATCGCCGCCGGCCAAAGTTTGTCATTCAGCGTGGCGTTCATACCAACCAGCAGTGGCACGGAGTCTGGCTCGCTCTCTTTCGCCAGCAATGCTTCCAGTTCATCGGCTGCCGAATCGCTCACGGGCACGGGCACCGCGGCAACGACCAGCCAGTTGACTGTTAGTCCCGCAGTTGTGAGTTTCGGCAGTGTACCGGTCGGGACCACGCAGACGGAATCCATCACGATGAGCGCCTCGGGTGCGGCTGTGACGGTATCGTCCGACAGCAGCAGTAACTCGCAATTTATTCTGGAGGGCGCTGCGTTTCCGATGACCATCGCCGCCGGGAAGAGCGTGACATTCAACGTGGCTTTTACGCCGACCAGCAGCGGCGCTGAATCTGGCACGCTGGCGTTTGCGAGCAACGCCAACAGTTCATCAGGGGGAGCATCGCTGACGGGAACCGGAACCGCAACGACCTACAGCGTCAATCTCTCGTGGAATGCCAGCAGCGACGTTGCCGGCTATAACATTTACCGCAGCACCACCGCCACCGGCACCTATGCCAAGATCAATCCAAGCGTCGACGCAAATACCGCCTATACCGATAGCACAGTGGTTTCTGGTCAGACTTACTACTACGAAGCCACGTCAGTAAATTCCAGCGGTCAAGAGAGCGCGCGCTCGACTCCGCCGGTGACGGCGGCGGTGCCGTAAAAATTCTAGGTTCCAGGTCAGATTTTATTCTCCCTCTTGGGAAGCATTAGGACTGATCCTTCTGCTTCCCTTTTTACTTCAGTCGCTCAGAAGTCTCCCGAGTCCATTTCAACTCCCTTATCTTCCAACTTTATCTTCCAACTTCGATGTCTCATTAGGCGTCGAGTCACCGCCGGTTAGCCCGGTAGTTAACTGCTCGCAAATCCACGTGACGATAGCCAGGTACTGGCATTACTTCAGTAACCTCCAATACCCCCTAGAAGCAACACATGAAGTTTAGTGGCACGTAAGGGCCATTCTCGGGCCCTGGCATTTCCGTTAGTACTAGTACAGGTGGCCAATGCCGCCGGTCACTAACGTTATGCTGACAAAATTGATTGGCACGATCGTTCGGATCCGGGCAGCGATTCTGCTGGCAGTTTTCGCTTTTTGTGGCTTCGCCAATGCGCAGCAAGTTTCTATGGCGCTGCTGAGACCGGCATCGTTGGGAGAACCATTTTCCACATCAACAACGGTACATCCAACGAGCATTCCGGAGACTTCAAGCCATCGATTTTGGGATCGCGAAAACAGTTTCTTGTTCGCTACGAATGCCGCATTCAGCGCTGCCGACTTCGTTGTAACCAGAGACAACTTGCGTAACGGCGGCCAGGAATTGAATCCTGTGACGCGTGTATTCGCGGGTAGCACAGCGGGATTAGCCGCGAACTTCGCCGGCGAGACCGCCGGCGTGATCGGCCTCAGCTATTTCTTCCACAAGACGGGGCATCATCGGCTTGAGCGCGCGGTCTCAATGCTGAATATGAGCTCCTCGGCGGCGGCTGTGACGTTCGGCCTTGCCCATCGATAATCAAGCTGGATAATTCCCAGGCATCGATCCGTCATGGCGAGAACAGAAATTTTTCGTCGCCACGGCGGGCGATCCAAAGGCACAGAAATATCGCTCCCAGTGCGATCAGGAAGTAAATGATTCCGCCCTCATGGTGTAGCTTTCCTGTCAGATAACTGGGATCGACGCGCGTAGCCAGCATTCCAAGGACAAAGATTCGCAGCCCGTTCTTAGCGACGGAGAGCGGGATCGCTACCGCAATCACCAGCGCCTTGCGCCAGGGAGAACGCAAGAGCATCTGCGCAAGAACCATCGTCGTGACCACCAGCATCATGCTGGAACGGATACTGCTGCACTCGCGCGCTACCTCGACGACTAATCCCGGTATCGTAATGACGGTTCCCTCCCGGGCAACCGGAACGCCTACGATGGCGAAGATCGCATCGGCAGATGCAGCAGAGCCTTCCTGCAGCAGGCGCACGATGGGGTCTAACAAGAGCTGCGGAATAGGAACAAGCCAGAACAAGAAGCAAAGAGGAAAGACGGCGCGCTTAAAAGCCGAAAAACCAAAGCAGAAGACAAAGGCGCCGATCCACCACAAGACAAGCGCCGCCATGTTCAGCGAAAGTCGTTCATCGGGATGAAGAACGACAACCGCTAGTCGTACGCCGACAGCAACCGCCCCCGCTGACGCCATGAGGATTGTGCCGACGATCAAACTGAGTCTGGAGCTTTCCTCCGGCGTTCTCCAATCCAGAAAAATCAACGTGAGGCTCACGGGAATAATCAACAGGATATGCGTGTATTCACTGTCGCGGTAAGCGAGGGCAAATGAGGAAATTAGCGGCCGAAACCAGATCGCCACAGAAAGCGCGATAAGAACGCCAAAGCGCAACAGGGGCGACCATTGGGAAACGAAATTTTGCTTCAATCTATTAGGCACGATGTAATGATACGTCGGCAAATCAATGGTTCCAGCTGCTTCTTAATTAAGCAAAACTTCACTAAGCAAAACTTCACCGGGGACGCCGTAAGTTGCGGACGGCGATCTTTCCCGCTATTTCTGCCCGTCCGCTGCCCGGCACAAAGGAGGCGCGTCCTCGGTATGCTTTCGCGGCTTATTCTTTGGAATTTCAGCGCGGGCTACGTTTGAGGGACGACTCATAATTTGTTTCTTGCTGATTGCCAGCACTCTGTAATCGTATTTCTTATTATTCTCGACCAGGTCATCAGTACATGCGGTCTGCGGCAAGGGTTGGATATTGAGGCGTTGAAGTGGCTGGCGCTTGCCCCGCAGGCTGCGATACAAGCAATATCCAACGGGATCGGGGTGCCTGGAGTCAGAAGCGCTTGCCCTCCACTTGAGAATGACAATGTGCTCGGTTTTTTGTAACAGAGGCAACACATCGGGGCCCTCGGCCGGAGGACAATCTGGAATGGCCAGATGCTTCGCGGGGGATTCGGACTGCTTGACCGTTTCTGCCGGAGGCTGGGTTCCGGACTTGCCGGGGGAATCTTGCTTCCGGTCGCATCCGCCGGAAAATAGTGCGCAGGAAAGAACGAAAGCCGATAGGCAAAGAAGGTGCGACAGGTTTAAAAAAAATGATCTCGATTTGTTCGTAACGTGATGTGGCCCTGCAGGAGTCGCCAAGTTTGTCATCCAGTTTTTTTTCAGTCCTTCCCAACTTCTCACCCATACTTATCCGACGATACTTCTCTGACCGATACTTCTCTGACCCACGAATCCGCCAATTCGGAGCGGGCGATGATGATCCATTGGGTCATTTTCCCGCACGTTCTATAACTCTACTTCCGAGAAAACGCTTCATGCAGGTAACGGGTAAGTACCGCAGCCAGGCTTTCGAAGTGGGTCGTTACCATATCCAGATGAGTGCCGGGAACGATCTCGACTTCGAAGTCCTCTGCCAAACTAACCCAAATCGGCACCGGATCGCCGGGAAAGTACTCATCGCCCTCGCTCTTCAAGAATTTTATTTTCCCACGATAAAGGCGCGGTCGATACCGCGCTAAAGCGACATAAGCTTTGCTTTTCACTTGCAAGGTGGTCGTAGCAAGCGATAACCGGGAACCTTCCGGAGAATGAGGGCTGTGGTTGTGCCCCTCGGGGAGACCGAACCGGCGCTTAAGGCCCCCGACGAAGTACGAAATTGCATCCGGGAGGGGCTGCTGACCCATCTGGGAGATACGGCGTTTCGTTCGCTGCATTCCGAGGCGCAAACGCTGGCGCCCGGACATCTGGCGCGGATGAGGATATGCATCTACCAGCACCAGTAGCTGAATATGTTTTCCCTCGGCAGACAAGCGCTGGGCCATCTCCAGAGCTACCAGACCACCGAATGAATAGCCGATAAGCACGTAGGGACCCTCTGGCTGAAGCTCCTTCAGGGCCTCCAGATAGAACTGTGCCATGTCCTCAATCCGATCAAACGGCTCTTCCCTGCCATCGATTCCTCGGGCCTGAATTCCATAGATGGGATGACCGGTGCGAATATGCTTTGCGAGTTCCGAGAATCTAGCGCGTCCACCCAAACCATGAGCAATGAGGATCGGCGGATGCTCGGCGCCAACTTTCAACGGGACGAAGGGGGAGAACCGCGGAAGGCTCGGCAGCTCCAGCATGGAAGCCAACGCCGCGATGGTTGGAGCCTGAAAGATAGCGGCACTGGGAGCTTTCCTGCCGCACACTCGAGCAATCTCCGCAAACAGCAGGTCCGCGGACTCAACGTTGCCACCGATGTCGAAGAAGTTTTCTTCGATTCCAATCGACGGCCGTTGCAATACGCGCTGCCAGATCGGGATTAGGGACTCTGCCATCGTAGAAGCGGTTGCAGAACCCGCGCTGCGATCGGATCTGGACGATTCAAACAGGGTCATGGAATGGCGTCTGTGCCCGCGTTTCCTGATGATACGATTCCTATGGCTTCCGATACTAGTACTGAAAAGGTATGCTTAGACTTATGGGGCGCTCGCAGCAACATCGACTCCGGGCGGGATTGGTTGCGGTTGCTGCGACGGCAATCGTGATGCTTGACTGCTTCGACCCAGCCACATCCGGTCTGTTTCCTCCATGCCCACTTCATTACCTGACAGGATGGTATTGTCCGGGCTGTGGTTCCCTGCGGGCTCTTCACCAATTGTTGCATGGACATCTGAGCGCTGCGTGGGCGCTGAATCCGCTGACAATCCTGTTGCTGCCTTTTCTCGCGTACGGAATTGCCTCCTATGCGTTCAACGAGATTTGCGGCCGGCACCTGCCGCGATTCTTCTTACCAGCAGTATGGATCCGAGCGCTCTGTGCGGTGATTATTCTGTTTGGCATAGCCAGGAACATTCCATTCCATCCCTTTGACTGGCTGGCGCCGGCGGGAGCCTTGCTTCCCTAAGTTTAGGATAGTTAATTTTTGCGACAGTCTTCGCAAATGCCGTAGATCTGAAATGTATGGCGCGTGGTGGTGTAGTTGTGCCTGCGTCCGATTTCCTGCTCCAACTGATCCACTTCACGGGAAAAGAATTCCACGGAACTGCCGCACTCGGTGCAGACCATATGGTGATGACTGCGCCGATTGTACTGGTGTTCGTAGCGGGCAATGCCGTCATGAAAGGCGACTTCGCTGGCCAGTCCGCACTCCGCCAACAACTTGAGCGTGCGATAAACCGTGGTATAGCCAATACCTGCGTCTTTTTTTTGCACCAAGCGGTGTAGTTCGTCGGTGGAAAGATGGTCTCGCGTTTCCAAGAACGAGCGGAGGATCGTGTCGCGCTGCGCCGTTTGCTTTAGACCGACGCGCTTCAGATGCTGATGGAGAATTTCCTGCGCCTCGCGCACCATCTCGTGGGAGATGGAAGGCTGATCATCGATGCGCTTCTGCAGCATGAAGGGACAGGATAGCATCGCCGATCTTGAAAATGAAATTCATTTTCAGCGGCGAGTGATCATCCGTCGCAAAGAAACCTAAAAACAAAAGCTTAAACACAGAGGACACAGAGGCGCACAGGAATTGAATTCGGCTAGAGAAGTGATCGTTCATTTGTCCGCACGCCGTTTTCACCCTAGAATCGAATTGCTCATGAGTACGTTTACTGCTACAGGCGTTCCGGCATCCCGGCGTTCAACTGGCCGGCGAATCTTCTTGTCATTGCTCTTGCTCGCATTTCTTTTAGTGGCAGGCGTGCTGGGTTACGCTTATTTTGTCGCTCGTTCTGCGTTGCCTCAGCTTGATGGAAATCTTCCAGTCAAAGGATTGTCGGCGCCCGTAAACGTCACACGGGATGCTCACGGAGTTCCCGCCATCGAAGCCGCTACCTTAGAGGACTTATTTTTCGCTCAGGGTTACGTTACGGCACAGGACCGGCTCTGGCAGATGGACGTGATGCGCCGCTTTGGCTCGGGAGAACTTTCGGAGATTCTGGGCGAGGACACGCTGAAGATCGACCGCGAGCAGCGCGTTCTGGGATTGCGCGCTGCGGCGGAAAAATCGCTCGGTATGGCGAGCCCGCGTGATCGTTCTTATTTCGACGCCTATGCCCGGGGAGTGAACGCCTACATCACAGGGCACAGTAACGCGCTTCCCGTCGAATTTCGTATTTTGAAATATCGACCAAATCCGTGGCAGGCCGAGGATTCCATAGTCATTGCGAATCAGATGGTGAAGGACCTCAACTTCTATACGTTCGAGGACACGCTGGGGCGAGAGAAAATCTTAGCCAAGCTGGGACCGGAATTGACGGCGGACTTGTATGTGAACAAGTCGTGGCATGACCGGCCGCCGACGGTGATGCTGGCGGACGTTGACGATCAAAAAAATCAGCCAGGCTCGGGAGACAAAGATCAAGACGATGACGACGACGAAGACTCCGGGCCGGACAACGCGGTTACAAAACTCGGCAACGGTTTGGAAATCTGGACGCAAGAAGCTCCAGAAGCAGCGAACGGATCGAACGATTGGGTAGTCTCAGGCGCGCACACGGTGACCGGCAAGCCGCTGCTCTCAAACGATATGCACCTTGGGCATCAGATGCCAAACCTGTGGTATGAAACTCATCTGAAGTCAGGCAGCCTGGATATTGCCGGCGTGACGCTGCCCGGAATGCCGTATGTAATCGTCGGCCATAATCAGCGCATCGCCTGGGGATTCACCAACGTTGGCCCGACCGTGGCCGATGCGTTCATCGAGAATTTCAACTCGGAGGGTGCGTATCAGACGCCGCAGGGCTGGCAGCAGCCAGATCATCGACAAGAGGTGATTCACGTCAAGGGGAAACCGGATGTGACGGTCGACGTAAGAATCACCCGTCATGGGCCCATAATTTCCGAAATAATTCCGGGCGAACCGCGGCAAGTGGCTTTGCGCTGGACGCTCTACGATGGGCTGCGCATGCCGTTTTTCGATGTCGACACTGCGCAGAATTGGCAAGACTTCCGCAAGGCTTTTTCCCAACTCGACGCACCGGGGCAGAATGT
>JBAWBG010000288.1:0-5266 GCA_049589695.1 Candidatus Sulfotelmatobacter sp. | reverse complement strand
CAAACCAAAGAAGGACGAGCGCATGGTGGCCACCTGACCGCGCACCACAATCTGAGTACCACGAGGCAAATGGCCGTCGAACGTCTTGAGTATTTTGTCGGTGTCCGCAGCTACAGCGCCAAGATCTCGATCTTGCGTGCTAGCGTAGACGTCGATAACCGGCGCGACGTTCCAGTGGTTTACAGTCGCAGCCCGCACCGTCGGCGATAGCTGCACCAAATTTCCCATCAGCTGCGGACCCTGCTGAGAAGTAACAGGAATGTTCAGCAGGTCTTGGAGATTGGTCATGCGATATTGCGGAGACTGCACCGCCAGCTGATATGTCACTTCGTTTTTTGGATTCAGCCAGAAATTGGGAGTTGTCTGGAAACTGCCGCTTAACGAAACCAGCGCGCTCTGGGCCACGTCCCGCGCCGTAAGCCCAACTTGCGTAACTCGCGTGCGCTCGATATCCATGTGGAGCGTGGGCAGCGAAAGCAATTGCTGCACGTGCACGTCGGCGGTACCGGGAACGTGTCGCATTTTGTTGGCAATCTGTTGCGCAATGTCATAACTGGTTCCCATGTCGGTACCGATGACCTGCACGTCGATGGGGGCTGGCAAGCCAAAGTTTAGAATTTGCGTCACGATGTCGGCCGGCTGGAAAAAAAACTCCACGCCGGGGAAGCGGCGCGGCAAAACTTCGCGCAAACGCCGCGTGAGATCGGCGGTGGGCGGATGTTTTTCCGGATCCAGTGCGATGAGAATCTCGGCATCGCTGCTACCGATCGTTCCGTTCGAACTGTAAGACTGGTTGATGCCCGAGTTGGGCAGACCGATGTTATCGAGCACGGTTTGCAATTGTCCCTTGGGAACTTCCTGGCGCAACACGGCTTCGATTTCATCGCAGAGCCGGGCAGTTTCTTCCACACGCAAGCCGGCACGGGCCCGCACATGCAGGCGCAACAGGCCGGCATCTACTTGTGGGAAAAAGTCTTCGCCCAGAAAGAAAAACAGTCCGAGCGAAAGCAGGCAAAAGGCCAGAAAACAAACTACAAAGATGGCGCGGTATTCCAGCGTGACTTCCAGCAAGGCCTCATAGCCTCGCCGGAAACCTTCGAACTTGCGTTCGAAGCCGCGCTGAAAACGGCCAAAAAATGACTTGGGCGTTTCTTCGCGATGCTCATGCCCGCGCATGATGTACATCACGAGTGTCGGGATGAGGGTTCGCGATAATAAATAGCTAGCCAGCATGGCAAAGCTCACAGCCTCCGCCAGCGGCACAAACAGAAATTTAGCCACGCCCGTCAGAAAAAACATGGGCACAAACACAATGCAGATACTCAGCGTCGAGACAAAAGCCGGCACGGCGATTTGCTGCGCGCCATCAAGAATGGCTTGCCGCATTTCTTTACCCATCGCCAGATTGCGTTCGATGTTTTCAATCTCAACCGTGGCATCGTCCACCAGGATCCCGACGGCCAGCGCCAGTCCTCCCAGAGTCATGATGTTGATGGTTTGACCGATCGCCCCGAGAAGGATGATTGAAACGAAGATGGAGAGCGGGATGGAAATGGAAATGACGATCGTCGGACGCCAGTCGCCCAGGAAAACGAGGATCATGACCGCAGTAAGCGCCGCGGCAATCAGTCCCTCCCGCAAGACGCCGTAGATCGATGCGCGCACAAACAAAGACTGATCGAACAACGCCGTGATCTTCAGCTCAGGCGGCAGGGATTGCGCAGCCTGCTGCACAATACTCTTGACCCCGGCGACAATCTGCAGTGTAGACGCATTGCCGTTCTTGTAAATCGACATGAGCGCGCCGCGGTTTCCATCCTGGCGCACGATGTTGGTCTGCGGAGCGAAGCCGTCGCGGATGTGGGCAACGTCCCGCATATAGAGTGTGGAACCATTGGTGGTTTTCACCGGAAGGTCGTTCAATTCCGCAATGGTTTGCGGCGTTCCATTCATCTCGACGTTGTATTCCAGCGAGCCCATCTTGATGGTGCCGGAAGGCAGAATAATGTTCTGCGCGTTGACGGCATTCACAATATCGTTGGGATCAAGGCCGTAAGCTTGCAACTTCGGCAAGTCGAGGTCTACCTGAATCTGCCGAATTTTGCCGCCGTAAGGATACGGAGTAGCGGCCCCCGGCACCGTCGCAAGATAGTTACGCAGAAAGTTCTGCCCAAGATCGAAGAGTTGTTGCTCGGGAAGAGTCTTGCTGCTCAAGCCCAGTTGGATGATCGGTGTGGTCGAAGCACTGTAGGAAATAATGAGCGGCGGGGTTGTGCCCGGCGGCAAACTGCGCACGCTGGTTTGGCAGATTGCGGTGATTTGCGCGATAGCGCCTTGTACATTGGTGCCGGGACGGAAGAAAATTTTGATGACGCCCAGTCCATAGACGGACTGCGATTCCATGTGCTCGATGTCATTGACGGTTGTCGTGATGCCGCGCTCGGAGTTGGCCACGATGCGGTCGGCCATATCTTGCGGCGACATGCCGGTGTAAAACCACACCACGGAGACGACCGGAATATCGATGCTCGGGAAGATGTCGGTAGGCGTCCGCAGAATGGTGAGCGGCGTCAGAATAATGATGACCAGCGCCATCACCACAAACGTGTAGGGACGTCTTAGGGCTAACGCTACAATCCACATCGCTTAGGCACCACCCAGAGTTAAAGAGGGCCGCCTGCACGGATGCGAAGCTAACCCATCAAAGTTTATCTTAGATTCGATACTGTCCGTATTGGATTCTAATGCGCAGCTTAGATTATTAGATTATATGGTAGGGTAGGCTCATGCGCCAGAAGGCAGCAGCTCCCATGAAGGGCGAGGGTAACGGCCGCAAGCGGCCGCCGGGCCGGCCTCGGAGTGAAGCGGCTCGGCAATCCATCCTGCAAAATACATTGAAGCTGCTCGCTGAAAAGGGCTTTTCAGAACTGACAATTGAAGCTGTAGCGGCTCGCGCCAACGTTGGCAAAGCGACAGTTTACCGTTGGTGGCCGGATAAAGGCGCTCTTATCGCCGACGCATTTGCCAGCAGTACCACTCGCAAGCTGCATTTTCCCGATACTGGTTCGGTTCGAGGCGACATGAACCAGCAGATGAGGCAGCTTATAAAAGTCTTCCGCAGCCGCCGTGGACGGATCGTCTCCGCCATGCTGGGCGCCGGGCAGAGCGATCACAACCTCATCGCTGCCTTCCGCGAACGCTTCATGAAGCCACGGCGACAGGAAGCCTATGCCACACTTCAGCGCGGCATCCTCCGTGGCGAGTTGAAGAAAAATGTCGATATGGATTTGCTTCTTGATTCGCTGTACGGTCCGATTTACATGCGGTTCCTCATTCGACATGACAGTTTGACTCCCGAATTTGTCGATGGCCTTTGTGAACTTACTCTTGGCGAAGATCCTTCCCACGCGAAGTCGACGCGCCATTCCGGATGATGAGTCGGCATAGGAGGTGGAATTCAGTTACCGCTGACAGGGGAATACGATATGGTCTCTCGCAGCATAGTTTTCTGGGAAGTTGATCCGCAGGCGGATTTCATGCTGCCCGGCGGCAAGCTCTACGTGCCCGGAGCCGAGCGGTTACTGCCTAATATCCGTAAGCTGACGGATGCCGCCCGCCAGGGCCGCGTCTTTCTGGTCTCTCACGGGTGCTACCATGCTCAGGACGATCCTGAGTTTC
This sequence comes from Candidatus Sulfotelmatobacter sp., assembly GCA_049589695.1. Taxonomy (GTDB): domain Bacteria; phylum Acidobacteriota; class Terriglobia; order Terriglobales; family Acidobacteriaceae; genus Sulfotelmatobacter. The sequence continues at coordinate 1,588 of JBAWBG010000288.1, read as the reverse complement.
AAACGTTTCCCCCGCACTGCATCAAAGGTACGCCCGGCTCCGAGTTCGTTCCCGAGGCCTTGACCGATAAGGTTTTCACCATCGCGAACGATGCTGGGGCTGTGGTTCCGCACGATCTTTCTGCGTATCAACAGGTTCTTCTGGAAAAACAGACGCTGGATATCTTTGAAAGCCGCCAGGCGGCAAAGTTCTTGCAGCGATTCGGAGACGATGTTGAATTCGTAGTATTCGGCGTGGTCACGGAATATTGCGTGCGATTGGCTGCCAAGGGATTGCTGGATCGTGGCCGCCGTGTGTCTGTGGTACGAGATGCAATCGAAACCTTGAACGCGGAAAACGGACTGCGGGCGGTTTCCGAACTCCAGGATCTGGGAGCAAGGTTCTTTAATACCAGCGAAGCCCTCGCGCTGCTGGATCTTTCGAAATAGCTTTTCTGATTGGGCGGTGATTTATAATCCGCCCACCAATGAATCTGACCTTTGGTACCAAGCTAGGACCATACGAGATTATTAGCCTGTTGGGCGCGGGAGGGATGGGCGAGGTCTACCGTGCCTGCGATTCGCGTTTAAAAAGAGATGTGGCGATTAAGGTTTTGCCGCAAGCGCTTTCCCTGGACGCTGACCGCTTGCGACGCTTCGAGCAAGAGGCGCTCGCCACTGCTGCTCTGAACCACCCTAATATTCTGGCGGTGTTTGATATCGGAACGCACGCCGGTGCGCCCTACGTGGTTTCCGAACTGCTGGAGGGCGAAACCCTGCGGGAGCGATTGCGTAATGGGTCAGTTGCCGTGCGCAAGACTCTGGACTACGCCCTGAAAATCGCGCATGGGCTGGCTGCGGCCCACGAAAAAGGAATTATCCATCGCGATCTGAAACCGGAAAATTTGTTCCTCACAAAAGACGGACGGGTTAAGATTCTGGATTTCGGCTTGGCCAAGCTGACTCAGCCCGATCTGACTCCGGGACAGGCTGGCGCCCATACCTCGCTGCCGACCATGACTCACGCCACTGAAGCCGGCGTGGTGATGGGAACCGCGGGCTATATGTCACCAGAGCAAGTGCGCGGCACCGCCGTCGATGCCCGCTCTGACATTTTCAGCTTTGGGGCAATTCTCTACGAGATGATTTCGGGCAAGCGGGCGTTTCACCGCGAGACTTCCGCTGACACGATGAGCGCGATCCTGAAGGAAGATCCCGCGGACTTAAGCGAAACCAATCGCAATGTCTCTCCCGCACTGGAACGGATTGTGCAGCATTGTCTGGAGAAGAATCCCGAGCAGCGTTTCCATTCGGCCAGCGACATCGCGTTTGATCTTGAACATCTGACGGGAGTTTCGGGAAGCAGTGCGAGGGTAACGGCCGTGGCGGCTGCGAGGCCGCGAAGCAGGTTGCTGGCTGTGATCGCCGGGGCTGTGGGGTTCGCCCTGGTAATGCTTGGCGTCGGCTGGTGGCTCGGCCGAGGCAGCAGGGCGGAGTCACTCGCCGAATATAAACAAATCACTTTTCGTACTGGATGGATTGGTCACGCGCGCTTCACGCCCGATGGCAGCGTGGTTTACAGCGCGTCCTGGGATGGCGGCGAAAGCCAA
>JBAWBG010000287.1:0-2568 GCA_049589695.1 Candidatus Sulfotelmatobacter sp. | reverse complement strand
CGAGAAGATGCCTTGGGCCTGAGACTGGTCTTCGATGGCCGCCGGTCGGTTGCGGGAGAGGGTCAATAATTGAAGCGTGGCACGATAGTTCCGCGTGGCAACCGCATGGAGTCAAAATGGATGCCGTGAACTTGATTGGCTCGTACAACTACGCGCTGGTGGCGCTTTCGGTGTTGATTGCCATGTTTGCGTCGTACGCTGCTTTGGATCTGGCGGGTCGCGTAACGGCCGCGGGCGGTTGGACTCGCGCGGTTTGGCTGCTGGGCGGGGCCGGCGCGATGGGAACTGGCATTTGGTCGATGCACTATATCGGGATGCTGGCGTTCAGCCTACCGATTCCCGTGGCCTACCACTGGCCAACCGTTCTGCTGTCGCTGCTTGCGGCGATTTTTGCGTCGATCACTGCGCTGTACGTGGTGAGCCGAGAGAAAATGAGCGCGTTCCAAGCGGTCGCCGGAAGCATCCTGATGGGTGCGGGCATCGCGAGTATGCATTACATCGGCATGGCCGCCATGCGTTTACCGGCCATATGCCAGTTTGATTCCTTTCTCGTCGTCCTGTCCGTCGTGTTCGCCGTTCTAATTTCTCTTGCGGCGATATGGATTACCTTTCACTTCCGACATGAGAAAACGGGTATTGGCCAGGAAAAGTTGGCCGGAGCCGTGGTGATGGGTGCTGCGATCCCCGTCATGCATTACACCGGCATGGCCGCCGCCAGTTTCACGCCCTCCGGCGTGCCGGTCGACCTATCTCACGCCGTAAGCATCTCCGCACTCGGCACCGCCGGAATTGCCGCCGTCACTTTTATCGTCCTTGGACTGGCTCTGCTGACGTCCTGGGTGGATCGGCGATTCGCCGCCCAGACCCTGGAACTGCAGGATGAGAAGCTGCGGCGAAATGAGGCGTACTTGGCGGAAGCCCAAAGGCTCAGCCACGCGGGCAGCTTCGGCTGGAAACCCTCCACCGGCGAGATCATCTGGTCAGAGGAAACTTTTCGAATCTTCCAATACGACCGAACCACAACACCGACCATAGAACTTATTCTGCAGCGGGTTCATCCGGAAGACGCGGCGCTCGTGCAACAGACAATCGAACGCGCGACCCAGGATAAGAAGGATTTTGACCATGAGTATCGCTTGATGATGTCGGACGGTTCCCTCAAGCATCTCCACGTTGTGGCTCGTGCCTTAAACGGCGAATCCAGCGCTGTAGAGTTCGTTGGAGCGGTGATGGACGTCACCGAGCGCAGACGCGCCGCCGAGGCCCTGCTTCGCACCGAAGCGTACTTAGCCGAAGGACAGAAGCTAAGCCACACCGGCACTTGGGCATGCAATATTGCCACTCGAGAGATGATCCATACGTCCGAGGAACACCGGCACTTGTTTGGTCTGGTTCCGAAGGGCGGGATACCTCCGTTCGAAGAGTTTTATCAGCGTATTCATCCCGACGATCGAAGCCAGATCGTCGCAGACCTCGAGAGAGCAATGGCCGCAGGAACCAATGTCGAGGCCCATTTCCGAGTCGTTTTGCCGGACGGGACCACGAGATACATGTACGGAATTGGTCACTCTCTCGTCAAACCGTCCGGCGAGACCGTTGAGTTCGTAGGCAGTGTGATGGACGTCACCGCCGCAAAGCAGTCGGAAGAAGCGTTGCGGCGGAGCGAGAGTTATCTGGCAGAAGCGCAGAGACTCTCGCATACGGGGAGTGGGGCCTGGCGGGTACCAGAAGGAGACGCCTTGTATCTCTCCGACGAATGGTATCGCATCTATGGCTTTGATCCAAAGCAAGGCCTGTCGGCTTGGAGTGACCGGCTGCCGCGCATGCATCCTGAGGATCGAGGCAAAGTGGCAGAGGCAAAAGATCGAGCCATCCGAGAAAAGTCGGATTACGAAGTGGATCACCGAATCCTGCTTCGGGACGGCACGGTCAAATACACCCACAACGTCGGGCATCCTGTTTTGAACGCATCTGGAGACGTGGTGCAATTCGTGTGCACCATGATGGACGTGACGGAACGCAAGCGGGCGGAGGAGAAGGTGCGACAGAGCGAGGCCTATCTAGCAGAAGCGCAGAAGCTCACGCATACCGGAAGTTGGGTCTGGGACGTAGCGAAAAGACGCGCATTGCATATCTCCGAAGAGTGGTATTGCATCTACGGCTTCGATCCGGAAGAGGGCATGCTTACGTGGGAACAACGGGAGGAGCGCATTCATCCAGATGATCGAGTTAGGCAGCGACAGGCAATCGAGCGAGCAATAAACGAGAAGTCGGAATACGACATTGAATACCGAATTGTTCTTCGAGGTGGTTCTGTAAGACACCTACACAGTGTCGGGCACCCTGTTTTGGACGCGTCAGGAAATCTAGTGCAATTCGTCGGCAGCTCCACCGACGTTACAGAGCGCAGGCACGCAGAAGAAGCTTTGCGTCAGACCCGGGCGGATCTTGCGCGCATAAGCCGGATCACAACGATGGGTGAGCTGACGGCTTCGCTAGCGCACGAAGTGAATCAACCGATCGCGGCCGCTGTTACCGACGCCAACACATGCTTGCGCTGGCTTACCC
>JBAWBG010000286.1:0-12492 GCA_049589695.1 Candidatus Sulfotelmatobacter sp. | reverse complement strand
AGACAGTGGCACCTTAAGCCGCGGAATAGAACATGAAGACACCAATCAAGTTTGGCACATCAGGCTGGCGAGCAGTGATGGCCGAGGAATTTACTTTCGCCAATGTGCGACGCGCGGTGGGTGGAATCGCCCGCTACGTTGCCGAGCAGAAGCCTCAAGGAGCGCGGGTGATCGTCGGGCGCGATCCGCGATTTCTGGGCGAAACCTTTTGTTCTATGGCCGCGGAAATTCTCGAAGCAAACGGGATTACTCCAGTCGTAGTCGCAGAAGCCGCGCCCACCCCGGCATTTGCTTATGCTGTAGTCCAAACCAAAGCTGACGGTGTCATCAATTTCACCGCCTCGCACAATCCGCCGCAGTATAACGGGATCAAGTTCTCCACTCCGGACGGATGTCCCGCGCTCCCTGATGTTACGAAGAAGATTGAAGCGGAAATTGAAGCAGGAGATCGTGAGAAAAAATCATCCGGAACAAACAGTAGCAGCAGCGCATCCACGCGTGAATCGCTCGACGTGAAGCAGGGTTACTTAAAGCGGCTGGGAGAGATTGTCGATCTCGATGTGATCCGTAAAGCGAATCTGCAGGTCTGTTTTGATCCTATGTGGGGCGCTGCACGAGGATATTCCGACGAGTTCTTACGAGATGCCGGGGTAAAGGTTTCCACAGTTCACGATTATCGCGATGTGCTGTTCGGCGGGAACGCTCCCGAGCCAGATGATTATCTGCTCGAAGACTTGCGGGAAAAAATGCGGGCCACCGGCGCGCACATAGGGATTGCTACCGACGGCGATGCCGATCGTTTCGGAATTGTCGATGCCGACGGAACATTCATCCAGCCAAACTACGTGATCGCGCTGCTGTTCGATTACCTAGTAGAAAGCCGAGGCTGGAAAAACGGGGTAGCGAAGTCGGTCGCGACCACGAATCTGATCAACGCTATCGCGAAGGCGCGCGGCGTCGAGCTTCACGAGACGCCGGTCGGCTTCAAATATATTGGCGAACTCATCATGCAGGACAAGATTGCGATTGGCGGCGAAGAGAGCGCCGGGCTGTCGATCCGCCACCACGTGCCGGAAAAAGACGGGGTGCTGGCCGGTCTGCTGTGCTGTGAGATGGTGGCGAAGCGCGGCAAGTCGTTGGGCGAACAATTACAGGCGCTATGTAACCAAGTTGGTTCCTACTATCCGCAGCGGGAGAACTTCCGCTTGACGCCCGAGGTGAAGGGGAAGTTCACTGAGAAGTTGAAGTCTGATCCGCAACAGTTCTGTGGACAGAAGGTCAGTGAGGTTGTCCGCAAGGATGGGTTAAAGTTAATTTTCGAAGATGGCTCGTGGGTTTGTTACCGGCTGTCTGGCACCGAGCCGGTGGTGCGGGTTTACTCGGAGGCGCGCAGCAAGCAGGGTTTGGAAAAGTTGAGTGGGGCGGCCAAGCAATGGATCTTCGAGTAAAAAATCTTACCAACATACGGCGATTTCCCACTCCGCAAGACGGATGGCGCGCCGTGGCCGAGAGAGCGCCGCAGGCCGAAGCGCTGGCTGCGTCCTGGATGACGAAACTGCGTCCTATTTTTGCCAGAGTCTATGCTTTGCGGCGGCGGATCGCGACGATCACGGTTGCGGTGCTCGCTGGCTTGCTCTTTATGCACGTGATGTTGGGCGCGAACGGGATGGTTGTATACAAACAGAAGCGGGCGGAATATGAATCGCTGCAGCAGCGAATCGCGCTCGAACAGAAGGAAAACCAACTCTACACGCAGCGGATACAGGGAATGAAGACGGACGCGAAAGCGATTGAGAAAGAAGCCCGCGAGCAGTTGCATTACGCGCGTCCGGGGGAATATGTGTACGTCCCACCTGACACGGTGAGGCCCGATCCGCCAGCAAATCACTCTGCGCACAGATGAAAACTTCCGTAATCTACCGTTCAAGACAGACCGACTTGGGATTCACCCTCTGAAAGCCTTACTATTACCGCATGCGTAGTTTCCGTTTTCTGCCACTCCTTGTTTTCTGCGTCTTGATCGCTCCCTTAGCTGCTCGGGCACAATCGGATCAGACGCCCACGAACTCAACTGTTCCAGCGAAAGCGAAGAAGGGCGCCAAGGAGTCTGAATCGAAACCGGTGGCGACCGCGCCTCCGAAATCCGAAGAAACAAAACATGATTACTCGCAGGAAGCCTTTGTCGTCGAGCAATACAAGTCCCTTTATCGTTTCGAAAACGACGGCACCGGACGCAAGGAGACTATCGCTCGCATTCGCGTGCAGAGCGAGGCTGGAGTTCAGCAATGGGGGCAGATTCAAGTTGGATACAACTCCGCCGACGAACGGGTTGAAATTGCTTACGTCCGCGTCATCAAAGCCGACGGCACTGTATTCAAAGCGGGTGAGGATGCCGTCCAGGATCTGAGTGCTCCGCTCGAGCAACAGGCTCCGGTATATACCGACTACCGCCAGAAGCACATCACCGTCCCCGGCCTCCGTCCGGGTGAAGTCCTCGAATATGACATCGTCACGGTGATTCACACGGCGCTGGCTCCGGGCCAGTTCTGGGCAGACTACGACTTCGACAAGACCAACATCGACCTTGACGAAGAAGTCGATGTTGACGTTCCCGCGGGCCGAGCCATCAAGTTGAAAAATAAGCCGGAGATGAATCCAACAATTTCGGAAGCTAATGGACGCCGCGTCTACCACTGGACCAATTCACATCTCGAACGTGAAGACGACCCGAAGAATAAAGATAAAGATAGAGACAAGAACAAGAAAAAAAAGAAGCATCCCGAAGACGAACGGCCTGACATCCAGTTGACCTCATTCGTCAGTTGGGAGCAGATCGGCCTCTGGTATGCGGGTCTGGAAAAAGATCGGCGAGCGCCCTCGCCCGAGGTTCGTGCCAAAGCGGAAGAACTCACCAAGGGCCTCAATAACGATTTGGATAAAGTAGAGGCGCTATACGACTACGTGGCTAAGAACTTTCGCTACGTAAGCCTGTCGCTGGGATTGGGCCGCTATCAGCCGCACGCGTCCTCCGATGTGCTTCACAATCAATACGGCGACTGCAAGGACAAGCATACTTTACTGGCCTCTCTCCTCGAAGCGGAAGGCATGCACGCCTCTTCGGTGCTGATCAACTCCAGCCGCAAACTCGATCCCGATGTACCGTCGCCCTCGCAGTTCGATCACGTCATCACCATGCTGCCGATGGGTACGCAAGAAATTTGGATGGATACGACCAGTGAAGTGGCGCCGTTTCGTTTGCTGGCCTACAGTTTGCGAAACAAGCAGGCTCTGGTGATTCCCGCCTCAGGCACGCCGCATCTGGAGGAAACTCCTGCTGACACTCCTACGCCCGACAGCGAGATTTCCGAGGTTGATGGCACAATCAATCAGATTGGAAAACTCGAAGCCCATGTGCATTACATATTCCGAGGCGATGAGGAGCTGCTGCTGCGGTCGATCTTCCGCCGTGTTCCCGAGTCGCAATGGCAGCGGGTTGTTGAGAACGTGAACTCCGGGATGGGCGGCGATGTCACTAATCTGAAAATCAGCGATCCTGCCGCCACTCGTGAAGCTTTCACCATGTCTTACGACGTTTCCCGGCCGAATTTTATCGATTGGTCAAAGAAGAAATCGGATCTCACGTTGCCGTTATGCCAGTTCAATCTTCCGGATCTCGGAGATGCTGATGGCGACGCCGACTCCGAGCCGCTGAAGCTTGGCCCCAAGGCGGAGTACGTCTATAAAATAAAGCTCGAATTACCCGCCAAATATACTGCGCGCGCGCCCCTGCCGTTTTCTCTGAAGCGCGACTACGCGGAATATCAGGCTACGTACAAATTGCAGGGAACGACTTTCAACGCGGACCGAACGCTCATCCTGCACCAGGACGAACTGCCCGCACCGCGCGCTGAAGATTATGAAGCTTTCCGCCATGCTGTCAGTTCTGATCTGGGCCAGGTCCTCTCTCTCGAAAATACCGTCGCCGGCTCACCTGCGCCGCCAGCGGACATGAAAGCCGACGATCTGGTGGAAAGCGGGCGAGCGGCTATCGCCAGCAACAATCTGCCGTTGGCAGTAACGCTTCTCAAACGCGCTACGGAAGTGGATGCGAAAAATAAATATGCGTGGAATATGCTTGCCGCAGCCTACATGGGCATGCGCCAGAACGACGACGCCATCGCCGCGCTGAAGAAGCAAATCGAGATCAATCCCTACGACGAGTATGCTTACAACGCTCTCGGCCGCGCCTATTGGCAGGAACGCAAGTATGACGATGCCGCTACCGCGTTCAACAAGCAGATCGAAATCAATCCGCTCGACAAGTTCGCCCACGCTGGACTGGGATCGATGTACTCCGAGTGGAAGAAATACGATCTGGCGGCGGCTGAATTGGAGAAAGCCACGTCGTTGACGCCGGACAATCCGGAGCTGCAAGTCAGTCTCGGCGATGCTTATTTAAATCTTGGACAGGACGATAAAGCTCTCGCGACGTTCGATCATGCGGTCGAGCTTTCGGCGACTCCGCTGGTGTGGAACAACATTGCCTACCAACTCTCGCTGAAAAAGGCTCATCTCGATCGCGCGCAGCAATACGCGGAGTCCGCCGTTTCAGCCACCACCGCGGCGTTGCGCAACCTGTCGCTCGATCGGCTTACGCAACAGGATTTGCCGCTGGTCCCATCGCTCATTGCTTACTGGGACACGCTGGGCTGGGTTTATTTCAGCAAAGGCAATCTCGACATGGCGGAAAAATACGTCGCTGCTGCGTGGGGCCTCGGCCAGCACGGTGAAGTCGGCGACCATCTCGGCCAGATCTACGAGAAAGAAGGGAAAAAGGATCGAGCGCTCGAAACCTATGAACTTGCGGTTACCGGTCTGCGTCCGATTCCGGAAACGCGCGAAAGAATTGGTGCATTGCTCAAGAGCGACTCCAAACGGAATGGCGTTGCGAAGAAAAATGACAACGAAAGTTTGCAATCGTTGCGCACCATCGACCTGGGCAAAGCAAAAGAAACGGGAAGCGCGGACTTCTTCGTCCTGCTGAGCGGAGGCGCAGGCACTCCAGCGAAGGCTGAGGCAGTGCGGTTCGTCAGTGGTGACGAGAAGCTGAAAGTGTTTACAGAAGCGCTTCGCACGGCTGAATACCACCTCACCTTCCCCGATGACACGCCGCTGAAAATATTGCGCCGCGGGATTCTGTCCTGCTCTACCGCGACGGGGAACTGTAAGTTCGTGCTGATGTTGCCGGATGATGTGCGGACGGTGGACTGAGGTGATCCTAAGAGGGCTGCTTTAACTCTAGCTTTCTCGCTTGTGCCACTCCGTAGCTTGCTCGTAAGCGTAAGCAAGCCTTAGCACCAGATCTTCCCGCCAGGGCGGCCCCGCGATCTGCAGGCCGATAGGCAGGCCGCCTTTTGTAAATCCGCAAGGCACAGATATAGTCGGCAGTCCCCACACATTGAAGGGCCGCGTATTGCGCAGCAAAGTAATTTCCACGGGACGCAGCGCCTCAGGATCTTTTTTCAAATTGGCGATTGCCGGCGCGGGAATGCGCGTGGTGGGCGTGACCAGCAAATCCACTTCGGAGAAGATGGCTTGAGCGCGGCGCCGCTCGCTGTCTAGATCCTGGCGGCGGCGAATATATTCTGCCGCGGAAATGTTAGCGCCATTGCGAATACGTCTTACCGTCTCCGCCTGGTACAACTCAGGCGTTCGGGAAACGTCGTCGGCGTGAATTGCATACGATTCGGCATTTTGCACGACTCGATCTGGGGGTATCTCGAGCTGAATTTCGCGAGTTTCCGCGACCAGCGTTCCGATCACCGTTAGAGCCTGTTCCACGGCACTGCAGATGTCAGTATGAAGATCATCGTAAAAATAAGGACGTGGAATCCCGACGCGGAGAGTCTTTGTCACTTCGCGGAGGCCGAAAAAATAATCTAAGACAGGAACATCAGCACTGTGAATGTCGAGTGGGTCGTATCCGGCGATCGCTTGCAACACCAGCGCAACATCTGCGACAGTCGCGGCCAGTGGGCCAACGTGATCGAGCGACCAGGAAAGAGGAATCACGCCTCGCGTCGAAACGCATCCATACGTGGGCTTGATGCCGACGCACCCGCAGAGCGCCGCCGGAAGACGAATTGAGCCGGCCGTGTCTGTCCCGATCGCCGCATAGCAAAGACCCGCGGCGACGGCTGCGGCTGATCCTCCGGAGGAGCCTCCGGCGATGTACTCTGCGTTCCACGGATTGTGAACGTCGCCGAAGAAACTGACCAGCGAGCTGGCGCCATAAGCGAACTCATGCAGATTGTTCTTGCCGAGAATTACCGCGCCTGCCTGCCGCAGGCGCCGCACCACTTCCGCATCTTCAGTTGGCACGCGATTCTGATACAGCTTGCTGGCTGCGGTGGTTCGCGTGCCTGCCGTGTCGATAAGGTCTTTTATTGCAACCGGAATCCCGTGCAGTGGCCCGCGCCATTTGCCGCGAGAGATTTCCTCTTCTGCCGCACCCGCCTCCGCCAGCGCGGATTCCGCGGTCACGGTGATAAATGCATTCAACCTCGGATTCAGTTTCTCGATACGGTCTAGGCAATTGCGCGTCAATTCCAACGGAGAGACTTCTTTCCGCCTGAGACGAGGCGCAAGGTCGGAGATGGTCTCAAGAGGCGACATTCGCGCTGAGGCTCCTATTCTATTAGGAAACTGTAGTAGGAAAGTCGTAAGGCCCAAATGAGGTACGCAAGGACGCCAGGTGCCCAAATAAAATCGTTGGGAGTGCTTTTAGGGAAGATTCTCGTCTTCGCTGGTTGATAATTCAGATTTCGAAATAGGCAACCCGCAGAGAAGGCCTATAATCGAAAATCGTTCCCTCGGAAACCGGAGGCAACCATGGCGGAACTGTCGAGCATTCCCATAGAGACGCTAGTGGAGACGCCGGTCGCAACCCACGGTTTCTTTATCGACGGCCACTGGGCGGACGACGGCGACGTGGTGGAAGTCCGGTCGCCATTCGATGGCAGCATTGTAGGACGCGTTACTCAGGCGCGACGCGAACACGCCGACGCGGCGATTGCGGCTGCAGTCAAGGCTTTCGGTACCACCCGCCGCCTGCCAGCCTTTGAGCGCCAGCGGGTGCTCAGGCGCGTGGCTCAGTCGATCGCAGAGCGCCGGGAGGAATTTTCCCGCACCATCGTCCAGGAAGCCGGGAAGCCGATCAAGGCGGCGCGCACCGAGGTCGACCGCGCCATTTTTATTTTCAACGTGGCGGCCGAAGAGGCTACGCGCATATACGGCGAGTATCTTCCCCTTGATTGGCAGGAGTTTACGGCTGGTCGCTGGGGAATCGTGAAGCGCTATCCGCTCGGCCCCATTGCGGGGATTACTCCATTTAACTTTCCTCTCCATTTGGTCGCGCACAAAGTTGCGCCAGCCATCGCCGCCGGTTGTCCCATGGTATTGAAGCCGGCGCCGCAAACTCCGCTATCTTCGCTACTGCTGGCGGAGTGCGTTCAGCAGGCCGGTTGGCCTGACGGCGGCCTGAATGTGTTGCCACTTTCCAACGAAGACGCCGGCCTTCTGGTGACCGACGAGCGCATCAAGCTGATCAGCTTTACTGGCAGCGTGCCGGTAGGGTGGGAAATTAAGCGCCGTGCTGGCAAAAAGAAAGTGGCGCTGGAGTTGGGCGGCAACGCTGGCGCCATTGTGCATAGCGATGCGGATGTAGCCTATGCGGCCGACCGCTGTGTGACCGGAGGTTTCGCTTACGCTGGGCAGACCTGCATCTCGGTGCAGCGAATTCTGGTGGAGCAATCGGTTTACGGGAAGTTCACGGATTTGCTCGTCGAGGGTGTGAAAAAACTGAAGACCGGCGATCCCATGGAAGAATTGACTGACATAGGCCCGCTGATTCGAGACAGCGATGCGGTTCGGGTCACGAACTGGATAGACGAGGCGGTGCGCTCTGGTGCACGGCTGCTATGTGGTGGTGGGCGCAGGGGATCGATCGTAGAGCCAACCGTTCTCACTAGCACCAAGCCGGATATGAAGGTGAACTGCCACGAGATTTTTGGTCCGGTCGTGACGGTTGAGCCATATCAGAATTTTGACGAAGCGTTGCGGCGAATCAACAATTCCAATTATGGCCTTCAGGCGGGGCTGTTCACCCGCGACGTGAAGCTGCTGTTTCAGGCTTACGACGAATTGGAGGTTGGGGCGCTCATCGCCGGCGATATCCCCTCCTTCCGTATCGACCAAATGCCTTACGGTGGCGTGAAGGATTCGGGCTTGGGACGTGAGGGACTGCGTTATGCGATCGAGGAAATGACCGAACCTAAATTGTTAGTGATGAACTTGCGGTAATGGACCGATACGGCAAAGCTGAGAGTCGCAAGTTCGCTATTAGAATTGAATTGGAGACGCGTTTTGTGAATTTTCTTATTGAAGTACGCGACAAGTTCACGAGAAATATTTATAATCTCGAGTTCCGCAAGCGGACGCGAAAAGAAATCTGTGGGTAGTTCTCTCGCGTTTTAACGATTAGGCTTCCATACACGTTAAGGATCTGCCGGGTCTCATTCGAATTTAATAGACGTCGTACGTACGCATGTCTCAGATCTTTCATCGCAGTGCGAATACTCTATCGCGGGCCACGATTTTTGGCGCGGTTTTTGTGATTGCCGCGCTTGTCCTGGTGGGCTATGAGATTCAAAGTTCGCCTTATATCACCTATGCCGGAGTGCGAAAGCCGCAGCCGGTGCCCTTCAGCCATCAGCACCACGTTGCCGGGTTAGGTATCGACTGCCGCTACTGCCACACTTCGGTAGAGACTTCGAGCTTTGCCGGCATTCCTCCCACCAAAACCTGCATGAACTGCCACTCCCAAATCTGGACCAACGCCCAGCTGCTGGAGCCGGTGAGAGCCAGCTATCGATCCGGGCAGTCCCTGCAATGGACGCGAGTAAACCAGCTTCCTGACTTCGTTTTTTTCAATCACAGCATTCATGTGACCAAGGGCGTGGGCTGCAATACCTGCCACGGACCCGTGGACCAGATGCCGCTGATGTATCAGCAGGAGTCGTTGCAGATGGAATGGTGTTTAGGCTGCCATCGGCAGCCACAGAATAATTTGCGGCCGCGTGATCAGGTTTTTAACATGCGTTATGAGCCACCCACCAGCGCACATCCGGTGGTGGTGGATGGACAAAGTTACACGGATCAAGCTGATCTGGGCACGGCGCTGGTAAAAAAATACAACGTCCGCAGCGTGCGGGATATTACGAGTTGCAACACGTGTCACCGGTAAATATCGACTATGAGACCTTGTCATCCTGAGCGGAGTGTTTGCTTCGCGAAGCGAAGCAAACATGGAGTCGAAGGATCCCTGCCATATTGGCAGGTCTCTGCCCCCCTCACAGAGTTCTCCAGCGGGTCTAAGCAGCATCATGAGAATGCCTTGCCGCCTCACTCGCCGGTACACGGATTACAGGGATCCTTCAACTACACTCGACTTCGCTTCGCGAATTCTCGCTTCGCTCAGGATGACAACGAGTACAAGAGTGATTTGTAACCAATGAAGAACGAAGAACAAAACGGCGCGCAGCGCGAAGAAGTTTGTCCCGGCAAGAAAGGCAAACTCAGTCTCGACTCCCTCCGCGATCAAATCAACGAGGCGAACGAAAAGGCTGGTCCGGAATATTGGCGGAGCCTGGAAGAGCTTGCCGGTAGCGCCGATTTTCAGGAGGCGCTGCATCGCGAATTTCCTAAAGGCGCGTCGGAGTGGGTTGATTCGGTTTCGCGCCGTGGATTTCTGAAGGTTATGGGCGCGTCCATGGCGCTGGCGGGAATGACTGGTTGCGTGAAGCTTCCACTCGAGCCCATTGTTCCTTACGTCCGCCAGCCGGAGGAGGTTGTTCCGGGCCGACCGATGTTTTATGCGACGGCGATGACGCTTGGCGGCTACGCCAATCCGTTGTTGGTGGAGAGCCATCTCGGGCGTCCGACCAAGATTGAAGGCAACGATAAGCATCCTGCGTCGCTCGGTGGAACGGATATTTTTGCCCAGGCTTCGATACTTGGCATGTACGATCCGGATCGCTCGCAGAGCATCGTGTCCTTAGGCGATCAGCGATCATGGCAAGCGTTCGTCACCGCGATCCGCGGTCCGCTGAGCGCGCAGAAGGCGCTCAAGGGCGCGGGCATTCGTATTCTTACGACGACGATCTCGTCTCCCACGTTGGCCGATCAGCTGAATAATTTCCTGAAGATTTATCCCGAAGCCAAGTGGCATGTGTACGAGCCGGTGAATCGCGACAACGTGCTCGAGGGCGCGAAGATGGCATTCGGACAGCCGGTCGAGACCCGCTACGACTTCTCGAAAGCCGACGTAATTGTTTCGCTCGACGCCGATTTTCTCTACGCCGGATTCCCCGGCAATGTGCGCTACATCCGCGACTTCGCCAAGCGCCGCGATCCTGATGGCAACATGAACCGGCTGTATGTGGTCGAGAGCACGCCGACGACAACGGGAGCGAAGGCGGATCATCGGTGGCCAGTACTGGCGAGTGAGATTGAAAAATTCGCCCACGACCTGTCGGACCACATTCCTGTTAATCCTCCGGCTGGAGGCGAAGCGGGCGACTTCCCCGGCTTTGGCGGGATTGTGTTTCAAGATCTGCTGGCCCATAAGGGGTCTAGCATTGTCATCGTGGGCGATCATCAGCCCGCTGCCGTCCACGCTTTCGCTCACGCGATTAACCATGCACTGGGCAATGTTGGCAGGACTGTTTTCTATACCGACCCCATCGATGCAAATCCAGTCCTCCAGATCCCTTCCATCGCAGAGCTGGTGGGCGACATCAATGCCGGCAAGGTCGATCTGCTTGTTATCATCGGCGGCAACCCAGCCTACGACGCCCCCTCCGATCTCGATTTCGCTGGCGTGCTCAAGAGCGACAAAGCGCCTTTGCGTGTGCATCTCGGTCCGTATCAGGACGAAACCGCCGAGCTTTGCCAATGGCACATTAATCAAGCTCACGAACTCGAATCATGGGGCGATGCCCGCGCTTACGACGGAACCGTCAGCATCATTCAGCCGCTGATTGCTCCCCTTTATCAGGGCAAGAGCGCTGTCGAATTTGTTGCTCTGCTTTCCGGTCAATCGGATGCCAACGGTTACGATTTGGTCCGTGCTTATTGGCAGAAGCAGCACGCCGACGCGGACTTCGAAGCTTTCTGGCGCAGGTCACTCCACGATGGCTGGATGGAGGGGACGGCGTTCACCCCGATGGAGAACACTGCGAGATTGCTGAGCAGACCAGGCGGTTTAGTGACGATATTCGAGCCGCAGGGACCAATACCGAAGTCCTTCATCGAGCTCAACGTCCGCCGCGACCCCAGCATCTACGATGGACAATTCTCCAACAATGGCTGGCTCCAAGAGCTTCCCAAGCCAATGACCAAGCTTACTTGGGACAACGCCATCCTCATGGGCCCCAAGATGGCGGAGCGGCTGCAGGTCAAGAGCATCGACATGGTCGAACTCGAGCTCAATGGAAAAAAAGTCACAGGGCCGGTTTGGGTTCAGGTGGGGCATCCGGACAATTCCGTTACCGTGACGCTCGGTTATGGACGTAAGCGCGCAGGGCGCGTGGGAACCGCGCAGGGTTTCGATGCATATCCTCTCCGCACCAGTGCTGCGCCCTGGTTTGCAACTGGTCTGCAGATTCGAAAAACTGGCGAGAAATACGTTCTTGCTTCGACCCAGGGTTACCAGTGGATGGACACGCCCAACGGCGATCATCGTCCGCTGGTTCGCGAATCCGCGCTCGAGGAATACCGCAAAGATCCCAACTTCGCGAAGGAACAGGGGGAGGAGCCAGGGCCGGGGCTCACACTGTATAAGCCGTATCCATACAAAGAAGAAGCTTACGCCTGGGGCATGGCGATCGATCTCAATTCCTGCGTGGGCTGCAACAACTGCATGGTAGCGTGCGTTGCGGAAAATAATATTGCGGTCGTCGGCAAGGAGCAATGCGCCATCGGCCGCCACATGCACTGGATCCGCGTCGATACGTACTATCAGTATCCCAGCGAGGAAGCTCGCGACCGCGACAATCCCAAGGCGTTCTTTCAGCCCGTTCCTTGCCAGCAGTGCGAAGACGCTCCCTGCGAAGTGGTTTGCCCTGTGGGCGCAACCAATCACTCGAGCGAAGGCTTGAACGACATGATTTACAACCGCTGCGTGGGGACGCGCTATTGCTCGAACAACTGTCCTTACAAAGTGCGGCGGTTCAACTTCCTGCTCTACCAGGATTGGGAGACGCCGCAATACAAGCTGATGCGCAATCCTGATGTCAGCGTGCGCAGCCGCGGCGTGATGGAAAAGTGCTCGTATTGCGTGCAGCGAATCAGCGAACACAAAATCGATACGGAGACTGCCTCGGTGCGCGAAGGCAAGGAAATCAAAATCAAAGACGGCGAACTGCAGACCGC
>JBAWBG010000285.1:0-3650 GCA_049589695.1 Candidatus Sulfotelmatobacter sp. | reverse complement strand
AGGCGATCAACACTTATCCAACTTCAGCCAGATCTTCTTTATCATCACGATGATGTTCGTCTCGGCTTCGGTAGGGTTCTGCGCGCTGACTGCGATCATCAGAGCCTTTCGGGGCGAGACGAAGATCGGCAATTTCTTCGTAGATATGTGGCGCGTCATAATTTATACGTTTCTGCCGGTTAGCTTGATCCTGGGTGTGCTCTTCATTCATCAGGGCATGCCGATGACCTTCGCTAGTACCTACCAGGTATCGACGCTGGAACCGGGCGCTATGGGAACCGACGATAAGGGCCAGGCGAAGCAACAGACCATCGTGGTCGGGCCAGTCGCCGCCGTTATACCTATCAAACAACTGGGAACGAATGGGGGTGGGTTCTACGGAATGAACTCAGCTCATCCGTTCGAGAATCCAAGCGCGTGGACCAATTTTCTCGAGTCCTTCGCTATGATGCTGTTCCCTTTCTCGCTGGTCTTGATGTACGGGAGAATGCTCGGCCGGCCACGCCACGCAGCAATTATCTTCGTAGTCATGATGGTTATGATGGTCGGCACGATTTTCTGGACAATCGAATACGATACTTTGAGACCCAACCCAGGTCTAACGGCTCATTCCGATAGTAAGACCTTCCAAATACCGAGCGCGACCGCGCCCGGAGGGAAACGCGCAATTACTTTCCCCACCGTAGCGGGACTGCCGGTCGATCAGCATCTAGGCAATCTCGAGGGCAAGGAAATGCGCTTCGGTACCTCGGCTGGCGCGACGTTCGCGGCCATGACCGTGGACGTGACCTGCGGCGCGGTCAACTGCGAGCACGACAGCCTGAACCCGATTGCAGCTCTCTCGCCGATGTGGGGGATGTGGGTGAACTGCATATACGGCGGCAAAGGCGTCGGCATGATCAACCTGCTGCTGTTCCTGATCGTCGGCGTGTTCATTGCAGGGCAGATGGTGGGCCGGTCGCCTGAATACCTGGGCAAGAAGGTCGGGGCCCGCGAGATGAAGCTTGCGATGATCGCTTTGCTAGTTCATCCGATCATGATCCTGATGCCCAGTGGTGTGTTTGCAGCGACCGATTGGGGCATTAAGGCGGAGAACAATCCAGGAGCGCATGGATTTTCAGAAATCGTGTACCAGTATTCGTCAGCCTCCGCCAACAATGGCTCAGCGTTCGACGGCCTCGGAACGACCTACGGCTTGAATAGCAATCCAAACCCGGCGCCCGAAGCGGTTCCGTGGGACATTGGCACTGGACTGGTGATTCTCTTGAGTCGCTACCTTCCGATAGTAGCGCCTATCGCACTGGCTGCATTTCTAGGGGCTAAGAAACCGACCCCATTCAGCTCGGGAACCATGAGAGACGATACTCCCACCTTCGCGTTTCTCTTATTGGGCACGATCGTTGTCATAGGCGCCCTCCTCTTCCTGCCAGTGGCGGCATTGGGTCCGCTTGCCGAGCATCTAGGTCCGATACCTTTCGGAGGCTGACCTGGCAGGACCACGAAACTACGTCGGAACCAGCTTGAGGATACAATGGAACCATCTAAGTCAATACAACCGCAGTTTGAAGTAGCTATGCCGCCGCAGCCGAACCGCTCCACCGATGATTGGACACCCAGGCGCGCCCGCCACATAGATCTGCTCGCACCTGAGATGGTGGGACCGGCTCTGAAGCAGGCGTTCGCAATGCTTCGACCTGACATCCAATGGGCCAATCCTGTTATGTTCGTGGTCGAGATCGGCGCCTTTCTGACGCTTGGATTTATTATTCAGGCGGCCCTTGGCCACTCGCAGAGCCAGGTTCCAATCACCTACTTCATCGCATTGGACATCTGGTTATTTCTGACAGTGCTGTTTGCCAATTTCGCGACTGCACTGGCAGAGGCACGTGGCAGAGCGCAAGCTGATTCACTGAGAAGGGCGCGCCGCGATACGCCGGCGTTTCGACTACGCGGTAAGGACACTATCGAGGAAGTCCCATCAAGCGAATTGAAGCCTGATGATCGGGTAGTAATTCAAGCCGGTCAGATGATTCCGGGCGACGGAGAAATTATCGAAGGTATCGCGTCGGTCGATGAAGCAGCTATCACTGGCGAGTCCGCGCCGGTGATTCGCGAGGCCGGCGGTGACCGCTCAGGTGTCACCGGCGGTACGCGAGTCCTTTCAGATCGAATCGTGGTGCGCATCACGGCAGCCACTGGCGAGTCTTTTCTCGATCGGATGATAGCTTTGGTCGAAGGCGCCGTCCGTCAACGCACACCTAACGAAATAGCTCTCACTCTCGTTCTTAGCGCCTTCACGCTGATCTTTTTGATTGTAGTTGTTCCGCTTTGGCCGATGGCCCTGAACGCCGAGATCTACATGATGAGCTACTTGGGTGTGACGGAGCCGCTTAAGAGCCTCGGCACCGACGTTCCAACCTTGGTTGCTTTGTTGGTCTGCTTGATACCTACAACTATCGGAGCGCTGCTTGCAGCGATCGGAATTGCCGGAATGGATCGCGCCCTCCAGGCAAATATCATTGCCAAGAGTGGCCGGGCAGTAGAAACGGCGGGCGACATCGATTCAGTGCTGCTCGACAAGACCGGCACGATTACGATTGGCAATCGTCATGCGACAACCTTCCTTCCTGTCGGCAAGTACACCGCCAATGATGTTGGCCGGCTAGCGGCATTGTCGTCGGTCGCGGATGAGACGCCTGAGGGAAAGACGATAGTCGCTCTGTATAAGCAGCAACCTGGCGCGCCGGATTTGATTAACGCTCGCGACGCTCGCTTCGTTCCGTTCACTGCGCAAACCCGCATGAGCGGAATCGATCTCCCTGATGGAAAGCAGGTTCGCAAAGGTGCAGCTGATGCGGTTGCTCGATACGTTCAGAAGCAGGGTGGGACTGTCCCGAAGGACTTGCAGGCGCTTGTAGACAGCGTCGCCTCCCAAGGTGCTACTCCGCTGGTAGTCACTGAGGGGGCTCAAGTGGTCGGTGTAGTGGTACTCGAAGACGTATTGAAGCCTGCGATCAGTGAGCGTCTTGAGCGGCTCCATAGGATGGGAGTTCGCACCGTCATGATCACTGGTGATAATCCGCTGACTGCCGCGACGATTGCCAAACGCGCGGGAGTCAACGATTTCGTAGCCGAATGTACTCCCGAGTCGAAGCTGGCTTATATCCGCAGGGAGCAGGCTGAGGGCAAGCTGGTCGCGATGATCGGTGACGGCACCAATGACGCTCCAGCGCTGGCGCAAGCAGACGTTGGCTTGGCTATGAACTCAGGCACTCAGGCGGCCAAAGAAGCGGGCAACATGGTCGATCTCGACAGCAATCCGACCAAGCTGCTCGAGGTTGTGGAGATTGGGAAGCAGCTACTGATGACTCGCGGTGCGCTCACGACGTTTTCGATTGCGAACGACGTCGCCAAGTACTTCGCGATCGTGCCCGCCCTGTTCGCGGGAACGCTGCCATGGCTAGTAGCGATGGACGTTATGCATCTGCACTCGCCCACTTCGGCGATCTTGTCCGCCGTCATCTTCAATGCGCTCATCATCCCGGCTCTCATTCCCGTGGCATTGAAGGGCGTGAAGTACGTACCGCTCGGCGCCGACGCCCTGCTACGAAGAAACCTGCTCATCTGGGGCCTGGGCGGCGTTATAATGC
>JBAWBG010000284.1:0-12862 GCA_049589695.1 Candidatus Sulfotelmatobacter sp. | reverse complement strand
GGACAGTTTCGGTTTGCGCATCATCGAAATCCACGGCCGCCATTTGTTCCTGAACGGCGAACAGGTGCGTCTTACCGGGATGACGCGGCATGAAGATTCGCCTTGGGAAGGACTGGCCGAAACCGCTGGAACCATCAAGAATGATTACGACGAACTCGAAAAGTTGCACGTTCGGCTGACCCGGCCCGTGCACTATCCGCAACACGAACTGATCTTGGACTATGCCGACCGGCACGGAATTCTTCTGGTTCCTGAAATCCCAATGTGGCAATTCAGCGAAGATCAGATGAAAGACCCCAAAGTGATTTCGTTGGCTCGGCACATGTTCCAGGAAATGATCGAGGAAGATGAGAACCATCCCAGCATTTTTGCCTGGAGCGTTTGCAACGAGAGCGAGGCCACAACGAAAGGCGGCCGCGCATATATCGATGGGATGCGCGACTGGATTCGTCAACTCGATCCGGGTCGCTTCGTCACCTACGCCGATAACGATCTCGCGCGGGGACCGGACCCGAAAACCGAGGCCGCCAACGATGTGGACTTCATCATGATGAACGCATATTTCGGAACGTGGAGCGGTCGCGAAGAAGATCTCGTCCCCAGGCTCCAGCAAATCGGTCGCGACTATCCCACGAAGATGGTGATTGTTTCGGAGTTTGGCTATCCAGGAGTCTTTTCGCCCGATTCTGCTGCGGCCGACAAAATGCGGATTCGCACCATCGAAAATCAGCTTGACCAGTATCAGAAGTTTGATTTTGTTGCGGGCGCCATTTTCTGGTGTTACCAAGATTACAAGTCCCATCAAAATCTGTGGCCGGGTCACCAGGAGGGATACGTCGATCACGGCCTCGTCGATGAATATCGGCAGCGGCGGCCATCCTTCTGGGTATGGGAGAAGAGAAACCAACCCGTTATCTTCTCGAATGAAAAATGGATTTACGACGAAAAGGGTAACCGGGTGGGTTTCGAGGTTGGCTTGTCAGGTCGGCCTCTGGAAGAGATGCCTTCTTATCCGCTCCGAAACAGCACAGTCAAATGGGAACTCCGGGATCGTGACGGCAACATGCTCGCGAGTGGGGAGCAGGCGGTGCCTGATCTCCGGCAAGCTGTACTCGTCCGGGGCGCGTGGGCTGTAAGTGCATCCCCGCCATTGCACTTACAAATCACCTTTCTGGATGCGAAAGGCGACGCGGGAGCTGCAACCGCGCTGGATGCGTATCCCTTAAATGTCAGCGGTCAACGTATCGAAGACATGAAACAAACACCGCACTGAGATACGGAGAAATGAAATATGGAGAAGGAGCGGCCGATTAGCGTCACAACGTGTGCTCTCACTTTGTTCCTTATCGTTGGCGTTATTCTCGCGGACCGTAACGCGGTTGCCCAGGCCAATTACCAACCCGCTCCCGAGAATCTGCAGGCGCGCCGCGAATTTCAGGATGCGAAATTCGGAATGTTTATTCACTGGGGTATCTACAGTGTTCTCGGCGACGGCGAATGGGTCTTTCATAACCGCAAGCTGACGCTTGATGAATACAATCGCCTGCCCCTGTTTTTCGATCCCGAAAAATTCGAGCCCAAGGTTTGGGTCGCGCTGGCAAAAGCGGCGGGCATGAAGTACATCACCATCACTTCCCGCCATCACGATGGCTTTGCCCTGTTCGATTCGAAAATCTCGGACTGGAATATCGTGCAGCGGACGCCCTATAAGAAGGATCCGCTGAAAATGCTTGCCGACGAATGTCACCGCCAGGGAATCAAGCTGTTCTTCTATTACTCGCAACTGGATTGGCACAACCCCGACTATTATCCGCGAGGCGCGACCGACTGGAATAACGGCCGCCCGAACCACGGCGACTGGAATTCATACCTTGATGACTACATGGATGGGCAGTTGCATGAGCTACTTACAAATTACGGACCGATTGGCGGCATCTGGTTCGATGGAATGTGGGACAAACCGGATGCCGATTGGCATCTCAGCAAGACATATGCTCTGATTCATCAGTTGCAGCCAGCCGCACTCATTATTCCAAACCATCATCAGAGTCCTAAACCGGGCGAAGATGTTCAGGTCTTCGAACGCGACCTTCCCGGTCAGAATTCAGCCGGATTCAATACAACGTACATTAGCAAACAACTGCCGCTCGAAAGCTGCGATACGCTCAACGATTCATGGGGATTCAATATTGCAGACAGTAAATACAAGAGTCCAGCAGAACTGGAACAGAGGCTGGTACAAGCCGCAGGCAACAATTCAAATCTGCTGCTGAACATCGGCCCCATGCCCAACGGAGAGATCCAGCAGGAATTTATAACGCGGCTCACGGCGGTGGGGGCGTGGCTCTCAAAATACGGAGACTCGATCTATGGAACTCGTGGAGGGCCCATCGCTCCCGGTGAATGGGGAGTAACGACCCAAAAGAACAATAAGATATACGTACACATTCTTAGCTGGCACGCTCCTCTACTCGCGCTTCCGCCGATCACCAGCAAGATAATTGAAGCTCACTCAATGCCCGATGCCTCGCCGGTGGACTTTACCCAAAATGAAGACGGTGTCATTCTGAAAGTTCCACTGCCCAGGACTGATGAGGCAGATCAAGTCATCGTTTTCACATTGAACAAGGGAAACTGATCGGTGCGAGAACGGCAGCGATCCTCTCCAGAACTACGTGAAAGACATTCCAGATTCGGTTTATTCGATGGCGGATGCCGTGTACGAGGAGATCGCCAGTCCTACCAACAAAGATATTCGGGAACACACTCCTGCGGCTAAAGGTTGGCAGTGCCGCGCAACTGATCACATTCTAAACACCCGAGAAAGTGGGAAGCAGGCAAGTTGTTGAAGATCTGGTGCGCCCGGAGAGATTCGAACTCCCGACCTATTGCTCCGGAGGCAATCGCTCTATCCATCTGAGCTACGGGCGCACACCGGTAGCTTCAGTTTACATGCAGGGTTGAGAAGCATCAACGCGATGCTTCGACAGACTATGGACCTTAATAGCGACCCCGTCCGCCGCCGCCACCGCCGCGGCCTCCGCGTTCACCGCCACGATCTCCTCCGCGGCCCCCGCGGTCGCGTCCACCGCCGCCGGCATGCTCAGTTTTGGGACGCGCCTCATTTACGTTAAGGGTGCGTCCGCCAACCTGCGATCCGTTCAATGCGGTAATGGCTTTTTCTCCATCTTCGTTACTCGCCATTTCCACAAAGCCAAAGCCGCGCGAGCGTCCCGTGTCGCGGTCCGTCATAATGCTGACCCGGTCCACTTGCCCGAACGGTTCAAACATCTGTCGCAGTTCGTCTTCGGATGTGTTGAAGCTCAAATTTCCCACAAAGATATTCTTCAAGCGTCTTCCTCTGCACTGAGCTGTCGAAGTGCGAGCTCGAGGGGCGGACTGGCAGGTTAGAAACACCTTCCTGGAAATCGAGACCGGAGCCGGCGAACAGTCGAATGCGGCGAGAAGTATAGCAGGTTTGTCAAGCAGGCCATGTTAAATAGCGAGGAATATGCTGCGCAACTGGTCTGACCAGCACTCGAACGAAGCGCCAGTTCCCGCGATGCTTTACGCTTCTTCCAAGGCCTCTTTAGCCCGCTTCTTGCGACTGTTCGATTGCAAAAACTTTTTCCGCAGCCGCAGCGACTTCGGCGTGATTTCCACGAATTCATCGTCGGCGATGAATTCGATGGCTTGCTCAAGATTCAACTGCCGGAACGGAACCAAACGGATCGCCTCATCCGCGGTTGAAGCGCGCATGTTGGTGAGCTTCTTCTCCCGCACTGCATTAACGTCCAGGTCGTCGTCCTTCGCGTTTTCGCCGATAATCATGCCTTCGTAAAGTTCAACGCCCGGCCCCACGAAGAGTTCTCCGCGCTCCTGCAAGCCCCACAGCGCGTAGGCCGTCGATACCCCCGCGCGGTCTGCGATCAATGCGCCGGTGAGCCGGTGCGGAATTTCGCCCTGCCATTCGGTGTAGCCATCGAAAAGCGAATTCATCACAATCGTCCCGCGCGTGTCGGTGAGCAATTGGCTGCGCAATCCAATCAGCCCGCGGCTGGGGACGCGGAACTCAATGCGTACTCGCCCGTAGCCGTGGTTATGCATGTTAACGACTTCGCCTTTGCGCGAACCCAATTGTTCCATGACTACGCCCACGAATGCTTCCGGCACATCCACTGTGAGATGCTCCACCGGTTCCATCAGCTTGCCGTCGATGCGCTTGGTAACAATCTCCGGCTTGCCCACCATAAGCTCATAACCCTCGCGGCGCATCATTTCGATGGTGATGGAAAGCTGCAGCTCACCGCGGCCCAAGACTTTGAACGAATCGGTAGTGCCCATTTCTTCCACCCGCAAAGAAACATTGGTGAGCAGTTCCTTGGCCAGACGCTCACGCAGATTGCGCGACGTAACGTAAGTTCCTTCCCGTCCCGCGAAGGGGGATGTGTTCACCGTGAAGGTCATTGCGATGGTCGGCTCGTCGATTACAATCGGCGGCAGCGGCGCAGGATTTACCGGGTCGGTAATCGTCTCGCCAATCGTGATTCCTTCCACGCCCGCGACTGCGATGATGTCGCCTAACGCGGTCTCCGTAATGTCAGTCCGCTTCAATCCGGAAAACGAAAACAACTTCGTGATCTTGGTTTTATGCATCGTCCCATCGCGTTTGGCGATAACCACGTCCTCGCCCGTATACATCGTTCCATTGAATACGCGAGCAATCGCAAGACGCCCGAGAAAATCGCTGTAATCGAGGTTTGCGACCAGAATCTGCAGCGGTCCAGCTGGATCACCCTGCGGAAGCGGAATCGTTTTCAGGATCGCGTCGAACAAAGGCCGTAAGTCCTCTCCCCCCGTGACCTCTGTCGATGCCGTCCCTTCCTTCGCATTCGTATACAGAACCGGAAAGTCGAGTTGATCTTCCTTCGCGTCCAGATCAATAAACAAATCATAGATTTCATTCAGAACTTCCTGCGGACGCGCATCCGGCCTGTCAATCTTGTTAATCACAACAATTGGCGGCAGCTTCGCTTCCAAGGCCTTGCTCAGCACGTAGCGCGTCTGCGGCAACGGACCCTCGCTGGCGTCCACCAGCAGCATCACTCCATCCACCATCTTCAGCGCGCGCTCCACCTCGCCACCAAAATCGCTGTGACCGGGCGTGTCAACAATGTTGATCTTCACGTCGTGATAAAAAATGGCCGTGTTCTTGGCCAGAATCGTGATGCCGCGCTCGCGCTCCAGTTCGTTCGAATCCATCACTCGTTCCACATGGTGCTCGTTGGAACGAAAGGTGCCGCTTTGTTGCAGCATGGCATCGACCAGCGTGGTCTTGCCGTGGTCGACGTGCGCGATGATGGCGATATTGCGAATGCTCAAACTCAAAGTATGGGTTTTCCTTTATTTACAGATCGGATTGACGGGCAACCGCCGAGGCACCCGGCGGAAGATCCTATCTATAACTCTACTATGTGTGGAGCATTCCCAGTAGATTATCGCGCCAACAAAGCAGTCCAGTCGTCGTGGCGGTTTTCGCCCAGTTAGATGTCCGCGGGAGAGTCTGTATGATGCCGGCGCCATCTCGGCCGATATTGGCGCGCCCCCGCAGGCTAACCAGCCACTGCCTCCCGCTTGGGCGCGGGCCTGCCTGACAGGCGCGCTTCCACTTGCTTAACTGCGTGCTGCGCAGCAAGGATCCCGCCGTTGGTGGTAGATTCCGGACCTTCGGAATCGGTGTTCGCAAAGAAGACACGATCCATCGCATGCCGCGCCAGCGGCTGAGCCTGCGTGTACAAGCCGGGAGTAGACATATATAAAGGATGCCCGCGCCGGTAAATATGAACTTCGATCGGATCAACATTTAATCCCGGCATTAGCTTCTGAAAGTCGCTCAGAACTTTAGCGGCGACCGCGCGTGATCCCGTCTCGCTCAACAGTTGACTGCGCTCCTCTTCCTTCATTGGAGTGTAGCAGCTGAGAATGTTGAACTTTTGCTGATATCCCGGCTGCTTCTGGATGACCCAATCAGCCACTACGAAATCCGTGAACCTGTTGCCCGGGCACCACGTGTCATAGCCATGATTGAAAACCGGTTTGTCGAAAATCAGATTCACCACGGGATAAGGAATATAGCGAATCTGCTGCATGGCGTCGCTTTGTCTGTCGGGTAACCCAGCGACGATGCGCCGCGTGATGAACTTGGGCGTTGCCATGATCACGGCCTTGGCGGCGATTGTCTTCAATTCGCCGTCCAGCATATAGGTCACCTGCACTTCTTGTTTCTCTGGAACCACAGCGACAATGGTTGCACTCGTCTGCATCCGGTCCGGATACTTCGTCTGTAGAATCTCCGCCAGCTTCTTCGTGATCGCGCCCAAACCGCCAGGCCAGGTATAGCGATCGTCCACGCGACTTTCTTCGACCATCTCTTGTAACGACTCAATCGCAAGAGCTGCCGCCGTCTCTTCGCTGGTCGCTCCCCAGTTGGATGGCCCAAAGTTGTCCCACCACTGTTTTAACTCTTCCGGATATCCCTTCATGAAATCGGAGAATGGCTGATTGAAGAGTTCCGGGCCGCGCTTCTCTACATCAATTGCCAGCATTTCTTTCTTGAACTTCTTGAAGCTCTCACGAACCGACTCCGCATAGGGCAACTTGTTAAGGCCGTCGCCCCAAGTATCCAGAATCAACTCACCATGAATGATGCTTGCATCCGAGCTGTTAACCGGCAGCGGCTCCAGCCCAATCTCTTTGGCGAAGTGATAAGCGTATTCGTCCTTCGTCAAAAACGCCGACCCGGTCGCGTAGATGCTTCCCTCATATTCCATCGCATATGCATTGCCGCCCCAGTGCGGTTCTTTTTCCAAAACAAGGAAGTCGCGATGCTGGAGGCGATAAGCCGCCGCCAATCCGCTCACTCCGCCGCCGACAATCACTACGTCATGCCGCGCGAGAGCTGGAGGACGCTTGAAGAATCCATTGCCCTTGTCCCGCACTTGATGACAGATTCGATTGTCTTCACCGTCCACTTCAGCGGCATGACTTGTCTGTGCATCGCTGCTCTGCGCCGCCACCAAAGACAAATCAATGGGACATCCCGCCGTTACCGCTCCTGCAACCACAAACTTGATAAAGTCTCTGCGATTCGCGCTCATCCCACATTCCCTTCCACAGCCTCGACCATTTCGACGCCCACGTCCGTTCCCGATTCACCGCGCCTGCGCAAGCGGTACCAGAGCATGATCGCGACCAGCGAGAACAAAAAAATAATCGTGGAGACAGCGTTGATCTCCGGTGTAATGCCTCGTCGCAGCCGGCCCCAGATTTCCAGCGGCAAAGTATTGTCGCGCCCAATCAGAAAAAAGCTGACTGCGATCTCGTCCATCGAAAGCGTAAAAATCAGCAGAGCCGCGCCGATGATCGGCAGTTTTAGGTTCGGTACGGTGATGCGCCAGAATGTTTGCCAGTAATTTGCGCCGAGGTCGAGCGATGCCTCCTCCTGCGCCCGATCAAGCTTGTTCAGACCGGCGAATACTTCCGTGGTTGCCACGGAGATCAACGCAGTCCCGTGTCCCAGAATAATTGTCATCAAGCTGAGCTGCGTTCCCATCGCGTTGAATAGCATCAGCAGAGAAAGCCCGGTAATAATCCCCGGCAAGATCAATGGCAGAAGCACTAATCGACGGAACAACGCTTTGCCTGGAAACTGCGCCCGCTCCAGAGCTAGCGCGGCGGGTACGCCGAAGATAAGCGCAATAGCCATCGCGGCAAACGCCACCTGTAAGCTGTTGAGCACCGAATCCCAGATCGCCCCATCAGCCAAAAGCGTGCGATACCAATCGAGAGTGAGATGATGCGGCGGGAATCCGCCAACGCCCTCGCCGTTGAACGAATAGATAATAAGGATAGCAATCGGCAAATAGAGGAACGCGAAAACTGCCCCGGCGTGAAAGAGCAGCCAGCGTGAGCTTGAGTCGAGCCTGTTATCGCTCACGAGAAGCTCCATTTCTTTTCCAAGCGCTCAGAGAGAAATAGGAGGCTCACGACTAACAGCAACATACACAAAGAAATCGCCGCTCCCAGCGGCCAGTTATAGGCCGCGCCGAACAGACTGACCACGATGTTTGAAATCATGATGCCGCTCGGGCCGCCCAGCAACAGCGGTGCCAGAAAATCACCCAGGCTCAGCACGAAGGCAAACGTCGCTCCGGCAACCACTCCCGGAATCGACAGCGGAAAAATCACTCTCCAAAATGTCTGCCCCGGACTTGCGCCCAGGTCGTGCGATGCCTCCACCAGATTGCGCGGAATGTGCTCGAGCGCTGCATAAATCGGCAGGAAAGCAAAGGGAGTGTAGATGTGCGTCAGCGTCAGCACCACGGCAAACGGACTGTAGAGCAAGAATTCCAGCGGATGCTTGGTCACGTGCACATACTGCAGCAAAGTATTCAGCACGCCGTCCGAACCTAAAATCGTTTTCCACGCATAGGCCCGCACCAGATAGCTGACCCATAGTGGGATGATTACCAACTGATACAGCAGATCTTTTTTTCTTCCTGCATAAAAGGAAAGAAAATACGCCACTGGATACCCGAGCAGAAGCGCAAAAATTGTTACGCGCGCGGCAATCCACATCGAGCGCAGCAAAGTCTGCCAGTAAACATCGACTCGCAGCAATTGACGGTAGTTATCGAGGTTCCACGAATGCACGATGGTCTGCGATGCTGAGACCGACCAGAAGCTGTAGCAGAACATCAGCAGATACGGCACGAGCAGAAACACTGTCACCCAGACTAACGGAGGCAACGCTACCGCCGTTTTGTAAGCACGGGAAAACATCAGGTTCTTTCCGCAGACTCGCGCACTAGAACAACATCCGCGGGCGAAAATTCCAGTTCGATGTTGTCCAGTGGTGCCCCGCTGGCAGGAATCCGCACGACCAGCATCAGCCCGTTGCCACATTCCACACAGATCAATTCCGTTGCTCCGTGAAATGCCTGATGGCTTACCTTTCCGTGGATGCGAACGTTGCCAGCCTCGCGCATATTATCCAAGGCTAGCCGAATATTTTCCGGGCGCAATGAAAACTGAGCTGGACCATCCGCCAGCGGCGCTGTCCACGTAAAGGGACCGCAGTTCACAACTCCCTTATGCACTTCACCTTTCAAGAGGTTTGTGTGCCCGATAAACTGAGCCACATAGGCTGTTGCCGGACGTCCATAAATCTCTCGAGGCGTTGCCACCTGCTCCAGTTCGCCGGAGCGCAGCAACGCGATCCGGTCTGACATCACCATCGCTTCTTCCTGGTCGTGAGTGACGAAGATGAACGAAATTCCCACTTCGCGCTGCAGAGATTTCAACTCGATTTGCATCTGCCGCCGCAAGTTCGCGTCCAGCGCCGAGAGCGGCTCATCCAGCAATAGCAGCCGCGGACGGTTCACCAAAGCCCGTGCCAACGCAACCCGCTGTTGCTGACCTCCGCTGATTTTCGAGGGCCTGGATTTCGCGTGCGCCGACATCTTTACTTTTTCCAGCGCTTCCGAAACCCGAGAGACGATTTCCGTTTTTGGCTTCTTGGCCACGCGCAGTCCGTAACCCACGTTTTGCTCTACAGTGAGGTGCGGAAACAGCGCATAGGACTGAAACACCGTATTCACGCGGCGACGGTAGGGAGGTTGACGATCCAACTGTTCGTCTCCCATCCACACTTCGCCCGCAGTCGCCGTTTCAAACCCGGCAATGATTCGCAACAACGTCGTCTTGCCCGACCCACTCTCTCCCAGGATTGTGAGAAATTCTCCCTCCGCTACATCCAACGAAATATCGCGCAACACCGCGTTCTTGCCAAAACTCTTGGCAACATTTCGAATCCTGAGCAGCGGCGCTCGACCCACAGCACCGGCGGCAGACATCATCGCGATCTCAGAGGTAGTCATCAGTCCCAACTATTTGAGCCTCGGGAAGCCAAGGCTGGAAAGCCTTTCTACTGCGCCGCTTTCACTTCATTCCATATTTCGTTGTACTTGGCGCGCCGCGGCACGTTCTGCCAAAAATAAAGTCGCTTCTGATAATTATCGACATCGTCCAGGTGCAGGCCCTTCACTTCTTCAGGAGTCATGAACTGCGCTGCCTGCGGATTCGCCGGCGTATATCCAGTAACATCGGTTATCTTTTTCTGCGTCTGCGCCTCAATCATGTATTCGAGAAATTCGTGGGCAAGATCCTTGTTCTCACTGCCCGCAGTGATCATCAGGTGATCGATCCAGCCAGTCGTATTCTCTTTCGGAATCGTCTCGCCCACCGGAAAGTTGATCTTACGCAACTGATTGGTCATCAGTGGCCATCCCATTGCGGCGACGACTTCGTGATTCTGAAAGAGATTTGTCAACTCCCCACCCGTCGACCACATCTTGC
Source organism: Candidatus Sulfotelmatobacter sp. (assembly GCA_049589695.1). Classification (GTDB taxonomy): domain Bacteria; phylum Acidobacteriota; class Terriglobia; order Terriglobales; family Acidobacteriaceae; genus Sulfotelmatobacter. The sequence continues at coordinate 2,446 of JBAWBG010000284.1, read as the reverse complement.
GGATATTCGGTTTCAACTCCAGCAACTTCTTCTTCACTGCTTCCAACTGTTCATCACTCAGGTTGTAAAGCTGTGACGGTTCGGGCTTGTCGAATCCGAGAACCTGCGCCGCCATATAGATCGTCGACAGATCGTCCCACACAGAAATCCTGCCGCGGTATTTCGGATCCCACAACACATTCCAACTGTCTGGCGGCTGCGTGAAAACCGTAGTGTCGTAAATCAGCGGATCCGGGCCCCACATGAACGGCACTCCATAAACCTGACTCTTCATACGGACCAGTGGCAGCGAAGTAAGCTGTGGCGAGAGCTGTGTGTAGCTGGGAATTTTCTTCAAGTCCAGCGGGGCCGCCAGTCCCGCTGCGGCGATCGAGGTGGCCACATCGCTCGAGGGCGAAATAACATCATAGTTCCCAGCGCTGCCACCGCGGAGTTTAGCAACCAGTTCGTCGCTCGAACCCATGTACGACGCCGTAACTTTACAATGATGCTGTTCTTCAAAAGCCTTGACGAATGAGGGATCGGCATAACCCTCCCATACCAGCAAATTCAGCGTCGGAGTCTTCTTCGCGCAGGAACCTGCAAAAATGGTGATCGTCAGAAGATTCGCTAGTATCAATGCCCGTAGTATCAGCGATCGGCGGAAATCCATAATCCCTCGCAGTTCGTAACGACCTTGCCCAAGCCGCCGTCTACAGAAATTAGAAATAGAAGATACGATTCAGAAGGTCGGTGGCGTATTTACCCACAGCAGTAGAGTCTCCGTTCGCCCCGGATTTCTCCAGTGATGAGGGGTCGCGCTCTCAAAATAAAAACTGTCTCCGGCCTTGAGCAGATATTCTTCCTTCTCCAACTCGATCATCAATTGACCGCGCAACACGTAGAGGAACTCTTCGCCCTCGTGCGTGTAAGAATCGCCGCTGCCCGCCTCCGGCGCCACCCGAAACAGATGTGGCTCCATCACCGTATTCCCCCAAGCCAGCAACTCCATGCGCACCCCCGGACCAGCTTCCAGAATTTTTCTCTGGGCCGGACGTACTTGCCGGGTGCTGGCCCCCGTGGCATCGAAAAAATCCAGAATGTTGGTCTTATAAAATCGCGTCAGTTTGCGCAGGGTTCCCACCGACCCGCTCATCTGCGAGCGTTCCAGGGCGCTCAAAAATCCCACCGAGATGCCAACCGCACGCGCCACCTGCGCCAGAGAGAGCTTCTGCTTCGCGCGCAACTGCCGCAGGTGCGATCCGATTGCTGCAGCGCTTCCGTCCACTGCCGGACGCGCCCGGCCTTCGCGCCGCAGTAATTCCACAATCGCAGCCGCGTTCAACCCGCGCACTTTGCGCAGAAACCGCGCCCGCTTCAAGAGCTTGACATCATCGGCCGAATAGAGCCGGTATTTGCTCTCCGTGCGCCGCGGTCGCGTTAGACCCAAACTCTCCCATGACCGGATCACGGACGGTGAAACACCGACGCGCCGAGCCACATCTCCAATCTTTAAGTAAGGTTCAGCGCTCGATAAATTCATCTTTAATCGGCAGCGTATGAAAGTTTTCTATCCGAGGCAGCGCGTTTTTCTCCTTGACAGTACGCGTACCTCTTCTCTAACCTTGCGGGATTATAGCAAGGTTGTGGCTGCACACAAGCTGTCGCTTTCAAGAAAAAATCCTTCTGCCAAAGATGCTTGGAGGTTCCATGCCGTCACTGCGAGCCCGCTGGACTATGTGTCCGGAAAAGTTGTGTCTGGAAGCGATTTGCCTGATCATCGCGATCTCTCTCTTGCCCACTTCTCTGCTTGCTCAAGGAACCGGCGGACGCATTCTTGGCCGCGTGGCCGATCCCAGCGGCGCCGTGCTCAGCGGAGTGAAAGTGACTGCGGTGAACGCCGCGACTGGAGTTGCTCGGGATGCCCAGACGAGCGGCAGCGGCGACTACGTATTCCCCGACCTGCCCGTCGGCACCTACACCGTTACCCTGGAACTCCCGGGATTCAAGAAGGACATTCACAAAGGTATCGCGCTCGACGTGAATCAAGTCATCACGCTGAACATGACCATGCAATTTGGCGCAGCTCAGGAAATTGTCGATGTAACCTCCGAAGCTCCGCTGGTCGACACCACCAGCACACAGTTGGGCGCGGTGGTCAACAACCGTTCCGTGAATGAGCTTCCGCTGAATGCTCGAGACACGTATCAATTTCTTCAATTGCAACCCGGCGTGCAATCGCAGTTGGGTTCGAGCGGCGGGACCTTCTATGGCAGCGATGACGCCGGAGCCGTTTCCGTGAACGGGGGCCGCGGGCGCGCCAATAATTTCAGCGTGAACGGCGGCGACGCCAACGATCAGTTCGTGAACCTGCCCACCATCCAGCCGACGCCGGACGCGATTGAGGAGTTTCGCGTTATCAGCAATACATTCGACGCCGAATACGGCCGCAACTCCGGTGCGGTGG
>JBAWBG010000283.1:0-1671 GCA_049589695.1 Candidatus Sulfotelmatobacter sp. | reverse complement strand
GAAACCAGACACCGCCAACGCCGAGAACCCGGCTCCGGGCCCTGGCTCAAACTCTTGGCTATACCCTCTCGCCAGTTAGCGTCTGAGGAGGCTACCTCTGAAACTTGGAGTTCCTTGGGAGTTGAGACTACGTGGCGGAGGGAAGTGAATTCGAACTTCGGATACCGTTCTGAAGAGCTTCGGTGTTGACTGCTCGACAGTGGGCGGAATCATCACGTTCGATCCACGGTTTAAGGACAACGACTCGGCATCCGTCGGTGAATATCGGAACCGAATACATCAGATCATGTTTCAAACAGTATCTGAGGTTCGAATTCACTTCCCTCCGCCAGCAAGTCTCTCCCAAGGAACTCCAAGTTTCAGAGGTAGCCTCCTCAGACGCTAACTGGCGAGAGGGTATAGCCAAGAGTTTGAGCCAGGGCCCGGAGCCGGGTTTCTCGGCGTTGGCGGTGTCTGGTTTCCGCTCTGGCGAAAACGCTTTCGTCATAGGGTTCTCTGGTTTTGAGCAGGTGGTAAACGATGCGAGCTAACTTGTGCGCAGCAGCGGTAATCGCTTTGGGGGCCCCCAGCCTGGTTCGCATGCGACGATAGAATTCGCCCAGTGCCGACTCACTCCTTTGCAGCGACTGAGCGGCCATACGGAGACTCCCGGCAACTCGATTCTTCACCTTTCTCGTCCCGCTCCACAGCACCTTTCCGCCGCTAATGTCGTTGTCCGGGCATAATCCCATCCACGAACTGAAGGCGCCGGCGCTGCGGAATCTTGAGACCTCACCCCCCAACTCGGCCAGTATTGTCTGTACGTGCAAGACGCCGATCCCGGGGATGGTAGTTAGATCCACTCCCAGAATGCGATAAGCTTCTTCGCGCAGCGCCATCGCCTTGGCCGGCATCGCCTTGCATTTCTTTACCGATTCTTTGGCCGCGGGAAGGTTCACCAGCGGATCAGCCCTGGTGGTAAGGTCCTTCATCAGCTCCTGCATCTCTTCCTCGCAGGCAGCGATTTGTCGCTGATATTCCCGGTACAAGCCGACCGACTGCCGCAGCGTGAACAAATGCTCCCGCCGGTAGTCACCCACTAAGCTCTTGGCGATCGTATCCTGGCTGGCTCGGATCCGCGGATCGCGGAGGGCAGCCAGTGCCTGCACGTCGCGATTGCCGGCGACAATCGCATCCAGAATGGCCAGCCCGGTGGTTCCGGTGATGTCACTGATGACGTGATGAATCTGCAGGTTCATTTGGTCGAGCGCTTTCTGCATGTGTTGGACGTGCGTGCTCGCCATCTCTACCAAGCTATCGCGGTGCCGCAGCAACGATCGGATGGCGCAAACCTCCGCTGCCGGGCGGAAGGACGCCCGCAGCAGGCCGACCGAGTGAAGGTATTGCAGCCACTGACAGTCGGAAACGTCGGTGCGCCGTCCCGGGACATTTTTGACGTGCTTCGCGTTGACCAGATAGACCTCCAGTCCACGAGCTTGCAGAATCTGCATCAACGGAATCCAGTAAACTCCGGTGGACTCCATGGCAACCGTGCGGATTCCGCATTGCTGCAACCAGTCGGCGAGATCGTTGAGGTCCTGGGTGAACGTGGCGAAGCTACGAATCGGCTCGGCATCTCGATCGGCCGCTACGGCAACATAGATCTCGGTGGCGCCGATATCTATTCCGGCC
>JBAWBG010000282.1:0-3387 GCA_049589695.1 Candidatus Sulfotelmatobacter sp. | reverse complement strand
ATTTGTAGCAGCCTTCCCAGGTTGCGGGCCAAGTCCGGATCGGCCAGTAAGCCAGTCCAGTCCGTTGCTGCTGTTCTCGACTTTGAATCACTCATAAGGCTCTGTTCGGATCTTAGTTGGGGGACCGGGTTGGAGAATCAGCCGCGCTAGAAGACCACGCGTTGACGAACCACCCGCGTGTTCAGGTTGAACCACGCGTCACCGCTCGACAAGATTACCTAAGTCATCCGAAACACGTCTACGGGGATACAAACGAAACTTCAACAACTTCGGTAGTTTCTTCCGGCGAAGGCGCAAACTTCCACTTAAGAACTGCCTCTTTGGCAGAGTCAAGCAGGACCGGGCTTCCTCCCACGATCTTCGTCGATTTGACGCTGCCGTTAGGACGAATTACCACTTCCACTTTGACCGTTCCGCCAATATTCATATGTTTTGCGAGTTCCGGATAAACTGGCTCAACCTTGTTGATTATTTTCCGGTGCAGCGCCCCGCGTGTTCGCGCCGCAACAGGCGTTGCCATAGCCGTACACACGACTATTGCAACGAACCACATACGAATGCGGCACACGGCGCTATCTCTTGATCACTTACTCTATGGTGAATTGCCCGCAGGTCCAAGTGCCGAAAGTAGCGGGCTGCACTCGGGCAGGAATTTATATTAATTGGGTTTACCCGCAAGAACGCTCGTCGCATCCAACGGTGACGGGGACTAAAGGTGCCCTGTATTAGACTGGTTCTGACTTCAGCTTTTGCATCCCGTGGAACCGTAAGCGAATCAATACCAACGCGTTATGCTGTAGCGCATGCAATGATTAGGGGCGTCTCGAAAAAACTCTATAATGGGACTCTTTTCAGAATTGGAAATGGATCGCCTTATACTTCCTTCAAACCGCATATTTTTGGCGTGGATGCTCCTTTCGCTGGTTTGCGTGCCTTCCCTGATGGGCCAAAATACCTCGCCATCTCCCTCTATCTCGTTGCCGGGATCGCAAAGTACCTTCACCGGGAGCCAGCCCGAGGGCGCAGCGACCGCGGAAGTCTTGCAACTTAGTTTTCAGGATGCCATCGACCGTGGATTGCGGAACAATCTGGGTCTTCTTCTTTCCGGGGACCAAACCATTACAGCGCGCGGCGAGCGATGGAAAGAACTCAGCAACCTGCTGCCTGACCTGGAAGGTCGAATTCAGGAAGATGTTCAAACCTTGAGTCTGACCGCACTTGGTCTTAAGAGCAACGTCTTCCCATTCCCCGTTCCTCCCGTGATTGGTCCTTTCAACTACTTCGATGTGCGCGCTACAGTAAGTCAATCCATCTTCAATTTTCATGATCTTGAGCAGGAACGCGCTGCGACGGAACGACTGAAGTCCGCGAAGTACAGCTACAAAGATGCGAGAGAACTCGTCGTTCTGGCCGTCGGAAACGCTTACCTCCTGGCCATCGCCAATGCCGCGCGCATCGAAACGGCCATTGCGCAGGTCAGCAATGCGCAGGCGTTGTATAACAAAGCGACCGATCAACAGAAAGCCGGACTCACTCCGGCCATCGATGCCTTACGCTCTCAGGTTGAATTGCAAACGCGGCAGCAGCAGTTGATAGCGGCACGAAATGATTTCGCCAAGCAAAAGCTGTCGCTTGCTCGCATTATTGGCTTGCCGTCGGGCCAGGAGTTTGCGTTAACCGAGAAGGCTCCATACCAGGCGTTGCCCCCATTGCCAATCGATGTGTATTTGCAGCGGGCTTATAGCTCGCGCTCCGACTACCAGGCGGCTCAGGCGCAGGTACGGGCCGCGGAGCTTGCTCGCCGCGCCGCGGCAGCGGGTCGCTATCCTACTCTTGGTCTCGACGCCAATTACGGAGACATCGGCGTCAATCCGAGCCAGTCAAATGGAACCTGGCAAGTAAATGGAGGACTCAACATTCCCATCTTTGTCGGAGGAAGAGTTCATAGCGATGTACTGGAAGCCGACTCTCTGTTAAAGCAGGCTCGTTCGCAGCTCGGTGATCTGCGCGGTCGCATCGATTATGAAGTTCGCAGCGCACTGCTTGATCTGAACTCCGCCTCGGATCAGGTCGAGGTCGCCCGCAGTTCCGTCGACCTGGCAGAGCAAACTCTTACCCAGTCACGCGATCGTTTTACCGCGGGTGTTGCCGATAATCTGGAGGTGGTTCAGGCGCAGGAATCTGTCGCCGCCGCCCACGAGAGTTATATCCAGAGCCTGTACGCGCATAACCTGGCCAAGGTGGAACTGGCTCGCGCCATCGGAGATGCTGAACAAGGAGTGGCAAGGTATTTGAAAGGCCAGCACTAATCGATATCTATGGAACCGATATCTATGGAACCGACAACTATGGAACCGACCACGCAAAGCCCGACGCAAAACCCGCCAGAGAGTCAGCCGGATCAAGGCGAATCGCGTAAGCCGCTGCCCTCCACCGAACGTGACTTCCGCCGCCCTGCTCGCACTGCCAGCCCTGGGTTCCGTATCGCCATTATCATCGGCATAGTTGTTCTTTTAGTGGTCGGATTCTTTGTCTACCGATACGTGACTAGTTATGAAGATACGGATGATGCTCAAGTCGATGGTTATATCAATTCCATCAGCGCCCGCGTCTCCGGCCACGTGACCAAGCTGGCCGTCCAGGATTATCAGTATGTGCAGCCTGGAACCGTTTTGGTCGAACTGGATCCGGCCGATTATCAGGTTGCCTATGAACGCGCGCTCGCTGACTTCGAGGATGCGCAGGCCGCCGCCGCTGCTGCCGGCGTGAACATACCTATCACCTCAGTGAACACGACCAGCCAGGTCTCTTCCACCGAAGCGGACGTTGCCAGTGCGCGGGCAGGAATTGCCGCCGCCAGGCAGCAGTTCGCGTCAGCCAAGGCGCAACTTGCACAAGCCGAAGCGAACGACGTGAAAGCGCAAAATGATTTGGGACGTTACCGGCAACTGGTCGATAAGCAGGAAATTTCCCAACAGCAATACGATCAGGCGGTGGCATCCGCCAGAGCCAGCGCCGCCGCCGTCGACTCGGGCCGAGACTTGGCCGACGCCGCTCAGTCGCAGGTAACGCAAGCGCAAGGAAAATTGGTACAGGCGGAAGCCAACTATAGCTACGCCCAGACCGCACCGCGGCAAATGCAGATCAGCCGCTCCCGTGCCGCATCGGCCGAGGCGCAAGTGCTGCAAAAGAAAGCCGCCCTCGATCAGGCGCAACTGAACCTGCAGTACACAAAGATTACTTCTCCCGTCGCGGGTATCGTCAGCGATCGCACCGTAGATGTAGGGCAGAACGTGGCTCCCGGCCAGGAGTTGATGAAGGTCATCCCGCTCAACGACGTCTGGATTACCGCCAATTTCAAAGAAACTCAGCTTCGCTATATGAAGG
>JBAWBG010000281.1:0-7531 GCA_049589695.1 Candidatus Sulfotelmatobacter sp. | reverse complement strand
GCGTAGGCCAGGTCAGAGGGTTTAAAGGCAGTATCGGCGCGGTCGGCGGCAACCAAGCCTTCAAGAATCCGAACCCCCTCCCGAGCCGACTGAATACCCTGGCTCGCTTTGCCGTCCGCAGCAAGCGCCTTGCCCACGCTGGTGTAGCATTTGCCCAAATAGCGCATAGCCAGCACGTCGTGGGGATCCGCTAAAGTCAGCTTTCGGTATCCTGCAAGCGCGGTCTGAAGGTGAGGCAAAGCCTGCGCGAAAAGACCTTTCTCCGCCATGTAATATCCAGTCCAATATTCATTTTCCAGCACGAATTGCTGGAGTCTGGCGTTCTGTGGATCGGCCTTTGCTTGCGGAATCAGGATGTCATGGGCTTTCCCTTGTAGCGAAATCGCCGCATCCAGATCGCCCTTCAAATGCTCGACGCCTGCCATATACCCATAAACGCCTGCAAGTCTGGTTTGAACGCCCGCCTGGAACACGGCCGATCCGCCGGTAATGGCCTCGCGAATAATCGCCGACTTGCGGTAATACTCCAGCGCCCCGGCGACATCACCCATGTCGCCCAGACACTGCGCCATCGCGAAACAAACTCCGGCTAAAGTATCTTGCGCTTTTGGATCGTCCTTTTGGTCAGCCGCCAACTTCTCCGTGATCGGATAGGCCCGCCGCAGAGCTTCGAAAGCTGCCGGAAAATTGTTGGCCGCTCTGAGGACAAAACCCAGCTTCACGTAGACACCCGCCAACGCTGCTCGATCCTCCGGCGATCCCCGTTGATCGCCCGCCAGCGCGAGCCGGATCTGTAAAGCTTTGCGAAAGCTTTCCGTAGCTCCTGCAGTATCCCCGAGATTTGCGTAATAGGGATTTCCCTGAACGTCTCCGACTCTCTCATACGCTGAGGCCAACTCGCGCTGCAAGCCCGGCGTGCCGGACGACTCGTGCGAAAGGCTGTCCAGATATTGCAACGCCCGGTCTACAAGCAATTTCCGTGCCGCCGTCGATCCTGGCAAATCGCGGATGCTATCGTGAATATCGAACAGCAGGGAATTGGCCAGTTTGCGCACGTCATTAAAACGCCGCTCCGCAATGCGGGCTTCGCGCACAATGGCCACCGCTCCCGCTAGCACAACCAGGGCAAAAAATGCAGTCACCGCCAGAGAGAGTTTATGCCGCTTGATAAACTTGCCGCTGCGGTAGCTGAACGTTCCACGCCGTGCCGACACTGGCAAACCGAGGGTGTAGCACCGCAGGTCTTCGGCGAAATCCTGCGCCGACCCGTAGCGCAATTGTGGTTCCTTGCGCAAAGCCTTCAGCAATATCTGATCCAGATCACCGGACAGCTTGCGGCGTAATTTCTCCGGAGTTGTATTCCGGCAACTGCTTACGTTTTGCGGCGGAGCCTTTGACAATCGCTGCTTACGGTTTATGCTCTTGCCATCGTCGCTTTGCCGCTCTTCGTTCTGAGTTTCGATGATCTGAGCACCGATGGACTGAGGGCTGACGGTCTGACGCGGTCTGCTCTGGCCCGATCGTCCGACGACTGTGCTCGGCTTCTCCGGTTCGACTTCGCAAATAGCATGCGCCAGGTCGTACGAGGAACTCGTATGCAGCACGTAGGGCGAGCAACCGGTCAACAATTTGTAGAGAACCATTCCCAGGGAGTAGACATCGCTTGCCGTGGTAATCACTTCGCCGCGAAGCTGCTCGGGGCTGGCAAACTGCGGTGTCAACATCCGCTGCACGGTCACCGTGGGTTCGGCTCCGGGAGAATACGTTTCGGCGCTGAGAATGGTTGCAATCCCGAAATCGAGCAGCTTCGGAACGCCTTCGGCGGTCACCAGGATATTGCTGGGCTTAATATCCCGGTGCACCACCAACCGCTGGTGGGCATACTGCACGGCGGAACAGACACTCTGGAAAAGATTGATCCGCGCTTCCACTCCCAGCCTGCCCTGATCGCAATATTCATCAATCGGCTGGCCTTCCACCAATTCCATGACAAAGTAGGGATAGCCCTCGTCGGTCGTACCGCCATCGAGCAGGCGGGCGATGTTCTCATGCTCAAAACCGGCCAGAATCTGCCGCTCTTTGCGGAACCGCTCGTAGCCAGATTCCGTGTCCAGGCCTTGCCGCACCAGTTTTATGGCGACTTGCTTTTCGTATTCGTCGTCCGCCCGGACTGCGCGGTAAACGTCGCCCATTCCTCCTTCGCCAAGCTTGTCCAGGATGCGGTATTGCGCGATCCGCGCGCCGATCATTTTGTCGGCTCGCCTGCGCTCCTGAGTGCGCAGATCCTCGGCCAGGCTGCGGGCTACAACTTCCAAAGCCGGCGCTTCAAACAGCTCTTCCGAACGCTGCGCGTACCTCAGCAGCGACTCTACCTCTACCCGCAGACTACGATCTTCGCCACAAGCTTTTTCCAGGAAAAGACTTCGCTGGCTCCCATCGCACTGCAATGCGGAGTGGTAAATGCGCTCCACATCCTGCCAGCGTTCAGGCTCCATCGCTCACTCCTCCATCGAGTTCGCGTAGCAGCCACGCCCGTGCCAGGCTCCAGTCCCGCATCACCGTTTCAGGAGAGATCTGCAATACTTCCGCCGTCTCATCTATGGTCATCCCGCCAAAAAATCGCAGTTCCACTACCTTGCTTTTTCTTGCGTCGGTTGCGCCCAACTGCGTCAGCGCATCCTCCAACGCCACCAGGTCGATCGCCGGTTCCGCGGAGAGCGATAGCGCGTCATCCAAAGGAACATGACGCGCGCCCGCGCCGCGCTTCTGGTAACCATGCGAGCGCGCAAAATCCGTGAGGATGCGCCGCATCAACTGCGCTGAAACCGCAAAAAAATGCGCCCGGTCCTGCCACTCCACTTCTTTCACCTTGACCAGCCGCAGATAAACTTCATTGATCAGTGCCGTTGTCTGCAGCGTGTGCCCGTCCCTTTCCCGGGCCATATAATGCTTCGCCATCCGGTGCAGTTCCTCGTACACCACCGGCGTCAGCCGGTTCAGGGCAAGCTGATCCCCACCCCGCCAATCATGCAGAAGTTGAGTAATTTCAGAGGAAGAAGCCCTGGTCATGGGACGGGAGTCCTCAGTAGCTTGGGGAAGGATTTGACGTAAACTGCCCGCCAAATTTGAGCCACAGCTTATCACAAAGATCATCGTCCTTCCAGACCATTTCGGATCGAGGCACTGCCTTAACGTTTTGTTTTTACTGACAAGCGTGACAGTTTTTCCCAGATTTTCCCGCTAATAGTAGTAGGAGTTCCTTGGGGGCGCAGCGATAGCTGGCGTCAGGTTCACCAGTCGCTTTCGGACCTGAGAAGAAATATGCGAGTCCGAACCTGGGAGTTACTCCTTGCTCGTTCTGCGCCACGGGACCGCTCGTTGGGCCTTCGGCGGAGAACTGAACTTACGGGGAGAACCGTCGGGGGGCGGTTCTCCTCGTCTGTCGCGGGCATAATGAATTCCGCCTGGTTACAGCCCGGGAGAGCCCGTCAGACTGTAAATCAAAACCAATAGCACGATCACCGTGATTACCACGTACATGCGGTCGTGCTCCTCGGCGAATCCAAATATCGAGAAGGCAACCCGCGCCACCGGAGTCGCAATCAGCAACAGCAGTCCTAACTGGATGATGCCTTTGCCGCGGAGCGCCAACGCCTCGCGCACGATGCCGCCAACGCCGCGGAGGTCAGCAGGCTCGCCCCGAAATACATGATAGTCAGCGGGCGAACGTCCGTGACGCACCAAATACACAGCCCCGCCGAGCAATACCACCGCTGCCGCCAGCATCACCCCGGCGCGCAGAAGTTGGCCGATTAATATTTCCATCCGCTGATCCGTCCAAGCTTGATCGGCCCGATGTGGATCGGTCCCGCCTTGTTCCCGGCTTTGTTCCTCGGGCATATATCAAATCCTTCCGGAAATTCCCTTGTAGAGCATTTCGCTTCCGAGAACCACAATCACGATGCTGAACACGCGCCGCAACCATTTTGGGTGCGCCCACACCAGAACCCGCGTGCCTAGCAGCGATCCAACAAGAACTCCCAGCATGACCGGCATGGAAAGTCCAGGATCAATATATCCGCGGGATAAATAAATTCCCGCGCTCGCCGCGGCCGTGACCCCGATCATGAAGTTGCTGGTTGTAGTCGAAACCTTAAACGGAATTTTCATCGCCTGATCCATGGCGAGAACCTTCATTGCTCCCGAACCGATGCCCAGCAATCCGGATAACGTCCCGGCGCCAAACATCAGACCCCAACCCAGCGGCACCCGCCGCACGTTATATTTTCGAATGCCGCCATCTTCAGGAAAACTCCCATTCAATCGCAACCGGGTGGCCAGCGCGTCCGGCAAAGCATCACTCGCATTTTTCGCAGGGCGCTTCCAGGAAAGTGACGCCGAGCCGATCAACACCACTCCAAAAACTACAGAGACTGCGCCGGTGGAAATATGCGTCGCGAGAATTGCCCCCGCAATTGCGCCAAGAGTGGTCGCGACTTCGAGAAACATTCCGATCCTGATGTTCGATATGCCTTCTCTCACGTAGGCCGCCGCCGCTCCCGAGGAAGTTGCGATTACCGATACCAATGACGCCCCGATGGCGTAGCGGATGTCCACTCCAAGCAGCAGGGTGAGCATGGGAACGATAACCACGCCGCCACCCAGGCCAGTCAGTGCTCCCAGAAAACCGGCGACCAGCGAACCCGCCGCTACAATCAAGCTAAACTCGAGAACACTCATCAACTTTCCTCTAGGCCTTCGAGAGATGTTAAGCTTCGCCTGGTTGTTGCCTCACTCGGTGTTCTAACTCACTAATCGCTTTTCTGCTTTGTCATTGAGCCGTCAATAGATACGGATGTGTTTCTCGGTGTTTCAAGTAAAGATTCGTCAATAGCTAACCAAAACGGCAGTAGAATAATCAAACTACAGTGTGGGGTGAACGCATGGCGCCTTTGTGGCGCATTTCGAGAAGCGTGTGCGGCCTGATCGCGTACCGCGCCGCGATCGTGTGTATCGCCGCACTCAGCATGTTATTTGCCCGCAGTGCGCCCACGCATTTTCCCCTTAGTTCCCATAGCTTAACCTTCCGCACTGCAGCGGACCACGACCATCGACAATGCTTTGATCACGAAGACTCTCAGTTGGCGAGTGCTCCGAGCGGTCCCCGAACTGCTCCGCTGCCCGCCGTTTCGCCTCACGCCGTTTATCCCGCGGCTACTTTTGTCGAATTCGTAAACGACGGTTGGCATTACAACCGTCCTCCTCCTATCAGCTGATCCTTGTGCTTCTTTCTTGGCGCGTTGCTCACCACGGCTAGTGCCAGCAGCAATATTCCACTCATAGAAGCCAATAGTTCTGGAGGAAATGTACCATGCTCGAGCAAGACGATAAGAACTGGAGACAGTTATGTAACGCCGCCCTTGAGGCTAAAGATCCCAACGAATTACTGCACATTGTTCAGGAACTCAACAACGCTCTTAAGCGCGAAGAGCAGCTCAACCATAACCTGCAAGAAAGCCGCAACCGTAAAACCTCCAAGGAGGCGCAGTGTTAGACACCGACGCTCCCGAGCGGCGACTCACGGCTCGGCGGATCCGTTTCCCGGAGTTGCGCGCAGTTCGAAAAACGCTTTGGATTGAGCCGAATTCGCGCCGCTTCATTCTGTTCGCCGCACTCGGGGTGGGTATTGTTTCTTTTCTCGCGACCGAACTGATGCACTCCCTGCTTGTACCCGATATCGGACCGCATCCCGAGAGGCTGCTGGCGGAGGGCTTATCCGCTTTGGTGGTCAGCTGCCTGGTCGCGAAGTTAGTCCATATGAGCCGCGAACGGCACCGCCTCGTCATGGCGCGAATGCAGGTGATCGCCGAGATGAATCATCACATCCGGAACGCGCTGAGCCCCGTCGCTCTTTCACTGGACGAAACCGACAATCAGGAATTGAATCGTGTCATCGTCGAAGCAGTCGATCGCATCGATTGGGCTCTCCGCGAAATACTTCCGCGAGAACTGCCGCTGCCAGAAGGGCAAAGACATCAGCTCGGATATTTTCAAAGACGAAGGAGCCAGATAAAATGACCGACATTAGAGTTCTTTGCGCGGAGAACCGCCCGGAATACATGGGCGAGCTGAAATTCATGCTGAAAACCGCCGGCTACGAGGTTGTTGAGGCAACTCGCGCCGATCAGGCGCTCCATCTGTTCAAAACTCGCCACGTCGATGGTGTTCTTCTCGAGTACGATCTGCCCGATGCTACCGGCGCCGCTGTGCGGGCGGAGATGAATCGCATCAAACCCGACGTTCCGGTCCTGCTGTTTGCCGGCGTTGGCAGCCAGACGCCATCGCTGCTTCGCTTTTTCGATTCGTATCTAAGGAATTCAGGCACGCCTGAATTTGCATTGCAGGACCTTGCCGCGTAGGCAGGCATTTGTGACCATAAACCATAAATTCGCCGCTTGTTCCATGCCCAATTCGATGTACCCGAAGGGCAACTTTTAGCATCTGAAGGTGTTTGTAACAGTAAGCACGGTAAGGATGTTTGCCCGCGTATCGGGTGCGAACAGGCAGGAGAATCTATGACTTATAAAATAATGGATAAATTTTCCAAAACGATTGCCTATGCCCTGGCGTCGGTAATGCTGGCAGGTTGTTTGCTGGCCGCTCCGGCTTGGGCACAGGATCAACCCCAGGAACAGGCGCCTCCGCCACCAGCTCAGCCCCAGGATCAAACACCTCCGCCGCCGGGCGCGCCCCAATCCTCCGCGCTGTCCCCTCAACAGCTGCAGGAATTGGTCGCTCCAATCGCGTTGTATCCCGATGCTCTCGTGGCTCAGATACTGGCCGCATCTGCCTATCCAACACAAATTGTCGAAGCGGAACGATTTCTCGAGGAAAACCCCAACCTGAAAGGCAAGGATCTAGGCGACGCCGTGAACCAGCAGGATTGGGATCCCAGCGTAAAGGCGCTCACCCAGTTTCCGTCCGTGCTCGCGAATCTAAACAAGAATCTCTCCTGGACTTCCGAGCTCGGCGACGCGAACTACAACCAGGGCCCCGATGTAATGCAAGCCATCCAGGTCATGCGCCAAAAAGCCAAAGAGGCGGGACATCTGCAGACCACGCCGCAGCAGACAGTAACTGAACAAGGCGACGACATCGATATCGCGCCGGCAAATCCGGATGTGGTGTACGTCCCTGAGTACGATCCGCAGCTCATTTACGGCTATCCGGTTGGATTGTGGCCGGGTTTTTATCCCTGGTGGGGTGTTGGCGGGCCATACCTTTCTTTCGGCTTAGGATTCGGCGTTGGCCCCTTCTTTGGATTTGGCTGGGGCTGGCATGGATGGGGTCTTGATTGGCGTGGAGGCTACCTCCGCTATGGTGGCGGCCGCTATGGCTTTCACAGCCACGCTTTCTATGACCGCAATGCTTACTTCCACGGCAATTACCGCGGATTCGCGCCTTACGGACGCGGCGATCGCGGCGCGCGCGGCTTTGCTCCCGCCGGTCGCGGCGCACCGGGCGCCAGAGG